>NZ_CP015506.1:0-32500 GCF_000294775.2 Cytobacillus oceanisediminis 2691
GAAATTCCACTTTACTTCCTTATTATATATTTTTCCACATAAACAGTTTCGTATATTTATAAACTTAAGGGTTATACAGCGTGTATAACCTATCGTTTTTGTGGCTCGAAACAAAGAAAAGCGAGGGGGGCCTTCAAAAGGCACCGGAGCTGGACAGTAATCTAAATTCCCAAATATAGATGGAAAAGGAGGGATATCATTGGAAAACATTGCGGATCTTTGGAATAATGCTCTGGCCAATATTGAGAAGAAAATCAGCAAACCAAGTTTTGATACATGGCTAAAATCGACAAAAGCGCATTCTCTGCAGGGAGACACTTTAATCGTTAAGGCCCCGAATGAGTTTGCCCGTGACTGGCTTGAAGAGCGTTATTCCCAGCTGATCTCCGGAATTCTTTATGACATTACCGGTGAAGAATTAGGAGTAAAATTCATCATTCCGCAAAATCAAAGTGAAGAAGAAGTCGATTTTCCTCTTCCGCCAAAAAAGAAAAAGCCGGAGGAAGAACAGCCTGAACTGCCATTAACGATGCTGAATCCGAAGTATACATTCGACACGTTTGTCATCGGGTCCGGAAACCGCTTCGCCCACGCAGCTTCACTTGCTGTAGCCGAGGCACCGGCCAAGGCATACAATCCTTTATTTATTTACGGGGGAGTTGGACTCGGAAAAACTCACCTTATGCATGCAATCGGCCATTATGTATTAGATCATAATCCATCAGCTAAAGTCGTATACTTATCTTCCGAGAAATTTACAAATGAATTCATTAACTCGATCCGAGATAACAAAGCGGGTGATTTCCGCGATAAATATCGAAATGTGGATGTTCTTCTTATCGATGATATTCAGTTTTTGGCTGGAAAAGAACAGACGCAGGAAGAATTTTTCCATACTTTTAATACATTGCATGAAGAAAGCAAGCAGATCATCATCTCAAGTGACCGTCCTCCAAAAGAAATTCCGACATTGGAAGACAGGCTTCGCTCCAGATTTGAATGGGGCCTTATTACAGATATAACTCCGCCGGACCTGGAAACGCGAATCGCGATTCTCCGCAAAAAGGCCAAAGCGGAGGGACTTGATATTCCTAATGAGGTTATGCTGTACATTGCCAATCAGATTGATTCCAACATCCGTGAGCTTGAGGGCGCTCTGATTCGTGTAGTAGCTTATTCCTCTTTAATAAATAAAGATATTAATGCAGATCTTGCGGCAGAAGCATTAAAGGATATTATTCCAAGCTCCAAACCGAAGGTCATTACGATCCATGAAATTCAAAGGGTAGTTGGGGAACACTTTAACGTAAAGCTTGAGGACTTTAAGGCGAAGAAACGAACAAAGTCTGTCGCATTCCCCCGTCAGATTGCCATGTATCTCTCAAGGGAATTAACCGACTTTTCTCTTCCAAAAATAGGGGAGGAATTTGGCGGAAGGGACCACACGACCGTCATTCATGCCCATGAAAAAATTTCAAAGATGCTTCAGGCAGATTCGCAATTTGAGAAGCAGCTGAAAGAAATCAATGAAATGCTCAAGGTATAATGTGTATAACTTGACCAAACTTACACACAGTCTGTCCACATGTGGATAGGCTGTGTTTCCTTTCGAAAAATGCAGTTATCCACATACTAACAGGCCCTACTAGTACTTCTACTATTTTTTTATAAAAAATATATATATATTCAATACGCCATTAAAATATGCTTGGAGGATTTAAAAAATGAGATTTATTATCCAGCGCGACCGTTTGGTCCAAAGCGTCCAGGATGTTATGAAAGCTGTAACAAGCAGAACGACTATTCCCATCTTAACGGGAATTAAAATCGTTGCATCTGAAGAAGGGGTCACATTAACGGGAAGCGACTCTGATATTTCAATCGAATCTTTTATACCTAAAGAAGAAGCCGGAGATGAAATCGTCGAGATCAAACAGGCTGGTGCTATTGTGCTCCAAGCGAAGTTCTTCAGCGAAATCGTTAAGAAGCTACCGACTGACACTGTAGAGATCAGCGTTGAAAACCATTTGCAGACAGTCATCCGTTCAGGTAAATCCGAATTCAATCTTAATGGTCTGGATGCTGAGGAATATCCTCATCTGCCTCAAATCGAGGAAGAGAATGTGTTTAAAATTCCTACAGACTTATTAAAAGCAATGGTTCGCCAAACGGTATTCGCAGTGTCCACCTCAGAAACACGCCCTATCTTGACAGGTGTAAACTGGAAGGTGGAAAACGGGACATTAACCTGTATTGCAACAGATAGTCATAGGCTAGCCTTAAGAAAAGCTCAAATCGAAACAAATGCCAGCGAAAGCTACAATGTAGTCATTCCAGGAAAAAGCTTAAGTGAGTTAAGCAAAATTCTTGATGACAACAATGATTTAATCGATATCGTTATTACCGAAAACCAGGTTCTCTTTAAGGCCGAACATCTGCTGTTCTTCTCAAGGCTGCTGGAAGGAAATTACCCGGATACATCCAGATTGATCCCTTCAGACAGCAAAACAGATGTTATCGTCAATACAAAGGAGTTCCTGCAGGCTATTGACCGTGCATCTTTATTGGCGAAAGAAGGCCGAAACAATGTGGTCAAACTATCAACAATTGATGGCGGTGTAATCGAAATTTCATCCAACACTCCTGAAATTGGAAAAGTTGTCGAAGAAGTGCAGAGCAAATCCATAGAAGGCGAAGAATTAAAAATCTCCTTTAGCGCGAAATTCATGATGGATGCCCTAAAAGCACTTGAAGGCTCTGAAATTACAATCAGCTTCACCGGCGCTATGAGACCATTTATCATCAAACCTTTAAACGATGAATCAATACTGCAATTGATCCTGCCAGTAAGGACGTATTAAGAAAAAAAGCTGCCGGTTGTGCCGGCGGCTTACTTTTTTTGGTGAAGCAGATATCTAAAACTGTCCCCCTGTCTGCAAGAATATTGGCCAATTGCAGGGGAATAATGAAAATAACCAGCTGCAGGCGAGTTTTCTTTGTGTATCTGTGATTTATTTAGTAAAATAGAATATTAGATACCATTCTGAAATTGTTTTGCCAAAGTGCAGAAATCACTGCAGCACTTTAAGTCGGACAATGGAAAAGAGTGAAAATATGACGGAAATTCAAATTGATACAGAATATATTACGCTGGGCCAATTTTTAAAAGCCGCTGATGTGATTCAAACAGGCGGGATGGCCAAATGGTTCCTGAGTGAATACGAAGTCTTCGTCAATGGGGAACAGGATCAAAGACGGGGAAGAAAGCTAAGAACCGGGGATAAAATCGAAATTCCGGATGTGGGTGAATTTACGATCGTCTAGCCCGCTAAGTAAATTAATTAAAAAGTTTATAATTTTGAATTTCGATAACTGTCTAGCTCCGGCGCCTACCCCCTCGAGGTCACAAGCCAATCCTCCCAAAAAGGCAAAGAACGCCTTTTCTAGAGGCTCGTCTTGTGCTTGTCGTGGGTGGCAAGGCGGCTCCGCTTTTCTTATTATCTAAAAGGATGTAGCGTCTATGCATATAGAGCAGTTGCTATTAAAAAATTACCGGAATTACGAAGAGCTTGAAGTTAATTTCGAAAATAAAGTGAATGTAATTTTGGGAGAGAATGCCCAGGGAAAAACAAATGTCATGGAATCGATCTATGTCCTGGCCATGGCAAAGTCCCATCGGACATCAAATGACAAAGATCTTATTCGCTGGGATCAGGAATATGCTAAAATAGAAGGAAGGGTCCAAAAAAGGCAAGGATCCCTGCCCATGCAATTAGTCATCAGCAAAAAAGGCAAAAAAGCCAAATGCAATCATATAGAGCAGCAGAAATTAAGCCAGTATGTCGGCAATATGAATGTTGTGATGTTCGCGCCTGAAGATCTCCACCTTGTGAAAGGGAGCCCTCAAATAAGGCGTCGTTTTATTGATATGGAGATTGGGCAGGTTTCACCTGTCTATTTGCATGATATCAGCCAGTATCAGAAAATCCTCCAGCAGCGCAACCACTACCTGAAAATGCTCCAGATCAAAAAGCAGACCGACCATACCATGCTTGAGATTTTAACAGAGCAATTTATTGAAATGGCTGCAAAGATTGTTTCAAAGCGTTATGAGTTCCTCAGACTCCTCGAGAATTGGGCACAGCCGATTCATGAAGGAATTTCAAGAGGGCTTGAAACCTTGAAAATTGAGTACAAGCCTTCTGCCGAGGTATCAGAAGAACAAGATTTGTCGAAAATGGTTAAAGTATACCAGGATAAATTTGCGAAAGTGAAAAACAGGGAAATAGACCGCGGTGTCACCATGTTTGGACCGCATCGCGATGACCTGATTTTCCATGTGAACGGGCGAGATGTGCAAACATTCGGTTCACAGGGGCAGCAAAGAACGACAGCTTTGTCGGTTAAGCTTGCCGAAATCGAACTGATCCATTCTGAAATTGGAGAATATCCCATTCTGCTGCTGGATGACGTCCTCTCGGAATTGGATGATTATCGCCAATCCCATTTATTAAATACCATTCAAGGAAAAGTACAGACGTTTGTCACTACTACGAGCGTTGATGGAATAGACCACCAGACGCTTAAAGAAGCAGCAGCGTTCAGTGTTGAGGCAGGGAGAATCAAGAAGATTCAGTGAGGTGATCGCATGTACATCCATATAGGTGAAGATGTGTTGGTCCGGGCAAGGGATATTGTCGCCATTATTGATAAAGAAACAGCCCTTGCTTCCGAGTATGCGGAAGAACGTAAGGAGGACCTGGAGGAGTCAGTAGTGAACCTCGCAAAAGGTTCCTATAAATCTGTGGTTGTCACAACAGAAAAGATCTATTTTTCTCCGCTATCCTCAGGTACATTAAAAAAACGATCCCATAAATTAAGTGTTCACGAATTTTAAAGAAATGCAGGACTGCCGGAAGAACTTCCCTGATGGAACGAAAGGCAAGTCAGTGAAAACTACAGTTTGGCTCATCTTAAAGCCAGGCTTTTTTATAGATTAGTGAAATGGAAAGTGTAGGTGACCGATGTGGCAATGGAGCAAAAGGCAGTGCAGGAACAATCCTATGATGAGAATCAGATACAGGTACTGGAAGGTCTGGAAGCAGTTCGGAAGCGTCCGGGAATGTATATCGGTTCAACAAGTGCCAAAGGGCTTCACCATCTTGTTTGGGAAATAGTCGATAATAGTATTGATGAAGCACTGGCAGGCTACTGTTCTGAAATCAATGTGATTATCGAAAAGGATAATAGTATTACGGTAGTGGATAACGGACGCGGTATTCCAGTCGGAATCCACGAAAAAATGGGACGACCGGCAGTAGAAGTCATTATGACGGTTCTGCATGCAGGCGGTAAATTCGGAGGCGGAGGATATAAGGTTTCCGGTGGTCTGCATGGTGTTGGTGCTTCTGTAGTTAATGCTCTCTCAACTGTGCTCGAAGTATTTGTTCATCGTGATGGACAGAAATATTATCAGAAGTTTGAGCGCGGAGTCCCTAGTGCCGATCTGGAAGTGATTGGGGAAACGGATCATACTGGAACAACCATCCATTTTAAGCCGGACAGTGAAATCTTCACTGAAACGCTTGAATATGATTATGAAACACTTGCAAATCGAATCCGTGAATTGGCATTCCTAAACAGAGGATTAAAGATCACGATTGAGGACAAGCGTGAAGAAAACAAGAAAAGTGAATATATGTACGAGGGTGGAATTAAATCGTACGTTGAGCATTTGAACAGAACGAAGGAAGTTCTTCATGAAGAGCCTATCTACATTGATGGTGAACGTGAAGGCATCACTGTTGAAGTATCCATCCAGTATAATGATGGATTTACAAGCAATATCTATTCTTTTGCCAATAATATTCACACCTATGAAGGCGGTACGCATGAATCCGGCTTTAAGACAGCCTTAACAAGGGTTATCAACGACTATGCACGCAAGAATGGCGTCTTTAAAGAGAGTGACGCAAACCTTTCCGGTGAAGATGTCCGTGAAGGCTTAACGGCTATTGTATCCGTTAAACATCCTGATCCTCAGTTTGAAGGGCAGACGAAAACGAAGCTTGGAAACTCAGAGGTGCGTGCAGCAACCGATACAATTTTCTCTGAAGCTCTTGAAAAATTCATGCTCGAAAATCCGACGGTAGCCAGAAAAATTGTTGAAAAAGGGCTTATGGCAGCACGAGCAAGACTGGCCGCCAAAAAAGCAAGGGAGCTTACAAGAAGAAAGAGTGCTCTTGAAGTATCCAGCTTGCCTGGTAAACTCGCTGACTGTTCATCTAAAGATCCTTCTATAAGCGAACTTTATGTGGTTGAGGGTGACTCTGCGGGCGGATCTGCCAAGCAGGGTCGTGACCGTCATTTCCAGGCGATCCTTCCCCTAAGAGGAAAGATCCTGAACGTAGAAAAAGCCCGCCTGGATAAAATCCTGTCCAATAATGAGGTCCGTGCGATTATTACCGCAATCGGAACCGGTATAGGCGAAGATTTTGATATCTCCAGGGCCCGCTATCATAAAATTGTCATCATGACGGATGCAGATGTCGATGGTGCACATATCCGCACGTTATTATTAACGTTCTTTTACCGTTATATGAGGCAGATTATTGAAGCTGGCTATATCTATATTGCCCAGCCGCCTCTTTACAAGATCCAGCAGGGCAAAAAGATTGAATATGCCTATAATGACCGCGAGCTGGATAAGATTCTTGGTGAACTTCCGAGCCAGCCTAAGCCGGGAATTCAGCGTTATAAGGGACTTGGGGAAATGAACCCGGGCCAGCTTTGGGAAACGACAATGAATCCGGAATCAAGAACCCTTCTCCAGGTAAATCTTGAGGATGCCATCGAAGCTGACGAAACGTTTGAAATCCTAATGGGTGACAAAGTAGAGCCTCGCCGGAACTTTATCGAAGAAAATGCGGTTTATGTAAAGAATTTGGATATTTAATTGTAAAAGCAAACCTAAAGCACGGCAGCGCGCCTTCGCTTTCTTTCAGGATAGAGGTTCTCTATCCTGCTTTTACATAATTGGTTTATTCTTTTTATTTAATGCCCCAAGTGCGTCTAATTTATGAAAAAAGCAGAAGCTGTATGGAAAGACCATACAGGTTTCAGCTAAACGAAGTGACAAACGGATGACAGTTCATCCTGCGTCTCTTTAAAGGAGGTTCCTTTAAATGGCCGATACACCGAATTCTCAAGTAAAAGAAATTAATATTAGCCAGGAAATGCGTTCATCATTCCTGGACTATGCCATGAGTGTAATTGTTTCACGTGCCCTTCCGGACGTACGGGATGGTTTAAAGCCGGTTCACCGAAGAATCTTATATGCAATGCATGATTTAGGAATGCATTCTGATAAACCATTTAAAAAATCAGCCCGTATCGTTGGGGAAGTAATCGGTAAATATCACCCGCACGGTGACTCCGCAGTATATGACACGATGGTGCGTATGGCTCAGGATTTCAACTATCGCTATATGCTTGTTGATGGACACGGAAACTTCGGGTCTGTCGATGGTGACGCTGCAGCTGCGATGCGTTATACTGAGGCACGCATGTCCAAAATCTCTATGGAGCTTTTGCGCGATATTAATAAAGACACGATTGATTACCAGGATAACTATGATGGTGCTGAGAAAGAACCAGTTGTTATGCCTGCGCGTTTCCCAAACCTTCTCGTAAACGGAACGTCTGGAATTGCAGTTGGTATGGCGACCAATATTCCGCCACATCAGCTTGGCGAAGTAATTGATGGAGTCCTTGCCATCAGCCAGGAGCCGGATCTCACTGTTCAGGAACTCATGGAAATCATTCCAGGTCCAGACTTCCCGACTGCCGGTCTCATTCTTGGACGGAGCGGCATCCGCAAAGCTTACGAAACAGGCCGCGGTTCCATTACATTAAGGGCCAAAGTGGAAATTGAGCAGAAGTCCAACGGAAAAGAAGTTATCATTGTTAATGAAATTCCTTACCAAGTGAATAAAGCTAAACTGATTGAAAAAATTGCCGAACTGGTTCGGGATAAACGAATTGATGGCATTACCGACCTGCGTGATGAATCAGATCGAAACGGTATGCGCATTGTGATCGAGGTCCGTAAAGATGCTAATGCCAATGTTCTGCTGAACAACCTTTATAAACAGACGGCTCTGCAGACAAGCTTCGGGATAAACCTGCTTGCGCTTGTAGATGGCCAGCCTAAGGTTCTGAATCTCAAACAGTGTCTGCAGCATTATCTGGATCACCAAAAGGTTGTAATCCGCCGCAGAACAGAATTCGAATTGAAAAAGGCAGAAGCCCGTGCACACATTTTGGAAGGTTTAAGGATTGCCCTTGATCATCTGGATGAAGTAATCAACCTTATCCGCAGTTCTCAAACAACCGATATCGCACGTGAAGGCTTAATGACCAAGTTCAATCTTTCTGAAAAGCAGGCCCAGGCGATCCTAGATATGCGTCTCCAGCGTTTGACTGGCTTAGAGCGCGAAAAGATTGAAGACGAATATTCAAGCCTTGTCGCATTGATTGCCGAATTAAAAGCTATTTTGGCTGATGAAGAAAAAGTATTGGAAATTATCCGAGAAGAGTTAACCGAAGTAAAAGAGAGATTCAACGATAAACGCCGTACAGAAATAGTTGCCGGCGGCATCGAACAAATTGAAGACGAAGATCTAATTCCGCGGGAGAATATTGTTCTTACTTTAACTCATAAGGGATACATCAAGCGTCTTCCTGTCTCCACTTACCGTGCCCAAAAACGCGGAGGGCGGGGAATCCAGGGAATGGGAACCAATGAGGATGACTTTGTTGAACACCTCATTACCACTTCCACACACGATACCATCCTTTTCTTCACGAACAAAGGGAAGGTGTATCGCGCTAAAGGGTATGAAATTCCTGAATTCAGCCGTACTGCGAAAGGAATACCAATCATTAACCTTCTTGGAGTGGACAAAGATGAGTGGGTAAATGCAATTATTCCTGTTGAAGAATTTGCCGATGATTGGTTCCTGTTCTTCACCACTAAACAAGGGATTTCCAAGCGTTCACCATTATCATCCTTTGCCAATATCCGTAATAATGGCTTAATTGCCCTGAATCTTCGCGAAGATGATGAATTAATTTCGGTGCGTCTGACAGATGGCAGCAAGGAGATCATTATTGGAACCAGCCATGGCATGCTGATCCGATTCCCAGAAGAAGATGTTCGTTCAATGGGAAGAACAGCTACTGGTGTTAAAGGAATCAGCTTAAGTGCCGGTGATGAAGTTGTTGGGATGGAAGTCCTTGAGGATGACAGCCAGATCCTGATCGTAACCAAAAACGGTTATGGAAAACGCACTCCTGCCGGAGAATACCGTGTTCAGGGAAGAGGCGGTAAAGGAATCAAGACCTGCAACATCACAGATAAGAACGGAAGCCTCGTTTCCATGAAAGCTGTCACAGGAGAAGAAGACGTTATGCTTATTACAACAGGCGGCGTACTAATCCGAATGGCAGTGAACGATATTTCCACTATGGGAAGAAACACGCAAGGTGTCAGACTCATCCGTATAAATGAAGATGCTGACGAAGCGGTATCCACTGTAGCAAAAGTTGAAAAAGAAGAGGAAAAAGATGAAGAAGAATTAACAAAGCCTCTTGAAGATGCCAATTCACTTCCTGAAGAAGAAGTAAATGGAGATAATAGCGAAGAATAAATTTTAAGGAACACAGATTTGTGTTCCTTTTTTTTGTCCAAATAATGTAAAATAGTATAAAAGACTCATTACATATGGGGTGTGGAAATGGTGCGAGTACCAATACAGGAATTAAGAGAGGGCTGTATTTTAACACAGGATGTTTTCAGTTTGACGAATCGCCCTATTATCAGCCAAAAAACAGTGCTGACGAAGGAACTGCTGGATATTATGAAAATATTCCTGATTGATGAAGCGGAAGTTGAAACCACCATGGTTAACGGAAAGCCTTTTGCTTCTGCAGGAAGCTTGGAAGAAGCTGAGGAACTGACAGAATCAAATGAATTAGGTTTTTTAAATACATTCTTAACAGGTGTTCAAAACTTCAAAAGAGAATTTGTGTCCTGGCAATCAGGTCTTCCGGTGGATATTGCAAAAATAAGAAATATTATGATTCCGCTGATTGAAAAAATGGAGAAAAGCCCCTCCGGAATCTTCTCCCTGCATCACCTTTCTACGAATGAAGATTATTTATATCAGCATTCTGTAGCCGTGGGAATGATCAGTGCCTTTATAGGGAAAAAACTGAGTTTGAATAAGGGGGAAATTGTCCAGCTTGCCCTGGGAGGCTGCCTGGCAGATGCAGGTATGGCGAAGATAAACCCATCCATCCTGCATAAAAGCACTTCATTAAACTCCGAAGAATTTGAAGAAATAAAAAGGCATTCAACCCTTAGCTTTAAAATGGTTCAGAATATATCTCTATTAAGAGAAAGCACTAAAATCGGCATTATCCAGCACCATGAGCGGCTGGATGGCAGCGGCTATCCGTTTGGAGAACAAAGCAGCAAAATCAATCAGGCTGGGAGAATCATTGCCGCAGCGGATGCATTTCATGCTATGACCTCTCAAAGACTCTACAGACGGAAACAATCTCCATTTAAAGTGCTTGAAATGCTGATTCAGGATAGCTTCGGCAAATATGACATCCCATCCATTCAAGCTCTGGGTTCCGGCATCATGAACTTTTCCATTGGCAGTATGGTGAAGCTCTCAGATGGCCAGACGGCAGAAATACTTTTTATAGAAGGTAAATCACCTACGAGACCGCTTGTGAAACTGGTAGAAACCGGCGAAATAATTCAGTTAGAGAAAAACCGCCAGTTATATATTGATGAAGTATTAAAATGACTGCATACCGCGGTCTTTTTTATTTGGCTCTGCTAAGACTCGATGCTGAATACAACAGACAAATTAAACAGACCTTACTTTTGAAAAAAGATATAGATTCTATTAAAAAGTGCTTGCAATTAATAGATAAGAGCTGGTATACTAATTCAAGTCAGCAAGAGATGAACATCATCATTTGATGAGATAAAAAAACTTGTTGACATTGATTATCAGAAATGATATATTAATTAAGTCGCCTCAAGCGGCAGATTGATCTTTGAAAACTGAACGAACAAAAACGTCAACGTTAATTCTTTAGTCTTTTTTGAAAAGACAACTTATGAGCTTAATCAACTCTTATATGGAGAGTTTGATCCTGGCTCAGGACGAACGCTGGCGGCGTGCCTAATACATGCAAGTCGAGCGGACAGATGGGAGCTTGCTCCCTGAAGTCAGCGGCGGACGGGTGAGTAACACGTGGGCAACCTGCCTGTAAGACTGGGATAACTCCGGGAAACCGGGGCTAATACCGGATAATTCTTTCCCTCACATGAGGGAAAGCTGAAAGATGGTTTTGGCTATCACTTACAGATGGGCCCGCGGCGCATTAGCTAGTTGGTGAGGTAACGGCTCACCAAGGCAACGATGCGTAGCCGACCTGAGAGGGTGATCGGCCACACTGGGACTGAGACACGGCCCAGACTCCTACGGGAGGCAGCAGTAGGGAATCTTCCGCAATGGACGAAAGTCTGACGGAGCAACGCCGCGTGAGTGATGAAGGTTTTCGGATCGTAAAACTCTGTTGTTAGGGAAGAACAAGTACCGGAGTAACTGCCGGTACCTTGACGGTACCTAACCAGAAAGCCACGGCTAACTACGTGCCAGCAGCCGCGGTAATACGTAGGTGGCAAGCGTTGTCCGGAATTATTGGGCGTAAAGCGCGCGCAGGCGGTTCCTTAAGTCTGATGTGAAAGCCCCCGGCTCAACCGGGGAGGGTCATTGGAAACTGGGGAACTTGAGTGCAGAAGAGAAGAGTGGAATTCCACGTGTAGCGGTGAAATGCGTAGAGATGTGGAGGAACACCAGTGGCGAAGGCGACTCTTTGGTCTGTAACTGACGCTGAGGCGCGAAAGCGTGGGGAGCAAACAGGATTAGATACCCTGGTAGTCCACGCCGTAAACGATGAGTGCTAAGTGTTAGAGGGTTTCCGCCCTTTAGTGCTGCAGCAAACGCATTAAGCACTCCGCCTGGGGAGTACGGCCGCAAGGCTGAAACTCAAAGGAATTGACGGGGGCCCGCACAAGCGGTGGAGCATGTGGTTTAATTCGAAGCAACGCGAAGAACCTTACCAGGTCTTGACATCTCCTGACAACCCTAGAGATAGGGCGTTCCCCTTCGGGGGACAGGATGACAGGTGGTGCATGGTTGTCGTCAGCTCGTGTCGTGAGATGTTGGGTTAAGTCCCGCAACGAGCGCAACCCTTGATCTTAGTTGCCAGCATTCAGTTGGGCACTCTAAGGTGACTGCCGGTGACAAACCGGAGGAAGGTGGGGATGACGTCAAATCATCATGCCCCTTATGACCTGGGCTACACACGTGCTACAATGGATGGTACAAAGGGCTGCGAGACCGCGAGGTTAAGCGAATCCCATAAAACCATTCTCAGTTCGGATTGCAGGCTGCAACTCGCCTGCATGAAGCCGGAATCGCTAGTAATCGCGGATCAGCATGCCGCGGTGAATACGTTCCCGGGCCTTGTACACACCGCCCGTCACACCACGAGAGTTTGTAACACCCGAAGTCGGTGGGGTAACCTTTTGGAGCCAGCCGCCTAAGGTGGGACAGATGATTGGGGTGAAGTCGTAACAAGGTAGCCGTATCGGAAGGTGCGGCTGGATCACCTCCTTTCTAAGGATATTTACATGAAACGTGACGCGTTTTGTTCGTTCAGTTTTGAGAGTTCAACCTCTCACATTTTAATACTTTACCTATTATGTGGGCCTATAGCTCAGCTGGTTAGAGCGCACGCCTGATAAGCGTGAGGTCGATGGTTCGAGTCCATTTAGGCCCACCATCTCATATAATGGGGCCTTAGCTCAGCTGGGAGAGCGCCTGCTTTGCACGCAGGAGGTCAGCGGTTCGATCCCGCTAGGCTCCACCAACCATAACGAATCCATTCGTTATTTTTTGTTCCTTGAAAACTAGATAATGTTAATGAAGAAGCAATAACCGAGTAATCGCCATCTTAGTTTTTTTCTCTTATTTTGAAAATAAGTAAGAGCACAAACCATGAGGACGATGAGCGGCAAGGAGATCAAGGAAGCGACCGAGTGAGCACCGGAGCGTACTTCAGTACGTGAGGAGCGGAGCGAGAGAGCTGACGCAGAGATCCGCAGTCGATCAGCGGCCGAAGTAGGTTAAGTTAGAAAGGGCGCACGGTGAATGCCTTGGCACTAGGAGCCGATGAAGGACGGTACTAACACCGATATGCTTCGGGGAGCTGTAAGTAAGCTTTGATCCGGAGATTTCCGAATGGGGAAACCCCCTATCCGTAATGGGATAGGATCTTTACCTGAATACATAGGGTATAGAAGGCAGACCCGGGGAACTGAAACATCTAAGTACCCGGAGGAAGAGAAAGCAAACGCGATTCCCTGAGTAGCGGCGAGCGAAACGGGATTAGCCCAAACCAAGAGGCTTGCCTCTTGGGGTTGTAGGACACTCTACACGGAGTTACAAAGGAACGAGGTAAATGAACAGGTCTGGAAAGGCCGGCCAGAGAAGGTAAAAGCCCTGTAGTTGAAACTTCGTTCCCTCCAGAGTGGATCCTGAGTACGGCGGGACACGAGAAATCCCGTCGGAAGCAGGGAGGACCATCTCCCAAGGCTAAATACTCCCTAGTGACCGATAGTGAACCAGTACCGTGAGGGAAAGGTGAAAAGCACCCCGGAAGGGGAGTGAAAGAGATCCTGAAACCGTGTGCCTACAAGTAGTTAGAGCCCGTTAATGGGTGATAGCGTGCCTTTTGTAGAATGAACCGGCGAGTTACGATTACATGCGAGGTTAAGTTGATGAGACGGAGCCGCAGCGAAAGCGAGTCTGAATAGGGCGAATGAGTATGTGGTCGTAGACCCGAAACCAGGTGATCTACCCATGTCCAGGGTGAAGTCCAGGTAACACTGGATGGAGGCCCGAACCCACGCACGTTGAAAAGTGCGGGGATGAGGTGTGGGTAGCGGAGAAATTCCAATCGAACTTGGAGATAGCTGGTTCTCTCCGAAATAGCTTTAGGGCTAGCCTCATGTAGTAAGAGTCTTGGAGGTAGAGCACTGTTTGGACTAGGGGCCCCCATCGGGTTACCGAATTCAGACAAACTCCGAATGCCAAAGACTTATCCATGGGAGTCAGACTGCGAGTGATAAGATCCGTAGTCAAGAGGGAAACAGCCCAGACCACCAGCTAAGGTCCCAAAGTATACGTTAAGTGGAAAAGGATGTGGAGTTGCTTAGACAACCAGGATGTTGGCTTAGAAGCAGCCACCATTTAAAGAGTGCGTAATAGCTCACTGGTCGAGTGACTCCGCGCCGAAAATGTACCGGGGCTAAACGTATCACCGAAGCTGTGGATTGACATCTTACGATGTCAGTGGTAGGAGAGCGTTCTAAGGGCGTTGAAGCGGGATCGCAAGGACCCGTGGAGCGCTTAGAAGTGAGAATGCCGGTATGAGTAGCGAAAGATGGGTGAGAATCCCATCCACCGAATGCCTAAGGTTTCCTGAGGAAGGCTCGTCCGCTCAGGGTTAGTCGGGACCTAAGCCGAGGCTGAAAAGCGTAGGCGATGGACAACAGGTTGATATTCCTGTACCACCTCTTTACCGTTTGAGCAATGGGGGGACGCAGGAGGATAGGGTAAGCACGCTGCTGGATTAGCGTGTCCAAGCAGTTAGGCCGGTAACGAGGCAAATCCCGTTACCACACAGGCTGAGCTGTGACGGCGAGGGAAATTTAGTACCGAAGTTCCTGATTCCACACTGCCAAGAAAAGCCTCTAGCGAGGGAAAAGGTGCCCGTACCGCAAACCGACACAGGTAGGCGAGGAGAGAATCCTAAGGTGAGCGAGAGAACTCTCGTTAAGGAACTCGGCAAAATGACCCCGTAACTTCGGGAGAAGGGGTGCTCATTAGGGTGAATAGCCCTGATGAGCCGCAGTGAATAGGCCCAGGCGACTGTTTAGCAAAAACACAGGTCTCTGCGAAGCCGCAAGGCGAAGTATAGGGGCTGACGCCTGCCCGGTGCTGGAAGGTTAAGAGGAGAGGTTAGCGCAAGCGAAGCTTTGAATCGAAGCCCCAGTAAACGGCGGCCGTAACTATAACGGTCCTAAGGTAGCGAAATTCCTTGTCGGGTAAGTTCCGACCCGCACGAAAGGCGTAACGATCTGGGCACTGTCTCAACGAGAGACTCGGTGAAATTATAGTACCTGTGAAGATGCAGGTTACCCGCGACAGGACGGAAAGACCCCGTGGAGCTTTACTGTAGCCTGATATTGAATTTTGGTACAGCTTGTACAGGATAGGTAGGAGCCTGAGAAGCCGGAGCGCCAGCTTCGGTGGAGGCGTCGGTGGGATACTACCCTCGCTGTATTGAAATTCTAACCCGCGCCCCTTATCGGGGCGGGAGACAGTGTCAGGTGGGCAGTTTGACTGGGGCGGTCGCCTCCTAAAAAGTAACGGAGGCGCCCAAAGGTTCCCTCAGAATGGTTGGAAATCATTCGCAGAGTGTAAAGGCACAAGGGAGCTTGACTGCGAGACCTACAAGTCGAGCAGGGACGAAAGTCGGGCTTAGTGATCCGGTGGTTCCGCATGGAAGGGCCATCGCTCAACGGATAAAAGCTACCCCGGGGATAACAGGCTTATCTCCCCCAAGAGTCCACATCGACGGGGAGGTTTGGCACCTCGATGTCGGCTCATCGCATCCTGGGGCTGTAGTCGGTCCCAAGGGTTGGGCTGTTCGCCCATTAAAGCGGTACGCGAGCTGGGTTCAGAACGTCGTGAGACAGTTCGGTCCCTATCCGTCGTGGGCGCAGGAAATTTGAGAGGAGCTGTCCTTAGTACGAGAGGACCGGGATGGACGCACCGCTGGTGTACCAGTTGTCTTGCCAAAGGCATCGCTGGGTAGCTATGTGCGGAAGGGATAAGTGCTGAAAGCATCTAAGCATGAAGCCCCCCTCGAGATGAGATTTCCCATAGCGTCAAGCTAGTAAGATCCCTGAAAGATGATCAGGTTGATAGGTCAGAGGTGGAAGCGTGGCGACATGTGGAGCTGACTGATACTAATCGATCGAGGACTTAACCAAAACGAAAAGCGGAGGCGACTGTTCAACTTTGAGAGACGTTGGAGAGCCGGCCATTCAAATCCTGGTTTTGGGATTTGGAGGGACGGATCGAAACGGCCGAGAGGTTAGGAGCCGAAGCTAGACAAGTCATTGGTGAATACTCGGCAAATGCTTCTTCATACATTATCTAGTTTTGAGGGAACGAAGTTTCTTCAACCAAATAGTCCGGTGGCGATAGCGAGAAGGTCACACCCGTTCCCATACCGAACACGGAAGTTAAGCTTCTCAGCGCCGATGGTAGTTGGGGGCTGTCCCCCTGTGAGAGTAGGACGCTGCCGGGCATATGAAAGAGCACCTGATGGGTGCTCTTTTTTTGTATGTGGATGATTTATTAATCCAAATATCTTCTTACTCATCTTTTTATGAAAAATGCATATATGCGTCATTTCAGCTAAAAAAATGCGCCACTTTCACTCATATATGTGCCAAAATTAAATGATATGCGCCACTCTTTATTCCGCCGTCTGTTTTAAAAGTCAAATCTGTTTGCAGCAAAGATGAAGTGTGCCAAATGTGAAATAAAAATCAAAACATGCGAGATAAAATCGAATTCCTGCTAGTTAAATCAAAAACCTGTTACATAAAATCCAATACATGATGGATCAAATCCGATTCATGCCAGATAAGCCCTACGGAATGCCTCAGATAAATCCCCAGTCTACAAGTAAGCATCCTTCCACTCCGCTATCCCTAAATTGCCCGCAAAAATCAGGTTACACATGCACAAGAAATCCGCGATCACTATCATCTTCCAGCTGCTTAGTGTTTCTTATCAGCCAAATATTGATAAATCAGATATGGCCCCTTTGAGGATGTAATCTGTAGAAAAGTCTGAATAAAAGGATAGTCTTTATTAGGCATCATTTTGATGAGTTCGCTCCACCATTCTGTTTCGTAGCGGGCAATCATGCTTAAATTATACAGCAGCAGGAAATGAATAAGAAGTTCAGGAAAATCAATCAGACCGTCTTTAGCAAGCGGAAAGAAAAACTTTCCGGCATCAAGACTATATCTTAAGGGCTTATAATTATATGTATTCAAGTTTTTTGCAGAAAATTTAAGGTCTAATCCCGCTGACTCCTGAAAGCATATATTAAAGTCTGATTTTGACTGCAGGTATTCAACAAAGCGGGACTCGGTCATATGAAAGCGATCGAGGATCATTCTTGGCAAAATGAATACATCCTTTTCCAGCTCTGCTTCAAGAAAAGTAGTTCGGCCCTCTGTCTGGCTGTACAAATAGTTAAGCTCGGGAATTTGGCCAAATAACTCTCCCATCGTTGTTTTTTCGCCTTCCAAATGTTTCATGTGGAACAATTTTTCTCCCATATAGGGGAAAAGCCCGCTTTTTTGAAATTTCACTTCGTCCTGAAAAAAATTATATTGCTGCTTTTTTCTTTTCCTGGTGGAGACCCCGTGTGCCAAAACAGAAGTGGTTTCCGGATAATTAGGGTCTACTGTCAGAATGCAGGCCTTCACAAGGTGAACAAGTCCATAAAAAAAGAGAATCGGCTTGATAACCAATGGTGCCTTCTCTGCCTGCTCGTAGTATACTTGTCCGTGTTCTAGATAGTATATAAAAGGGTAACTGTTTTCATAGCTCTTTTGTTCAGCCTGATCCAGGTTTTGCTTTTGGTAGCATTTCTTTAAAAATTCCTGAGAAGTGTTCGCAGAAAAGAAGTATAAAAAGGAGTTTTTAAGGTCAAATGAATGTATCACAGTGAAACCTCCGAATCTTTTGAAAAATCCAACATATTAATCCGTCCTTGACAGTATTTTGTCCAATTGATAACCTACTAATAATATTTTCGAGTCCAGGAGGTCAAAAAAGATGTGGGAAACTAAGTTTGCAAAAGAAGGTTTAACTTTTGATGATGTTTTACTGGTTCCATCGAAATCAGAGGTGCTTCCTCGTGATGTCAGCCTTAAAGTAAATTTGACTGAAAAGATTGCACTCAACATTCCAGTAATCAGTGCCGGAATGGATACGGTAACTGAAGCTGAAATGGCGATCGCTATGGCTCGCCAGGGCGGTTTGGGGGTTATCCATAAGAACATGTCCATTGAACAGCAGGCTGATCAGGTGGATAAAGTAAAGCGTTCAGAAAGCGGCGTTATTACTGACCCATTCTTTCTAACTCCAGAACAGCAGGTATTTGACGCAGAGCATTTAATGGGCAAGTACCGGATTTCCGGTGTGCCAATCGTTAATAATAATGAGGAACAAAAGCTTGTCGGCATTCTGACTAACCGTGACCTCCGATTCATTCAGGACTATTCGATAAAAATTTCCGATGTGATGACAAAAGAAAATCTTGTAACAGCTCCAGTTGGTACCACTTTGGATGAGGCAGAAAAAATTCTGCAGCAGCATAAAATTGAAAAATTGCCGCTAGTGGATGATGAAGGTGTTTTAAAAGGTTTAATTACCATTAAGGATATTGAAAAAGTAATTGAGTTTCCAAACTCGGCAAAAGATGAGCGCGGACGCCTGCTGGCAGGTGCAGCGGTCGGCGTAACCGGCGACACGATGAAGCGTGTTGAAATGCTAGTTAAATCACATGTAGATGTCATCGTAGTGGATACAGCACATGGACATTCAAAAGGGGTGCTTGATACCGTACGCGAAATCCGGAACGCTTATCCGGACCTGGCCATTATTGCCGGTAACGTGGCAACAGCTGAAGCGACAAAGGATTTGATTGAAGCAGGCGCAGATATCGTGAAAGTGGGAATCGGGCCTGGATCCATTTGTACAACACGTGTTGTTGCAGGTGTAGGTGTACCGCAAATTACAGCTGTATATGATTGTGCAACAGAAGCACGCAAGCATGGCAAATCAATCATCGCCGATGGCGGAATCAAATATTCAGGAGATATCGTGAAAGCATTGGCAGCAGGCGGACATGCCGTTATGCTTGGAAGCCTTCTTGCAGGTGTTTCTGAAAGCCCTGGCGAAACGGAAATTTTCCAGGGACGCCGATTCAAGGTATACAGAGGAATGGGTTCTGTTGCAGCCATGGAAAAAGGTTCAAAAGACCGTTACTTCCAGGAAGATAATAAAAAGTTTGTTCCAGAGGGAATCGAAGGGCGCATTGCTTATAAAGGGCCTTTAGCCGATACCATCTACCAGCTTGTCGGCGGTATCCGTTCTGGAATGGGCTATTGCGGAACAAAGGATCTTCACGACCTCCGTGAAAATGCCCAATTTATTAAAATGACTGGTGCAGGCCTAAGAGAAAGTCATCCTCATGATGTGCAGATCACAAAAGAGGCGCCAAACTACTCACTATAATCAATACAAAGCAGAAGAGGGAAACCTTTTCTGCTTTTTTTTCGTCTCTGATAAAGATGATGGCAGTTTTTTAGCATCCTGCAGCGGAAATCATAGCCAGTTTAACAGAGTCATTTTATCCTAAAATATCCTGGGATCAAACCTAGGAAAATACTAATGCATAACTATGGGACAATCATGCCACGGGGCAGGCAGGAATAGGTAATTACTCTATCTATTCTTTGCACCAGAGTTATGATAAAATAACAAAAGTGTATTAAAACGTTGGAGGGCAGTAAATTGAAGAAAACATTTTACCGTAAGTCTATCGCTGGATTCCTTGCCTTGGTCATGATATTAGGTCTTTTACCTGGTATACATAAAGCTCATGCAGAAGATATCTTAAACATTAATGCAGATGCTGCTATTTTAGTAGATGCAGAGACCGGAAAAATTTTATATCAAAAAAATGCGGATAAAGTACTGGGCATTGCCAGTATGACTAAAATGATGACAGAATACCTGCTTCTTGAAGCCGTTGAAGAAGGCAAAGTGAAGTGGGACCAGGAATATGCAGTAAGTGAATATGTGTGGAAAGTTTCACAGGATCGCAATTTATCAAATGTCCCATTAAGAAGAGACGGAAAATACAATATCCGTGAATTGTATGAAGCAATGGCGATCTACTCTGCAAATGGTGCAACCATCGCAATTGCAGAAACGATTGCCGGTTCTGAGACAAACTTTGTTAAAATGATGAACGAAAAAGCTGCAGAGCTTGGATTAAAGGATTATAAATTTGTCAATTCCAGCGGTTTAAACAACCGTGATTTAAAGGGATCTCCTCCTGCAGGAGGCCCTGAAGAAGAAAACGTGATGTCAGCAAAAGATACAGCGATGCTGGCCAAGGAATTGATTAACCGATTCCCTGAAGTATTGGAAACAGCAAGTACCCCTAGAAAGACGTTCAGAGAGGGTACAGATGATGAAATTAAAATGGAAAACTGGAACTGGATGCTTCCAGAGCTAGTATATGGCTATGAAGGTGCAGATGGCCTTAAAACAGGTACGACTGACTTTGCCGGATACTGCTTTACCGGTACAGCCATGAGAGATGGCAACCGCTACATCAGTGTTGTCATGAACGCTAAAGGTGCGAATGGTCAGGCTACTTACAAATCCAGATTCGATGAAACCAAAAAAATGTTCGACTTTGGTTTCAGCAACTTCACGAAAGAAGAAATCGTTCCTGCCAACTATCAGGTGAAAGGCCACAAAACAGTGCCTGTTACAAAAGGCAAAGAGGACAAAGTAAAGATTTCTTCTAAAGATGCAATCGAAATGGTTGTAAGAAACGGGGAAAAAGAAAACTATAAGCCTGTTCTTGTTATTGATAAAGAGAAATTAAATGAAAACGGCGAATTGACAGCTCCTATTAAAAAAGGAGAAAAAATCGGCTATCTAACGATTGAATCGAAAGAGGACGGGAAGATTGAGTTCTTGTCCGATAAAGGCAAAGGCAATATTCAAGTGGATGTCGTAGCCGCTGAAAGTGTTGAAAAAGCAAACTGGTTCGTGCTGACTATGCGCAGCATCGGCGGTTTCTTCGGGGATGTTTGGGGAAGTGTTTCCTCAACTGTAAAAGGTTGGTTTTAAGAAAAAGGGCTTTCCTGTCTTGACAGGAGCCCTTTTTCATTGCATATTTTCAATAGGGAAAATTCCTAGTAAAATAATCTATTTTCCTTTTTTTGAAAAATGATTTTTATCATAATATTTAACCCATCCAAAGCAGATGGTATTTACGAAGGGGGATAAACATGAAGACAGGTACAGATCGTGTTAAACGGGGAATGGCAGAAATGCAAAAAGGCGGCGTTATTATGGACGTTGTTAACGCCGAGCAGGCAAAAATCGCAGAAGAAGCTGGTGCAGTAGCAGTTATGGCACTTGAACGCGTTCCTTCTGATATCCGTGCAGCCGGCGGTGTGGCACGCATGGCAGATCCGCGTATTATGGAAGAAGTAATGGGTGCAGTTTCAATCCCGGTAATGGCAAAAGCGCGTATCGGCCATATTGTAGAAGCTCGTCTGCTTGAAGCGATGGGTGTCGATTACATAGATGAGAGTGAAGTTTTAACTCCTGCTGATGAAGAATACCATCTTAATAAAAGAGACTACACTGTTCCATTCGTTTGCGGATGCCGTGACTTAGGCGAAGCAGCACGCCGAATTGGTGAAGGTGCTTCCATGCTTCGCACAAAGGGTGAGCCTGGAACTGGAAACATCGTTGAAGCTGTCCGCCATATCCGCAAGGTGAATGCACAGGTGCGCAAGGTTGTCGGCATGAACGAAGATGAATTAATGACGGAAGCTAAGCTTCTGGGAGCGCCATATGAGCTTCTTTTGGAAATCAAGAGCCTTGGACGCCTTCCAGTCGTAAACTTCGCAGCAGGCGGTGTTGCAACACCTGCAGATGCAGCTTTAATGATGGAGCTTGGTGCCGATGGAGTGTTCGTAGGATCAGGCATCTTCAAATCTGAAAACCCTGCGAAATTTGCACGTGCCATTGTGGAAGCAACTACACATTACCAGGACTACAAATTAATTGCTGAACTTTCAAAAGAACTAGGCACACCGATGAAGGGAATTGAAATTTCTTCATTGGCTCCTGAAGCTCGTATGCAGGAGCGCGGCTGGTAAGGAGAATTGAACATGATAAAGGTTGGAGTATTAGGGCTGCAGGGCGCGGTCAGAGAGCATGTTCTTTCTGTAGAAGCATCCGGCGCCGAAGCTGTAGTCATCAAACGCAAAGAGCAGCTTGACGAGGTAGACGGGCTTATCTTGCCTGGCGGCGAAAGCACGACCATGAGACGCTTGATTGATAAATATGATTTTATGGACAGCCTTAAGGAGTTTGCGCAATCAGGAAAGCCGATGTTCGGGACATGTGCAGGCTTAATTCTTCTTGCGAATAATATCATTGGCTATGATGAACCGCATATCGGTGTGATGGACGTCCAGGTGGAAAGAAATTCATTTGGCCGCCAGCGCGAAAGCTTCGAGGCGGATGTTGATATTGCCGGAGTGGCAGAAGATTTTGCAGCTGTATTCATTCGTGCACCGCATATTGTGGAGGCTGGAGAGAATGTTGAAATCCTGGCCAAGCACAATGGCCGGATTGTGGCGGCGCGCGAAGGCAGATTCCTCGGATGCTCATTCCATCCGGAACTAACGGATGACCATCGCCTGACAGGCTATTTCGTTGAAATGATCAAAGAGTCCAAGCAATTAACAATTTGAATATTTTGGTTGCAAATGGAACATAATTGTAGTACATTATGAATTACAAAATTCTTATAGCTGAAAAGCAATGAGAGGAACTAGTAACAGGACTTTGTTCTAAAAGAGAGCCGGTGGCTGGTGGAAACCGGTGAATAAACCCTGTGAATCCATCCTCGAGCAAAGCATGGAACACCCGGTACTACCCGGGAAAAGTAAATGCTTTCGGTTAAAACCGTTATGGATTTAAGGTGGAAAGCTCATGCTTTCAACTAGGGTGGCAACGCGGGTAACTCTCGTCCCTTTTTTGGGGACGGGAGTTTTTTGTGTTTTAAACTATTTTCAGGAGGTACTAAAAAATGCTGGACATTAAGTTTTTAAGAGCCAATTTTGAAGAAGTGAAAAACAAGCTTCAGCACCGTGGCGAAGATTTAACCGATCTTGGAAAATTCGAAGATCTGGATGTAAAAAGACGTGAGCTAATTGTAGAAGCAGAACAGCTGAAGAGCAAAAGAAATGAAGTATCCCAGCAGGTGGCTGCCTTAAAGCGCGAAAAGCAGGATGCAGACCATTTAATCGCTGAAATGAGAGAAGTCGGCGATAAAATCAAGGCATTGGATGAGGAGCTCCGTACAGTCGAGGAGGAATTGGACCAATTGCTGCTGAGCATTCCGAACATTCCGCATGAAAGTGTGCCTGTCGGCGAAACAGAAGATGATAATGTGGAAATCCGCAAATGGGGAGAAGTCCGTGAATTTGATTTCGAGCCAAAGCCGCACTGGGATGTTGCGACAGATCTTGATCTCCTTGATTTCGAACGTGCGAGCAAAGTAACAGGCAGCCGCTTTGTATTCTACAAAGGCCTTGGTGCCCGCCTTGAGCGCGCCTTATTCAACTTCATGCTTGATTTGCACACAGACGAGCATGGCTATAAGGAGGTTCTTCCTCCGTACATGGTTAACCGTGCAAGCATGACAGGAACAGGACAGCTTCCGAAATTCGAGGAAGATGCATTCCTAATTGAAAGCGAAGATTATTTTCTGATTCCAACCGCTGAGGTGCCTGTCACCAATATGCATAGGGAAGAGATTCTGAATGCAGACGAGCTTCCGATAAACTATGCGGCATTTAGTGCATGCTTCCGTTCTGAAGCGGGTTCTGCCGGCCGTGACACTCGCGGGCTTATCCGCCAGCACCAGTTTAACAAAGTCGAGCTTGTGAAATTTGTTAAGCCAGAAGAGTCTTATGAGGAACTTGAAAAGCTGACAGGACACGCGGAAAAAGTCCTTCAGATGCTTGGCCTTCCATACCGTGTGATGAGCATGTGTACGGGTGATCTTGGATTCACAGCTGCGAAGAAATACGATATCGAAGTTTGGATTCCAAGCTATAACACGTATAGAGAAATATCTTCTTGCAGTAACTTTGAAGGATTCCAGGCAAGACGTGCAAATATCCGCTTCCGCCGCGAGGCAAAAGGCAAGCCGGAGCATGTGCACACACTGAATGGATCTGGCCTTGCGATCGGCCGCACGGTGGCAGCTATTCTAGAAAATTATCAGCAGGCTGACGGAAGTGTCATCATTCCGGAGGTATTGCGTCCGTATATGGGCACTCGCGAAGTTATAAAGCCTTAATTGAAGAGCGGGTTTTGATCCGCTCTTTTTTTTATAAAAATAATGTTGACATGCCTATTTAGAAATGATATAGTATTTCTTGTCGATGCGGAGGAATACCCAAGTCTGGCTGAAGGGATCGGTCTTGAAAACCGACAGGCGGGTCAAACCGCGCAGGGGTTCGAATCCCCTTTCCTCCTCCATTTTAATTGACATCTAACACGCGCATAAAAATTGGAGATACATAAAACCGCTGATGATCAGCGGTTTTTTTGTTATATAATTTTTTCATTCTGTTGAAAGTGACCGATAAAAATATTTTTTGGAGGACCGGGGAAAGAATTTCGTCAGCGATTCTCATTTCTGCTAAGTACTCGGGGCCATTAATCAAACAGCAAAAAACCGCCTAAATGGCGGTTATTTTTTTAATAATTGAGTTTGTCTTAAAAAGTAAGAAATGCGCTCTACAATCGGCTCAATGGATTGCTCATTCTGAATGATGTCATAGTCATTGATATTCAGGCGCAGGACCGGGCATGCGTTAAAGCTGTTAATCCAATTTTCATAGCGCTGGTGCATTTCTTCCCAGTAGGAAATAGGTGTCTGCTGCTCCATCGGACGGCCGCGCTCCTGGATGCGGGAAAGAATATCATCAAGGGATCCTTCCAGATAAATAAGCAAATCAGGGTGCGGGAAATAAGGTGTCATCACCATCGCATCAAATAAGCTGGTGTAAGTTTCGTAATCTACCTTTGACATGGTGCCTTTTTCATAATGCATTCTCGCAAATATGCCGGTGTCTTCATAAATGGATCGGTCCTGAACAAAGCCGCCGCCATATTCGAAGATGCGCTTCTGGTCCTTGAACCGTTCCGCCAGGAAGTATACCTGCAGGTGGAAGCTCCAGCGGTTGAAATCTGCATAGAATTTATCCAGGTAAGGGTTCGTATCAACCTTTTCGAAAGAGGTTCGGAACCCCAGTGCGTCCGCAAGCGCATTGGTCATCGTTGATTTTCCGACTCCGACGGTTCCGGCAATCGTGATCACTGCGTTCGAAGGAATCTCGTATTTTTGCCTTAGATTCATAAGTGTATGCTCCTCTTTTTTAATGATGTCGACAATGTATCGAATATATGCATTAAGTCTGATTCATTTTTCACAAAATCCAGCTGATCTCCATTGAAACGGATCACTGGAATATCCGGGTGCTGCCTCTCGAACTCATTCATAGCCGTTTCATAATCAAGGGATAATTGCTCGAGATATAATGGACTGATATTCTTTTCAATTTCACGGCCCCGCAGCTCGATTCGATCGAGCAGTGTTTCAAGGCTTGCATTGAGATAGATAATGACATTCGGCTTTGGCATATCACCTGTCAGAATGTCATAGATCTTCAAATACTTCTGATACTCATTCTGATTTAATGTGCGCTGGGCAAAAATAAGATTCTTGAAAATATGATAATCAGCCACAACAGGCTTTTTTTGAGCAAGGTAGTGATTGTTGATATCAACCAGCTGTTTGTAGCGGTTGCAGAGGAAAAACATTTCAGTCTGAAAGCTCCATTCCTCAATGTTTTCATAGAATTTACCCAAAAAAGGATTTTCATCAACAATTTCTTTTAAGAGTGCATACTGAAATTTTTCAGAAATCGCTTTAGCGAGAGATGTTTTCCCAACGCCAATCGGCCCCTCTACTGTAATAAAAGGTATTCCCCCCATATTGATCGCCCTCCTGCATTGCTTATTTATCTATAGAAACCATTTATAGGTACGTTCCAAAATGACACAAAGCTTATTTTATCACAGTATGGAGTGGATGGGATATGGAATTTAAGCTGGAAATAAGAAAATAAGAGCATATAGTCTGAAAAATAAAAAAGCTGCCTGTAAGCGGCAGCTGCTGAGAGATCAAGCTCTTTTTGTCACGTTGAAGTTTTCTGTAATCAGAAGCCAATTTTGCGGGAAAGAAAGGCCAAGTTTCCAGTAGCTCATTCCCCGCAGCTTCAGTTCCTTGATTAAATCAAATTTGGCCTGGATGGAGCGGGCATCCTCAAACCAGACCTCGTGCCTTTTGCCGTCAGGTGCTGTGTAATTGAAAAATGGCGCCTGCGCCTGGTAATCATATTGAATGGCTGCATTATTTTCTGCAGCGATTTGTATGGCCTGCTGCGGGCTGACTGCTCTTGCAGTGGTGCCCTGAACAAAAGGAAGCGTCCAGTCATAACCATATAGGTTCTGGCCCATCATAATTTTGGAAGAAGGCATCTCACTAATGGCATATTCTAAAACCTGCCGCACTGGGCCAATCGGGGAAACAGCCATTGCAGGGCCTCCACTGTAGCCCCATTCATAGGTCATGATCACGACAAAATCAACAATCTCCCCATGGGCTTTATAATCATGGGCCTCATACCAGAGGCCTTGCTGTTCTGCACTTGTTTTCGGAGCCAATGCTGTAGAAATCAGCCAGCCTTCCTGCTCGAATCTTGCCTTCGCTTTTCTGAGAAAATTGTTATAGGCTTCCCGGTCAGCGGGGCGCAGAAACTCGAAATCAAAATGAATATCCCTGAAGTCATATTTTTTTGCTGTGGCTGTAATGTTATCCAGGAATTTATTCTGAATCGCCATATCATTTAACAATATCCTGCCGAGTTCATCACTGAACTGATCGTTTTCCTGATTGGTAATAACCATCATCAATACATTATTATTGGCTCTCGCTATGGCCGGGAAATCATTCAGAAGCGGCTCCTTCAAAGAACCATCTCGAAGGGCCTGGAAACTGAAAGGTGCCAGATAGGTCAAATAAGGCGCAGCCTCTCTTGCGCTTTCTACCAGTTCAGGGGCGACTGTATCGCCTCTTGGCTCCACATAGGCATTGAACTCTGCGTTCGTTTTCGGGCGTGGCGGGATATAAAGGCGGAACCCCACCTGCAGCGGCTGGCTCACCGAAATCCCATTGACAGATGCGAGCTGCTGATAAGAAATGCCGAACCTTCTTGAAATTGAGTAAAGGCTGTCTCCGGGCTGAACCCAATAAAAGCGTCCTATTATCGGAATAACAAGTGTCTGGCCGATCACCAGATTATTTGGATTGGGAATTTCATTTGCCTCTATCAGATCTTCAACCGTCGTTCCATATGCCTGGGCAATGCCGAACAAAGACTGGTTTTGCTGAACCACATGAATCTGCAATCTATCTCCCTCCCTGAAAAACACGTCTTAGAACACTACTGCCATTTTATGAAGGAAACATAGAAGAAATGTTATAATTGTTTTCAGAGAAAGAAGATATATTGGCCTTTAATACTTTTTCCATCATCTTTAAGGTATTTTCATTATCGTGGTCATCATTAGAAGCGGTGCAGTCATGCGGTATATGTAAATGATATTCTCTCATATAGGCATCATTGGCCGAAAATAGGACACAGATATTGCCAGCGATGCCTGTCATGACAAGCATATTGACGCCGAGCTGGTGCAGAAGGGTATTTAAGGCAGTGCCATAAAAGGCGGAATGCTTAGGCTTTATTAAAAAATAATCATCCGGCGATGGGTGCATCTCATGAAGGATAGGTGCACTGATAGGATTGCGGCAATGAGTCGTAATTGTATCCAGATCAGCCTGCCAGAGATTATAATGATCATTCACATAAATGACAGGGAGATCCTGCTCATAGAAAGCGGTCTTTAATGTATTGATGGGTTTTGCGATATTCAAAGCTTTGTCAGCAAGGATCCTTCCATGGTGGAAATTAAAGTCGTTAATCATGTCAATAATGATAAGAGCCGGTCTATAGGCTTGCGGATTTTTCATGGTATCGCTCCTTTAAGGTTATTTTTTGTAAAAGGGGCGGCTTTTACACAGATGTTAAGAGAAGGAATGAAGATATAATGAGGCAAGCATCATTCACTGAAGATGAACTGTATATGCAGGAGGCCATTAAAGAAGCAAAGCTGGCGGAAGGTCTGGAAGAAGTTCCAATTGGGGCAGTCATTGTTCTGGAAGGGGAAATCATTGCCCGGGCACATAATCTGAGAGAAGTGAATCAGACTGCGATTGCGCATGCAGAACTGCTTGCCATTGATCAGGCATGCAAAAACCTCGGAACCTGGCGGCTGGAGAATGCTGTTCTTTATGTTACCTTAGAGCCTTGTCCGATGTGTTCGGGATCCATTATTCTCTCGCGCATCAAAAAGGTGGTGTATGGGGCTAAGGATCCAAAGGGAGGCTGTGCCGGGACGCTTATGAATCTATTGCAGGATGAGCGGTTCAATCACC
Organism: Cytobacillus oceanisediminis 2691; assembly: GCF_000294775.2. Taxonomy (GTDB): domain Bacteria; phylum Bacillota; class Bacilli; order Bacillales; family Cytobacillaceae; genus Cytobacillus; species Cytobacillus pseudoceanisediminis. The sequence goes on from NZ_CP015506.1 coordinate 28,705, forward strand.
AGAGTGAAGTTGTGCCAGGGGTGTTGGAAGAAGAATGCGGCGAGATGCTTTCGAGCTTTTTCAGAGGGTTGCGAAAGCGCAAGAAAGAAGAGAAAAAAAGAAGGCAATTGCTGCAGATGGAACTTGATACAGGAATTGACAATGGTTAGGCATTGCTTTTTCACCTAAATGTTAGTATACTTATAAATGCGTCGGACAAAGACGCAACTAAATATGGTATCAACTTTGCCGTGCTAGGCGGGGAGGTAGCGGTGCCCTGTACTCGCAATCCGCTCTAGCGAGGCTGAATCCCTTCCCGAGGCTGATGTCCTGTAGGGCCTGCCTTAAGTAAGTGGTGTTGACGCCCGGGTCCTGCGCAATGGGAATCCATGAATCATGTCAGGTCCGGAAGGAAGCAGCATTAAGTGGAAGCTCCCATGTGCCGCAGGGTTGCCTGGGCCGAGCTAACTGCTTAAGTAACGCCTATGGGCGTCAGTCGACGGAAGGTGCACGGCAGTTTATATTGTAAATAAAACTCATCCTTTTGCAGGATGGGTTTTTTGTTGTAATTTATTTCGCTCTAGGTTTTGTAAAAAGGAAAATAGATACGTTATAATAGATAAAGGACTATACATAGGAAGGGGGCGTGTCAGTGAGTTATCAAGCTTTATATCGTGTTTGGCGTCCGCAGCAGTTTATCGATGTCGTCGGACAGGAACATGTGACAAAGACTTTGCAAAACGCCCTGCTTCAGGAGAAGATATCACACGCCTATCTGTTTTCCGGCCCCCGCGGAACAGGTAAAACAAGTGCAGCTAAAATTCTCGCAAAGGCTGTTAACTGCGAGAAGGCTCCGGTTACTGAACCGTGCAATGAGTGTGCTGCCTGCAGAGGCATTACAGACGGTTCTATTCCTGATGTCATTGAAATTGATGCTGCATCCAATAATGGTGTAGAAGAAATCAGGGATATCAGGGACAAAGTGAAATATGCCCCGAACGCTGTAAAGTATAAGGTTTACATCGTCGATGAGGTACATATGCTTTCCATTGGCGCTTTCAATGCCCTGTTAAAGACGCTTGAAGAGCCGCCTAAGCATGTCATATTTATTTTAGCCACTACAGAGCCTCATAAAATTCCACTGACGATAATTTCCCGGTGCCAGCGATTCGATTTTAAACGGATTACGGCTCAGGCGATAACAGGGAGAATGAAGCTGATTGCGGATGAAACAGGTGCAGCATATGAGGACCAGGCACTGCAGATCATTGCGAGAGCCGCAGAAGGCGGTATGCGTGATGCCCTTAGCTTGCTTGACCAGGCAATTTCCTTCAGCCAGGATCGTGTTACAGTTGAAGATGCCCTGTCTGTAACAGGTGCTGTGTCACAAGGGTTTCTGAATAAGCTGGCAAGAGCGGTTAAAGACAGGGATGCCGCATCCGGGCTGGGATTTCTGGAAGAGCTCCTTTTTCAGGGGAAAGATCCAGCCCGTTTTATAGAAGACTTTATCCTGTATTACCGGGATATGCTCTTATATAAAGCAGCTCCAAGGCTGGAGGAATCATTGGAAAGAGTCATGCTTGATGAAGAATTCCAGCAGCTTGCCCAGGAAGTCGAGCCGGAAGAGCTCTATGAACTGATTGAGGTGCTGAACAAAGCCCAGCAGGAAATGCGATGGACCAACCATCCGAGGATTTTCCTGGAGGTGGCGATTGTGAAGCTGTGCCAGCTTGAACAGCGAGAGAAATCAGGACAGTCTGCAGACATCAAGCCGCTGATGCAAAAAATCGAACAGCTTCAGCATGAGCTGGCGGAATTAAAGAAAAACGGCATAGCGGTGAAAGATGATGGAGCTCCTGCTGTACAGAAAAAACCGCAGAGAAGTTCACGTAAAGGATTCCAGGCACCAGTAGGAAAAGTGAATGAAGTCCTGAAGCAGGCAACGAAAAACGACCTGGTGGCTGTAAAAAGCCGCTGGGGTGAAATGCTGAATCTGCTTGTTCAAAACCAGATGCGCTCTCAGGCAGCGCTTCTCAATGAAGCAGAACCTGTTGCCGCATCCGAAACAGCTCTTATCGTAAAGTTCAAATATGAAATCCACTGTCAGATGGCCATGGATAATGCGAAATTCCTGGATACACTGGCGAATGTCATGTTTGAGCTATTAGGCAAGAGATTGCAGCTGGTTGGCATTCCGGATGAACAATGGCAAAGTGTCAGGGAGGATTTCCTGCGCAGCCAGCGTGACGGAGATGAGTCTGGTGAGGGCTTCGGCAGAAATGAGGAAGAGCCCCATGTGGCTGAAGCGGTCAAATTATTTGGCGCTGAACTAATTGAAATTAAAGAATAGAAAATAGCTGGAGGTATGTAAAATGCGCGGTGGAATGGGAAATATGCAAAATATGATGAAACAAATGCAGAAAATGCAAAAGAAGATGGCTCAGGCACAGGAAGAGCTTGGCGAAAAAAGAATTGAAGGAACAGCTGGCGGCGGAATGGTGACTGTCATTGTATCCGGACATAAACAAGTATTAGAAGTAAACATCAAAGAAGAAGTTGTTGATCCGGAAGATATTGATATGCTTCAGGACCTTGTTCTGGCGGCAACGAACGATGCACTGAAAAAAGCGGATGACTTAACAAACGACACAATGGGCCAATTTACTAAAGGAATGAACCTGCCGGGAATGTTTTAATAAAACGTCCTGAACGAGTGCTTTCTTGCATGTTTTATCTATAATAGAGTTATGCACGAAAGAACGGACAGGCTGAGCGCCAGCGAACATAGACTGATGGGAATCTTCATCAGTCCGTCATGCTCGCGGCGCTTTTCCTTTTCATATAGGAGGAATTATACATGCACTATCCTGAACCAATATCAAAGCTGATTGACAGCTTTATGAAATTGCCCGGAATCGGCCCAAAAACGGCTGCGCGTCTGGCGTTTTTTGTTTTAAGTATGAAAGAAGATACTGTGCTGGATTTTGCCAAGGCGCTTGTCAATGCGAAAAGAAATTTATCTTACTGCTCTGTCTGCGGCCATATCACTGATCAGGACCCGTGTTATATTTGTGAGGACCAGAGACGCGACCGGTCAGTAATCTGTGTGGTCCAGGATCCGAAAGATGTTATTGCCATGGAAAAGATGAAGGAATATAACGGACTTTATCATGTCCTTCACGGAGCCATTTCACCGATGGATGGAATAGGGCCGGAAGATATCAATATTCCTGATTTATTGAAAAGGCTTCAGGATGAAACAGTACAGGAAATTATTCTTGCCACCAATCCTAATATCGAAGGGGAAGCAACAGCCATGTATATCTCCCGCCTGATTAAGCCATCCGGCATAAAGGCTACCCGGATTGCCCATGGCCTGCCAGTGGGTGGAGACTTAGAGTATGCTGATGAAGTAACGCTATCAAAAGCATTAGAAGGCAGAAGAGAAGTTTAAGTACGGAGGCGGAATTTATGTTTTTTCGCAGGAAAGGATGGCTTCGAAGCGAGTTTGATGAGAAGCTTTTGGAGCAGCTGAACAGATTGAAAACAGATTGGAACAACCAGAAATCGCTAGTGGAAAAGAGCTTTGATCCATCCCCGGAAGCAATCAGCCAGGCGAAGCTGGCCGAAGCTAAGTACTTTTTTCTTTTCAGGGAAGCTAAAAAGAGAAATGTAAGAGTCAGAATATAGTTTGTTCCCATTGCGGAAAGAAAATCAATCATTACAAAATACTTGTCCTCCTCCAAGGTCTTTTTTGTACGCGCTAATCATAAATTAGTAGTACAAGTTTCCTGAAAGGAGGATTTTTCTTTTGGAC
>NZ_CP015507.1 GCF_000294775.2 Cytobacillus oceanisediminis 2691
CAACTCGGGAGACCCTACCGGTCTTTTCTTCTGAAGAGTATGGTCTACAAGCGATAACAAGCAAGGAAACCAAATGCCGATGGTAGGGAGTCGGATAGCAGCGTAGTACCAATGAAGTTGGGTAATGCCGATGGAGGGAAGGCTAGCTACCAGTTATCACCCTTACTAGGGACACATTTACTACACACAGAGGTAGGAATAATAAATGGAAACAAAACTACTAAGGATAGCAGAATTAGCAAAATCTGAGCCTAAAATGAAGTTTACCTCTCTTGCACATTTATTGAATGAGCAATCTTTAACTCAGTGTCATCATGAATTGCCTAATAAAAAGGCAACTGGTATCAACGGAACGACAAAAGAACAATACAGTGACAGCCTAGAAGAAAACATAGAGGATTTAGTAAGTAGGCTTAAAAGCAAAAGTTACCGTCCTGTTCCAGTAAGACGAATGTATATCCCAAAGCTCAACTCAAACAAGATGAGACCATTGGGAATACCGGAACATGAAGATAAAATTGTTCAAAAGGGCATTACGAAAATACTAAATGCCATCTATGAAAATGACTTTTTAGACTGCTCATTTGGGTTCCGTCCAAATAGAAACTGCCACGATGCGCTGAAAATACTGAATCAATATATTGAGAAGAGAGCAGTAAGCTATGTAGTCGATGTAGATATTAAAGGATTCTTTGATAACGTTGACCACAAATGGATGATGGAATTCTTGAAACTCCGAATCACTGACCCTAACCTACTGAGAATAATCAGCAGGTTTCTTAAAGGTGGATATATGGAGGAAGGTAAGAAATACAAGACAGACAATGGTACACCGCAAGGTGGAGTGATATCTCCGATATTAGCCAATGTCTATCTCCATTATGTTCTTGATCTATGGTTTGAAAAAGTGGTTAGGAAACAATGTAAAGGCCAAGCATATATAGTTAGATACGCAGATGATTTTGTTTGTTGTTTTCAGAATAAAAGTGAAGCCCAGCAATTCTTCCATTCATTAAAAGCGAGATTAAAGAAATTTAACCTGGAAATAGCCGAGGATAAAACTAAAATAATTCCCTTCGGACGGTTTGCGGAAAAGAATGCAAAACGTGACGGGACTGGCAAACCAGACACCTTTGATTTCCTCGGGTTTACCCACTATTGTGGCGTAAGTAAACAGGGTAATTTCCGAGTAAAGCGGAAAACCAGCAGGAGGAAAGTTCAAGGTAAACTAAAAGAAACGAAAGAATGGCTGAAGAATAATAGGAATAAAGATATTCATATGATTATGGATAGATTTAAACGCTCACTAATAGGTTATTACAACTATTATTGCATCACTGATAACACCCAAACTGTTAACAACTTTAAAGAGAAAATCCAGCGCTTACTATTTAAATGGCTAAACAGAAGAAGTCAAAGGAAATCCTTTACATGGAATAAATTCAGGCTCTTTCTTAATAAATATCCACTACCTTCACCAAGAATCAAAGTGAATATCTATGAACTTAGAAAAGAGATTAACTACATTCTGTAAATGATAACTAGGAGGAGCCGTGTGCGTTAATAGCGCAAGCACGGTTCTGTGAGGGGGGAGGAGTACAATTTACCGCAAGGTAGAAAGGCTCCCTTCTACTCGACTTGTTAAGTAAGATATTTCCATGATAATACAAATTTCACTAAAAGAAGTTCTAAAAGCTTGTCCAAAACCCATATTAATTATGTATATAAATATGGGAGGTATTTATGAGACCAGTAACTATAATTATCATTTCATTTCTAATTTTCGTTCTTTGTGTCCCATCTCTAATCGTAATAGCTTTTGGTACTGATGCAACAAATACAAAAATTATATCATCTGAGCTTCCTCAAATTACAAATTCAGATACCTTACCAAAAAACAAACCAGCAAACAATTCAAAAAGCAGCAATAAAGACATTACTGTTTCAGTATTTAGAATGAATAATAAAGAAACTGAAAAAGTGAATTTAGAAGAATATTTAAAAGGAGTATTAGCATCAGAGATGCCCGCAAATTACGAAATGGAGGCATTAAAAGCACAAGCTATTAGTGCAAGAACATATATTATGAAGTTTTTAATGTCTGAAAATAAAGGGGACTTACCGCAAGGGGCTGATATTTCTGATTCCACACTACAACAAGTTTATAAAAATCAAGATGAATTGAAAGAAATGTGGAAGGATGATAATTATGAAAAGAATATAAAAAAAATCACTCGGGCTGTTAAAGAAACTCAAGGATTGGTAATGAGTTACAATGGTGAACTTATTGATGCTTCTTTTTTTGCTATAAGCAATGGGTATACGGAGAATTCCGAGGACTATTGGACAACATCACTTCCGTATTTAAGAAGTGTCCCGAGTCCTTGGGACACAAAAGCTCCTGATTTTGTTAAAACGAAAACATTTCCTGTTAAAGAAATCGAATCTAGGCTTGGAGTTAAAATATCAAATGAAATTAATGTTGAAAGAACGTCCAGTGATAGAGTGTCCACAATTATAATTAGTGGAAAGAAACTAACCGGAGCGGAATTTAGGGAAGCTTTAGGTTTGAGATCGACGGATTTTAGTTTAAAACTTAACGGAAGTGATGTCCAAGTAACTACAAGAGGCTATGGACACGGGGTTGGTATGAGCCAGTATGGGGCTAATAGTATGGCAAGTGAGGGGAAGAATTTTAAGGAAATATTAGGATATTATTATAAAGGAATTAAAATTGAGGATATAAAATCGAACCAAGGTTACAATAAGCTGGTCGTAAGAAATGGAAACTAATATCAAACTAAGCTGTCGTTGTGGCAGCTTTTTTATTGAACAAACGGAGAAGGAGGTTAAAGTAAAATAGAGAATAATATAAGATATTCCTTTCCTTTTGTAAGAAAGGAGAATACCTTTAAAAAAGAACAAGGAGTGGTTTGTTGAAAATAAGAACAAATAAACCCTATGTTTACTTCTTCTTCGAGCCAAATATAGTAATTGCACGTGAAATACCAAATAAACCATATAAAAATTTAGAGGAATTTTGCTTGTGTCCTGGGTTTCATTATACATATGAACTTGAAGATAACGAGGATTTTGAATCCTTCAACCATAATAAGAATAAACATTTAGAAGGAAAAGGTTATATAACAGACCAGGAATCAACTTTCAGTATGTTTAAAGTAATGAATGAACACTCATAAGATAAATTAGACCTTATTTAGCTTAAGCCTTAAAAGGTGATTTAGTTATAGAACTAAAGTGAAAAAGCTAAAAAATCTAGGCTGTCATTAGGGCAGCTTTTTCTTGTTCAACAAAAGGGGCAGGTTGGTTGAACATTAAATTGGTTCATTAATTTTGCTTGAAACAAATCGCGAAACAACCTGCTTTCGAGATACGGGTTATTGTCGTTGAGGATAATATTATTTGAAATTGCGAAATCTAACTGTAAAAATTTATGGGAGTGAGCATCATGAAGAAATTGATTGTTCTCTTTACAATTCTATTAATGTGTGCGACAGGTAACTCGGTAAATGCTAAAAAACCTCAAGAATCTAAGGAAATTAAACCTTATGCAGAAGATTGGTATGTCACACCAGAAGACATTATAAGAGATATTGTATTTCCATCTATTGATAAAAGAGTGATGCAAGAGTATCCAGGTAATGATGCTGCTACCTTTGGTTGGCAGTCACAAAGGATTGTTGGTATTGTTTATAACAATAATCATTCTTATGATATTTCCATAAGTATTCACGTTCCTGACGAAAGAAATGCACCTGGCAACTATGCACATGACTTGGTTAAAGTAAGAGTATCTCCATCCTGCGATAGCCCCAAAATTGGATGTAGTCATGGTTTCAAAGTGGAATTATTAGATTATGAGCATTTAAATAAGGAAGAAGTGGAATAGGGTGTTGACTTTATTGGTAGCACTAAACTTATATTCGACCATGTTCAACTTATTAAAATAAAGGCTGCAAAAGGCAGCCTTTTTCTTATTGGACTAACGGGGCAGTTTAGCATTCCTGTAGATCGTTATTTTTGAGCTTTGAAAAAAATAGGGCTCCTCAGTAAGATATGAGTAAGACACGACTCTAACTCAAACTTAGGAGGAACCCTTACTATGAAGTTTAAAATGCAGGACAAACAAAATCAACTAATAGAAAGAATTACTGAAAAACATCTTGTGGTTGGTGTGGATATTGCTCAACAATTTCACGTAGCCAGAGCAGTGAATTTCCGTGGGATTGTAGTAGGAGATCCAATCACTTTTCCAAACAACGAAGAGGGATTTTCGTCCCTGTTAATCTGGATTAATAGCATTAAAAGATTACATAAACTTGAGGCTGCCATAGTTGGTATGGAACCTACCGGTCATTATTGGATTAATCTTTCTAAATGGCTGATGAAACAAGATATTGAGGTAGTGACAGTTAACCCTCATTTGGTGAAAAGAAATAAAGAAAACCGTGATAATACCCAATCAAAGAGTGATAAAAAAGACGCTCTTGTAATAGCAGATATGGTGAAGAACGGTTACTATTCCTTTGTAAGAGATACTTCTGAGTCGTTTGAAAAGCTCAGGGTACTTATGTCGAATCGGGATGTCATTGTTAAGAGGCTTGTAAGCTCGATTAATCAATTGAATCGCTGGGTGGATATTGTCTTCCCCGAGCTTAGACAAGTATTTAAAGACATCACTGCTAAAGGGGCCATCGCAACACTTCGGCTTTTCCCATCTCCGATGGAACTGGGTTCCATGAAGCCTGAAGAGATCGTGGCCGGGTGGAAGTTATTGATGAAGCGACAGCCTGGATTAAAGAAAGCCTATTTACTCCTCAATGTAGCCAGGAAATCAGTTGGTACAAGGCAAGCATTAGAAGCTTATAAATTTCATCTTGAACAATTACTCGAAGAGTATGACCTTGCGATTCAACAACTTGAAAGAGTTGAGCTGGCAATCAAGGATGAACTACCTAAAATTCCTTTCGCGAATAAGTTACTTATGATTAAGGGAATTAGTGAAATTTCGTTAGCTGGTATTTTAGGGGAAGCAGGAGATTTAAGTGGTTTTTCACACGGCAACTCTTTACTTCGCCATGCAGGACTCCATCTAGCCGAAGCCAGTTCAGGGAAGTGGAAAGGGCAAATTATCATTTCAAAGCGTGGAAGATCAAGGTTAAGACGTTTCCTCTATTTAGCTACTATGGGTCTGGTAATGAACAACCCGGAATTTAAAGCCCTCCACTCGAATAATGTTAAGCTCAAGAAAATGAAAAAAATGAAATCTATAATGAAGCTGATCGGGAAGTTAGCTAGGATCTTTGTAGGGATAGCGCGAAAAAACGAAGCTTATTGTGCCAAGAAGGTCCAGCCGTTAACTGAGTTGGCAGCGTAGTCCAATTCACTTTTTCTCGAAGAGAATCATTACCCCTTATATTTTTAAAGATCGAGTGTTGGCTTATTCGCAGGATTTCAAATATGTACGGAGTACCAGGTTTGTTCAACAAAAGGGCACTGACCCATCAGGTTAGCATAACTGGCCTCCACCCCTTGGATAGGCATGACGAAGGAATGAGAGGGCAATTGACCCGTTGAGACATGGGAGGGAAAGCCTCCAAGGGCTGGCGTGGAGAAGTACATCATATGGTAGAATTTGGAGTATAATCCTACTCCTCTATTTAACTATGTCTTCATGTAGCCATTTGTCCAGAATCTACTCTTTTCAATTTAGAAATATATATCCATGGAGGATGAAATCCTGCGAATAAGCGAGCATTCGTGAGTAAACCGTATTAAACTGAGGGAGTTGAACAAGGAAGAGGTATTTCTAGTATACACAACGAATAGAAAAGAGGTTATTTTTTATTAATCTGGGGGATCTATATGTCATTTGAACAATGCAAAAGTGTTGCTTCTTTAATGAGAGGATTTAATAAAACGTGGTGCATTGCTGGTGGATGGGCGATTGACCTTTTTATTGGTAAAGAAACCAGGAAACATAAAGATATAGAGTTTGCTGTATTTAGAAAAGATCAATTTTATCTAAAAAGTTATCTTATAGAATGGGATTTCAAAAAGGTCATTAATAGTGAACTATATACTTGGGGAAATGAATTTTTAGAATTACCAGTTCACGAAATACACGCTTCAAATAAGATGACTGGAGATGAAATAGAAATTCTTCTAAATGAAACAATGGATGATAATTGGACATTTAGAAGAGATTTAAGGATTTCCTACCCAATTAATTCAATTTTGAGTTATTCTGAAAGCGGAATTCCCTTCCTAAATCCAGAAATAGTACTTCTATATAAGGCAAAAAACACAAGGGAAAAAGATCATCAAGACTTTATGACAATAAAGGATTATCTCGATAATGATCAGAAACAATGGCTTAGTTATACTTTAGAAATGCACCAACCAACACATAAGTGGCTTCAATTTCTTTCCTATTAACTATTCCAACCATATTCCAAGAACAGCTGCTAATTAGGCAGCTTTTTCTTATTTAACAAACGGGGCGGTTTAGTTGAACAGGGAGGATTCCCCATACGTATCATAGAAACTATTCAAGTCCTATTTTATTGAGTTGAAGGGGGATTAGTATGTGGGAGAAAAATTTCGTTCAGACATCTAGAGGGAAATTTGAATACTTTACTCAAGGAAGTGGAGAAGCTCTTTGTATTACCCATTTATATACTGAGTTTAATGAATTAGGTAACTATTTTGCTGATTCTTTCGTAAAGCATTTCAAGGTGTATTTGATCAATTTAAAAGAAGCTGGTAAATCTGACAAAGTTTCTTGTGATGCCGATCTCAGTATAAGTGAAAGTGTCAAAGACTTGGAGGCGATTAGGGAAGCACTAAATTATAAACAATGGAGTTTTGCAGGACATTCAACCGGAGGAATGTTAGGTTTAGTTTATGCTTTAAAGTACCCACATTCTCTTGAGAGGTTATTAGTTGGAGGTGCAGCATCTTCAAGGCGGTATATGGAACACGAAGGAAGTATGTATTGTCCAAAAAGTCCTTTAAATAAACGATTAAAGGAGATTTTCTCAATACTAAAGTCTCCAACCTCAACTAAGGAAGAGAGAAGAGAAGCTAGTAAGGAATGGACAAGTATGTCATTACATAGTCCTGAAAGATGGGATGAATACTTCTCAAAACCAAGTAGTGGGAAAGTTGTGCAAAAGAGATTAAATTACTATTCGTTTAAAGACCTACCCAATTTTGATATCCAAAGCGAGCTGCCAAATGTAATAACCCCCACGATTGTTTTTTGTGGAAAATATGATGCACAATGCCCTTTGGTTTTTTCTGAAGAAATCAACGAAGGTATAAGAAACTCAAGATTATTTATATTTGAAGGAAGTAATCACTCCCCATTTTTAGAGCAGAAAAATAAATTTGATGAAATGGTTTCTGATTTTAAAAGATTGACAGTAAAAAGTAACTCGAGTCAATTGCTTTAGGAGATATAGCATCCACCATCGTTTTTTTCTAAAGTTTGTGAAGAAATGTACTTAAACTAACGGGTGCTTTTCTTTAATACTAATAGCTGATAAACCAGCTCATTTCTTATGTCGTAGAATAATATAATCTTCGATTGCTTAATTTCCTTTCGTATGTAATTAAATATAATTCAGAGATAAACATTATGATAAAATACACTTAAATGTGATTTAAGTTATTATAAGGGGTACAAGAATGAAAAACTATTTAACCTTGCTTTTTGCGATTATCTTTATGGTTGGATGTACGAACACAGAAGATGTATCTGTTACAGAAGAAAAAACAGATTCGCAAGTAACCACAGTTCATACAACCGAAAATAGCAATCAAGAGAAAACTGAGAAAGTAGAAACTACTACAATTGTTGATGAACCAGTAGAAAAGGAAGCTCCAGCCCAACAAAATAATGAACTGTTCCCAGGATACAAATTGATTGAAGTTGATGGTGGAGATTTATCTGGATATCGTCAATCTAACATAGTTGTTGATATTGGCTTTGGAGATCGTAAATATTGGGCGTTTACAAATGAACACGGACAACTAGTGCGTGTCATTGCCGATGAAATTATTCTACAAGATGACAGTACAGAACCTGTATTACCGTCTGGCAGATACTACTCTGATGAGGCAAAAGTTACAGGTGTTGAAAGAGACGATATGGACGAAGGACACATTATCGCAGATTCTATGGGTGGGGTATCGAATGCTTACAATATTACTCCACAAGAAAGCACACTCAACCGTCACGGTGACCAAGCTTATATGGAAGACGCAATTCGTAAAGCGGGTGGAGCTACTGACTTTGAAGCATTAATCACATATCCTAATACGGAAACGCAGATTCCTTCACATTATCAATATACCTATACTTTAAAAGGGAATAAGATTGTTGATAAATTCGACAATGTCAACCCTGATAAAGTAAACGAATCGCTTGGTTTAACAGGTAGCAAACCTTCAAATTCAATTAGCTCAAACAAAAAAGGTGATATTTCTAGTGTCGATACAAATGGCAACGGCCAGGTAACTATTCAAGAAGCAAAAGATGCAGGTTACAGTATGCCAATAATGAGCGATCATTGGTTATACCCGTATATGCGAGATAATGACAATGATGGTATGGTTGGAGAGTAAGCATCTAAACTTTGTGGAAAATATATGAAAGAAGGAACATTTTCCTCTTTAGTTAGTCTATTCTTATTTTAGTCCACTGAAGAAAAAGGCCAAACTCTTCTATGAGTTTGGCCTTTTTAAAATGGTAAGTCATCTTTTATTATTGGTCTAATTTGCTTTACGTCTTCTGTAATATCGTTATTTTCATTCCATGTCACTTTTTCAATTACAGTTTGTCTAAAGCCACTTTCCCTTATTTGAGACTGTATCCATTCATATGCTGTTACTGCCGCTGTAAAAGTAGGATTTTTCTTAAACTCACGATCAAGGACATGAAAAGTACCTCTTCTTAACCCCCTGTTACCTTCAATGTTCAATATTGTTTCAATCACAATTTCCAACGGGTTCATCCTTTTTAGGTTTAATTAAGCTTTTGCTTCAGCCAATTCAACATTTTCTCATCGTTTTTCTTATTCTGTCTTTTATTTTCCCTTTTTATATAGCGCGATAGGGTAGTGTGAGCAATGCCTATTTCCTCAGATGCTTGCCGGATGCTAATATTTAAAAACTCCAAAGCTTCCTTCATTTTTTCAGGAGTTAAAGTAATCGGCTCTTGTGAATCTTTTGCGCTTTGTATAGCCATAGAATGTCCGCTTGGTACTAATTCAATATCTGCTGCACTTTGCGCTATAGATGTTTCGATTAATCTTTTGTTTGTCACTGGTTGCGATGAAAGAATCTTTCTGTTTTCCTTTACAATATAATCAGCCGGCAAAATATGTACATTTAACTTACTCCAGTATTCTTTAACCCAGTTTCGTTTTCCTACCATTTCTTCGTCTAATTCATCTAAATACATCCATTTTTTTATAACACCATCAGCCTGGAGATCATCCAAAGTGTTTTCAAATTTATCCCTCAGTGCAACTCCAGTATAACGGGAGGAGAAGTCCATTTCTTTTAAAAGAGTTCCTACCTTAAATGGCTGCCCAAGCGTGTTCCTAACCGTTCTGATCCTCCATTGGAGGTTTAAATACCTTGTCAGCCGTTTATGAGCTCTTTGGCTGGTATGGCTGTATTTAAAGACCTTTAAATCTAATATACCAAGTGTCTTTTTAGGACCTTCCAGATAAGGAGTTAGAATAGAAGTAGGGCGCACCTGGACAGCATATATTCCTTTAGCTTCTCCTGTGTTCTTATCATAGGCTATACGTATTTTTCCTATTTCAAACATCTTCTGGAAATCCTTAAATTTATACAGCTCGCTATCTTGAAGGCCTTCCGTATTTACAATCTTAATAGTCTGATCACCTAAGGATACCCAAATACTTGAGAGTGCCGCTACTCTTCTCATAATGTTAAAACGGTCTTCTTCCCGGTAATCAAATTCTTTACCAGCAAAACTTCTCTTTTTAATATTTCTTAGTCGCAAAGCATCATTACTATGAAACTCTATGTATCCATCACTCGACTTTGGCTGTGTAAGCCATAAATATGATATCAAATCAAATAAATCCGCGGTCAAGTCATCTAACGAGTTAAGCGTTTCACCCAAGGTTTCTAGCCATACTTGCTGCTCTATCGTTAATTCAGTTTGTAATTCATGCGGCCGCAGCTCAGCAACCCCTTTAACGTTACCTCGATTGTCTATAATTTCAGTCGCTAGATAACCTGCTTCGCCTTCTTTGAAATCATTCTTCTTCGTAACCATATCTCTCATTAGATGAAAATCCATATTCGTGCTGGAAAGGATATAGTCCTTCTCTAGCGCTTCTTCAATTTTATTGTCGTTAAAACTATATTTCACTTCGACTTCAGGAAACTCCTGGTGCAGATGACCTGTTATAAATGCTTTTATCGTGTCACCAGATGAGGAGACAACATCTTTGATCATTTCCTTAGTAATTGGTTTCTGGTGAAAAAATGCTTCTGTAAAAAGGGAGATTAACACTCCAAAAGAACGCATATCATCTGTGGGCTTTTGATTTAATATTTCTTCTTTTGTCATTTGATACGCTAAGCTGCTCCACTTTGACAAAACATGAGGGCGATCCATAAAGAGTGATTTAACTTCCTCAAAAAGAACAATTTTCAGAGCTTCATAATTTAGGATTAAATGTTCTGGTATGTCTTCATATTTCATTTTTCTAACCTCCTTAGAAAAAGGGGTGAATTTGTCCTCTTAATAATATCAAAATGCACCAAATAAAAATTAAAAAATCGAGAAATGCACCATTTTACCCGACATGCCTAATCAAAATGCACCACTTTTCAAAAGAAATGCACCACTTTTGATATAACTAACTTATATAAACCCTTATAAATCAAGGGTTTAATAGATATTATATCTCTTTTTCTCTGCGGAGGTTGTAGGGGTTAACAGCCGGCTATATGAATTTATAGCGGAACCTGTATAGAAATAAAAATAAAACGCACCACTAAAAATGCACCATTTGATGGGCATCTAGCGGAACCTGTATGGATTAAAAACCTTGATTTAAAAAGAAAGTTGGTAATTAATATTAAAAAAACCAAATGAAAGTTCAAATACTGAAATCAATTACTGCGACTGCTGCATAACTTAAAATGCACCAATTCAAAGACATTATAGCGGAACCCGTTTAAAAATAATCATTAACATTAGAGTTAAATCCACATTTATCAAAGGTTTATTAATAGTTGTTCATTTATTTTAAATGGTGCATTTTATATCTATTGGTGCATAATCTAGCGGTAATCGTATAAGAAAAAATAAATAACTTTTTCCAAAAGCTTATTATACCAGTGTTTAATCCACTTTTATTTGTGGTGCATTTTCTCTAGAGAGGAACATTTTCCAAATTTCGATTGAGTTATACTTATTTCAACAAATAGAGATTAATAGAATTGTCTTTAGAAAAGCTATATCTTGAGATTAATATGCATTCAGGACAAAGATCTCTTGTTCCTGGTCTTTATTTAAATTTCAGAGAATCAAAACATAAATTAGAAAGGAGCTTGAGCATGAAAAGAGTGAAGATTGACGGTTTCAGAATGCACCAATCTATACTAAAAGAATTTCATTTGTTGCGAGACCAGACGTTTGAACGGCCCCCAGCATCCGCTTATGTTGTCTACCTAACTATGCTCAAGCAACTGGACTTGGAGAAAAACCAAAGAGGTATTCTAAAAGAGTTCAACCTTTCTTACTGGGCCAAAAAACTCCAGATTCCTTATTCTTCTTTGTATTCAGGGAAATTATATTTGGAGAAATATCACTTTGTTAAAGAGGAGATCCAAAATGGAATCTCTGTCTTAGTGTTAAAAGACATTGAAAAGTGCAATAATCCAGGCGTGGAAGGAGGTAAACTAAATTACCTTCTGATTCCTCATTCTCTTTTTGATACAAATATTCTCGCAGAATTGGTTAGGACAGCAAACCCAGAAGCAATTGAGTTAATGTTGTCTTTATTTAACCAGTTCCGTACAGCTATGTCTAAAAGAGAAGACATTGACTTGAAAATGCTTAAACAATCTCGTAACATGTCAACTTTAAAGAAGCAATTAAATAAAAATGCGAAGAAGGTTAGAGAAATTTTAGCTTTGCTGGAACCTTTATTTGATGTTAAATTTGAGGGCCTACAGTTCCGTGGCAATCAGATTTGGGTTAAAAAGGTATGGATTACATTAAAAGAAGATTGTGTTAAAGAACAAAGCAGCGGTGAATTTAAAGTTGATCATCTCATCGCAATGCTTTCCCATGAATTAATATATTTTCTTGATGGTCATAAAATAAAATACAAGCCTCGAGACCAATTTGACATCATGCTATCTTTTAAGCAAGAGGTATATGATAAGGTAAAATTTATTAAAAATAATGAATCCTTTAATCTTGAAAAGTCGATTAAGCGATACTTTATTAGCTGCATAGATAGTATTGGTTCCTACATAACTGAACAAAGTGTGCTTAAATCAACTTTTAGAATACATTCCCTGGGAGCCTTTTTCAGGAAAGCCTTCCGTAAAGATATAAAAACTTTACTTAAGAAGATCCCATATGAATTAATTCACGATGCTAAAGTAGAACAATATCAATTGACTGTGACTGGAGAAATACCGGAATTCGCAAAATTTGATATCTAAACAGCCTTGTAAAAAATTTACTTGTTACAAGGCTCTTGGCGTTTCAATTTCTCATGTTTAATATTTGAATCAGCTATAAAAAGAGGTTCCATTTATGGAACCTCTTTTTTTTATTCCAAACTCCCTTTCGAATATTCACTTGTGGAATACTTAATAATTCAATAATTCTATTGTGAGTTTGTATACATTGTATTAAACAAACTGTTAACTTGTTATTTTCTTTTATTTGCTTCTGTTAAATTCTTAGTTATTTGAATGGCTTCATATAGGTGATATTGTAAAACCCTTGGGGGAGAAGGGGAAAGTGGTTAAATGGTTAAAGGGCTTATTTAATTTGATGTTTTTACTAATTCTGTTGTTCTTATTATTTATATGTCTTTATTATCAAATATGAACTTTTATCATTTAAAAAATGAGCATTAATCAAGTTTACTTGTTATCGAATAATGAATGATCACGAAAATGCAAATAGGAATACAAATAGGCTAAAACCATAAACTTCCAATTATTGGGTTAGACTTTTCTAATCACTTATCAATTATGGTAAAATATGGAAAAAGGTTTTTTTCATTAGAAATTATCTCACTAATTAAGGGAGTAGTGGCTATGAGTACTTCTGAGGCTTACAAAATTGTTTTTTTCGATGTGGATGGGACTATTACAAACTATGAAAATGGAAATATTCCACAGTCCACAATTGAAGCTATAAAAATATTATTAAGCAAAGGATTCAAGGTAGTTGCTGCAACCGGTAGACCATTATCAATGTGTAAAGAATTAAAGTCCATTGGAATAGAGACATTCATAACCGCAAATGGTGGCTATGTTAAGCACGGGAAAGAAATTATCCATAAGGTTCCTATGGAAAAAAATATAATAAAGGAACTTATTGATTTTGCGAAAGAAGAAAATTCCGCCCTATCTTTTTATACTGAAGATTTCAGTATGAATGGAGTAGAGGATAAAGAAATCCTTAATGCGTTAAAAGAAACTTTGTCATTAAATGAATATCCACAAACCAATCCTTTTATTTTTGATCAAGAGGTATTTTTGCTTTGTCTGTTTGCAAATGATGAAACAGT
This sequence comes from Cytobacillus oceanisediminis 2691, assembly GCF_000294775.2. Classification (GTDB taxonomy): domain Bacteria; phylum Bacillota; class Bacilli; order Bacillales; family Cytobacillaceae; genus Cytobacillus; species Cytobacillus pseudoceanisediminis. Next base: position 13,836 of record NZ_CP015507.1, read on the forward strand.
AGAAAGGTATAAAATAAAGTTCCCTGATTTAATATTTAAAAGGTGGCATCCATACGTGTTAAATATTTTAAAGGTCGATGTATCAAAATCTCTAGCTATAATGAAGACTTTACAATTTTTCGGTATAGATAGATCGGAAGCTATCGCATTTGGGGATGGTGAAAATGATATTGACATGTTAGAGCTAGTGGGTCTTGGTATAGCAATGGGAAATGGCAGTGAAAAACTAAAAAATGTTGCTGATTTCGTTACTAAAAAATCTAGCCAAGACGGTATATATTATGCACTAAAAAGATATGGGGTTATTTAGAAAATTTAATATTCCTTTTATAAACATATTTGTCTTTTCATTGACTATCCTAATCTGAATGTTGATTGTAAGTTTATATAGTCTGCTTTACTTCTTATAAATTTTATGTTTATAATTTATCTATAAAGTCCATATATTAAAAAAGAGATCCTGGCTGTCACCAGGACCTCAATGTACAGCAAGCTGCATGAAGTGCAGCGGCCAATCCTGAATAGAAGTAGTCCTACTCACATTTTGGCGATGTGCAGGGTAGGCTACTTCTTTTTGTTTGAAGAAATACCTATAGCGATCACGGCAACGATAAGTGTAGCAAAGCTCATTAAATATACTATTATAATAAGAGGATAATATGTTTAGAATATAACCATCTATCCTCTTTTTTAATACATAATATTCTATTTAACTTAACTAAATTCTAATTGTATATTATGTATAATATGTACAATTGTATTAACACTAATGTAATGCCTCTTTCTTAACGAACTTAAAAAGTATTATAGGAGATGATGTCTTGAGGGTACAAGAAGTTATTTTAGAGGGGAAAGTTAAAAGATATATATTAGTTAATAATGATGGATACCCTGAAGTTGTTGTAATTAGATACCTTAAATTCCTAGATGCTACCAAGAAAGCCCCAAATACACAAAAGAGTTATTGCTACGCATTAAAACACTATTTCACTTTCCTTTACGAAAAAAAATTACATTATAAAAGTGTCAGATTAGAAGATTTAAGGGATTTTATCTCCTGGCTGAGAAGTCCCTATATTACCTCACTTAAACCAGCTAAATCAATGAGAAAAGAAAGGTCAATTAATCACACAATAACTGTTGTTACAGGATTTTATGACTACCTCTATCGGAACGAAGAAATAGAAAATGACATGGTTGAAAAATTGTTAAAGCAAGTCTATTTAGGAGGAAAAAAAAGATATAAAGATTTTTTTCATCATGTAAACAAAGCTAAACCATCTACCAGAAATATATTAATTCTTAAGGAACCGAAGAAAAAGATAAAAATCTTGTCTAAGGAGGATGTTAAGAACTTATTAGCAGCAACCACAAATATTAGAGATAGGCTTTTAATCCAAGTCCTTTTTGAAACAGGGTTACGTATTGGAGAGGTTCTTTCATTATTTATAGAGGATTTTATTTTCGATCATAAGAATGGCCATAGATTACGTTTAGTAGATCGAGGAGAACTTGAAAATGGGGGTAAGTTGAAAACCGGTGAAAGAGAGATTTATATATCTCAGGAATTAATGGATACATATGATGACTATTTATATGAAGTTTTAGATGAAATTGATATTGATTCGAATTTTTTATTTGTTAAGTTACGAGGTAGGAACACAGGAGAGGCTATGAATTACCAGGATGTATCTTCTTTATTTAAGCGTCTTAACAAGAAAACTGGGTTACAAGTAAATCCACATATGTTTCGCCATACACACGCTACATTATTTTACCTTAAAACCAGAGACATTAAACAGGTCCAAGAACGGTTAGGTCATTCACAAATTCAAACTACTAGTAATTTTTACCTTCATCCATCCGATGAGGAAATAAGAAAGTCATGGGAACAGGCGCAATCAGCTTTTGATATTAATAGAATATGAGAGGCGGTAAAGATTTGAGCAGAAAAAATGTAGATAGTTATTTTCAGCATTCCTTTAGTTTACATGACCAAATTAGAAAGGAATTATCAACTTATAGGGAAAAAACGGTAGAAATAGATGGGTCAGTAACTTATAAGGTCGTAAATGATCCATATTTTTTAGTTAATGACCATTGGGATATAAGGTATATTGGAAATATCAATAACTTTAAGGATCAATTAGAGAGGTACTACTATCGGAAAAATATTATAAGGTTTGAAATTGACAATCCACAAGTTAATATAGAGCTTAAATATCTCTGGTATAAAAGGTTGTTTAAAGATGAATGGTCTCTATCTACAATATATGGAGTTGGTGCGACAAAGTTATACAAACTTACTTCATTCTTAAATGAAAAATTCCCTAATATTGATTCGATCTTGGATATTGACTTTAATAAAGCTAATTTGATGTGGCTAAGTTGGTTAAATGACAATGGCTCCGTATTAACTAGGCAAGGCTCAAATAAGAATGGTGGATATACTAATCAAACTCCTATAGCTGGTTTTTTTGGACTAATTTATAAGAATCTTTGTAAGTATTCAGATTTAAGAGCTGAATGGGAAAAAGACAGGTGGGACATAAGAAAATTAAATGAACTTTATGGTATTAATTATGTTAAAAGTACATCAGCCCACTATATAAATTTTTCTAAGATTATGTCAAACCAGCTTAAAAATATTGTAAAACAGAATACAAAAAGAAGATTGCTTGATAATTATGCTTGGACTAGTGCAATAGGCTATGTAAGACAAGTAACGAGGTTTATCAATTATATACTAGCTGCAGAACCTTCCTGGACAAGTTTTAAATATCTAGAAAGAAAGCATATTGAGAAATATTTGGATTGGTTAAAAAACGAGACCAGAAAAGATAAGAAAATTACTCACTTTGAACATCATATAAATACTAATTTGCATTATATTACTCAATTTCTTGAGGATATTTCTACTTATAATCAAGCAGATTGTCCATTAAAACCAGTTAGTCTTCTTGTTTTTCAGGAGGATAGACCCACACTAAAAAAGAAGCCCATTGATCAAGTAGACTACATTCCTGACTACGTTTTAGAACAGTTATTCAGACACATTAATTCACTTAACAAAGATGCACAGCCTGTAGTATGGGTTGCTTTTAAAACAGGTCTTAGAATCTCAGATGTCTTAGGTTTAACACAAGACTGTTTAATAAAGCTAAACGGAAAATATTATATCGAGACTGATATTGAGAAAACTAATGTAGTAGGTCATCGTATTCCAATAGATGACGAACTGGCTGACATACTTGCAGCTATAATAAATAACTCCATTTTACATAGTAATCAAGATAACAACCCCGAAAAATTAATATTTGTTCGCTATCGAGGTACTAGAAAGGGACGCCCGTATGAACAACAATGGATTGGTGTTAAAATAAATGAGTTGGCTAAATTAAAAAATATTACCGATGAAAATGGGGATTTGTTCCGCTTTAAAACACATCAATTCCGACATACATACGCAGTTAAGATGATAAATAATGGTGTAGATATTATTACTTTACAGGATTTATTAGCTCATGCTTCGCCTGAAATGACGATGCGTTATGCGAAGTTGTTAGATAATACTAAGAGAAAAGTTTTTGAGGAAGCATTGAGACAAGGTGTATTTAGTTTTGACCTAAATGGTGAGGTTCAAGAAATAAAGTCTAACGAAGATATCCCAACTAATATTTTTGAAACATTGTGGCGCGATCATAAGCTGAATGCAATTGATAATCCATATGGTACATGTCATGCACGAATAAATGGAAATTGTCCTTATGCTGAAGAGCCACCATGTCTAACTTGTAACTCAGGAAGTCCATGTAAAGACTTGGCCATCGGCTTTTCGGACTTAGATACTCAAAAATATGAGTTATTAATAAAAACTACAGTAAAAACAATAGATGTATTAGAACACCGTGGAAGGAATGATATCGTTGAAAAAAACAGAAAGAATTTAGAACGTTACCGAGGTATATTAGAAACTATTAAAGCCGGTAACATAATCTTTGGTCGAGTGGATAGAATTAAACGAAAGCAAGGTGAGAGTAATGAGTAATTACGACCGGAAAATACATCTAAAATCTATCCATGCATCAAGAAAAGCACTTACTGAAAAGAAGGTTAATGATGCCTTAAAACGACTCATTAAGATTAAAGGGAATATTAATTTTAATAATGTTGCAAACGAATCAGGGGTTTCTAAAGCCACATTATATAATCACCCAGAGATTCGTGACAGAATTGAAACCTTAAGGCAGCAACAGGCTAATGTACCGACCCCAAAACAGGTGAAACGAGAAATGAATGAAAGCAACAAGGATGCAATTATTGCTTCTTTAAAGAGAAAGAATAAAAAGTTAGAAGATGAAAATCAACAACTCAAAAAGCAATTGAAAATAGCTTATTCAGACGTATATAAAAATTTATAATTCAAAAATACAACATCTTTTTCACTCTCTTTTTCTCATAGCTTGAGTTCAATAAGGGTTGCGAGCAGCCCTTTTTCCTTATTTGATAATGGGGCTTTGTCTAATTAGAGTTTAAGGGGGTTTTTTTAATTTTTTTTAAAAGGGGGGGATAGTTAAAAACATTATTTCTAGACCCATTCCAATAATAAAACATTATGAAAATCGTCTTTATAAGTCATTGAAGCAATGGTTGATTATTTATGAGTAGCTGCCAAACCAGGTAAAATAAGTTTGAGGTTTTTAGTTGCATTTTGCAAGTTAATTGCATATAATGTGATCAAGAGGTGAAAATATTGGAAAATCTTCGTGGGATGTTTCAAGTAATGACACGCCGATTTGGTTTGCTTAATAAAAATTGCTGCAGTGTTGGTGGATGCGATATTTCCCTCATTCAAAGTCACATTCTATATGAGATAGATAATCAACATAAGCCATCTATGCAGCAAATTGCGGAAACCTTGGGGACTGATATTACTACTTTTAGTCGGCAGGTACAATCATTAGTAAAAATGAACTTAGTAAAGAAAACACCAGACCCAGATGATAAACGGATTAGTATTCTTTCTCTGACTACAGAGGGAAAATATATCGCAACGACAATTGAACAACAAATGAATTCATTTTTAAATGAAGTTTTTTCCCAGATGAATGAGTTTGAAAGAGAGACGGTCATTCGTTCAATTCATTTATTAAATAACGCAATGGCAAAGTCCAGTGTATGTTGCAAACCAATACAGGGGTAATTCCCTTGTACCTAATACTTGCAAAATGCAAATAAACGAAAGGAGGATTCATATGAGTAAAGTTTGGGAGGCTATAGTTATTGGTGGGGGGCAGGCTGGTCTTGCATCAGGATATTATTTGGAAAAGGAAGGACTAGATTATTTAATCTTGGAAGCAAATGAGCAAGCTACAGGTTCCTGGCCAAATTATTATGACAGCCTCAAACTATTTTCTCCTGCACGATTTTCATCATTACCTGGGATGAAGTTCCCTGGAGATCCTGATCATTATCCATCAAAAATGGAAGTAATTGATTACTTAATGGATTATAAAAAACACTTTAACCTGTCTGTTATGGCCAATCAGAGGGTCGTATCCGTAAAGAGCAAAGCTCAAGTATTTGAGGTACTAACAGAATCGGGTGAGACATTCCATGCTCGGACTATTATCAACGCAACTGGTTCTTTTAATAATCCATTTATACCTTTTATTAAAGGGCAAGAGACTTTTCAAGGACGTATTATTCATTCATCAGATTATAGAAATCCGGACCCTTTTATAAATCATAGAGTGCTTGTTGTGGGAAGTAGGAATTCGGCAGTGCAGATTGCTATTGAGTTGGCAGAGGTAAGTAAAACAACACTAGCTGTACGAAAGCCGGTTCAATTAATAAGACAAAGATTTTTGGGGCAGGATCTGCACTTTTGGATAAGGGCTATTGGGATAGATACATTCCCTTTCTGGCGATTTGGCAAAAAGCCACTGATTTCGAGTTCAGTAGCCAATCTTAATAATTACGAAGAACGATTGGCATCTGGGAAACCTAATCAACAACCCATGTTTATTTCCTTTTATGACAATGGGGTAATTTGGCCAGACGGAAAAAAAGAACAAGTAGACACTGTCATTTATGCTACAGGTTTCCGTTATAACCTTGATTACTTAAGCGATCTAGGTGCCCTCGATAACGAGGGGAAACCCATGGAAATCGCTGGGATAAGCACCTCGGTGCCAGGACTATATTATGTGGGGCTAGAAGGACAGCGGTCATTTGCTTCTGCAACATTAAGAGGGGTTGGTCCTGATTCACGGTTTATCGTTAGAAAGCTACGGCGACATTTGAAAAATAATAGGTATTAAAAGATTAAACAAGTGTTTTATTGTTTTTCTCAAAAAAAGTCATATATACAGTAATACTAATACTGATTTATCAATTATCTAATTAAAAGAAAAGAGGAGATTAAAATGACGAAGGCAAATAATATTCTAATCAGTGGAAACGAATGCTGCGGTACAAATGTTAGCTTATCAACTCAAAGTATTACGTTAAATAATGAAACAAGTAAACTACCTGTTGCGGTTATAGGAGGTGGGCCTGTAGGCTTGGCAGCTGCAGCCCATTTAGCAAAAAATAGGATTCCCTTTATCCTTATAGAAGCTGGTTCACAAATAGGTGCAAATATTTTAACTTGGGGCCATGTACGCTTATTCTCACCTTGGCAATACAATGTTGATAAAGTTGCTAAGGACTTATTGAATGCCAGTGGTTGGATTCATCCGGGATTAGAAAGTTTGCCGACTGGGCAGGAGCTGGTGGAACAGTATTTGCAGCCATTGGCTATGGTACCTGAAATTAAACCATTCGTTCATCTCAATACTAAAGTTTTATCGATTGGCAGAAAAGATATGGATAAAATGAAAACAGCAAATCGGGAAAGTGTCCCATTTATCATCCATACTGAAAGTAATACAGAGTACAAAACATTTGAAGCCAAGGCAGTGATAGATGCTACGGGGACATGGGGAAACCCCAACCCTGTCGTCTCAAGTGGTGTATGGCTCACTGAAGAAAAATCTCTCAAGGAAAAAATATTCTATGGAATACCAGATATTCTTGGGAAGGAACAGCAACGTTATGCAAATAAACGAATAGCTGTTGTTGGAGGTGGCCATTCAGCCATAAACGCTTTATTGGATTTAGCCAAATTGAAAGAATCCTATCCTGAAACGGAGATCATATGGATTATGAGAAGGCAGCGTGTTGAGGATGCCTATGGCGGTGAAGAGAAGGATGCTCTTGAAGCTCGCGGCCTTCTCGGAAGCAGGATTCACAATCTGGTAGATAATCAGCAAGTGAAGGTCATTACTCCATTCCGAATCCAATTGGTCAAAAAGATAGAAGAGGGAATCGAGTTAATAGGCAGCCAAAATGGCAAGCAGAGAAGCCTTGAGGGGATCGACGAAATGATTGTTAATACAGGAAGCCGTCCGGATTTTTTAATCATAAATGAACTGCGTACCTCCATCGATTCTGCAACTGAGAGTGTAAAAGCTTTAGCACCGTTAATCGATCCAAATATTCATAGCTGCGGAACTGTTCGTCCTCATGGAGAGAAGGAATTAAGACAGCCTGAGAAAGATTTTTATATTGTAGGTGCAAAAAGCTATGGGCGTGCTCCAACCTTCTTAATGGCAACAGGATATGAACAAGTTAGGTCAGTTGTGGCTTATTTAAGTGGTGACTTGGCAGCTGCTGAAAAAGTGGAGTTAGACTTACCAGAAACAGGTGTCTGCAGCGTCAATCTTAATAGTAAAACTTCCTCCTGTGACGAACCTGCGTCTTCTTGCTGCAATTAATAATAATCTTATTAAAGGGGAAGCCTGCGCTTCCCCTAAAAACGAATCTAAAGGTGATGCAAATGACAATTAATCATGCCGGAACGCTCAAAAAAGAATATTTTATTTCTTATATGAATTTAATTATGAATGCTTTTGGATGTTCACTTGACGAAGCTAAAGAAAGAACCTTCGAACGGCTGTTTCGCTTAAAGGAAAATGACATGGGTCAGGAAACCTTTACACAATTTCTCTTGGCTTATCAAGAATTAATGACCCAATCTAATGATTAAAGAATTTATTATATCTTCCGAGAGGATGAACCATGGTGACTATTAAAGATAAAATGTCTTCAAATCCTATTATAATAGTCGCCTTAGTCACAGCTTTAAGTCTCTTAGGAGATTCCATGCTGTACATTGCCTTGCCTATCTATTGGGAAACTGCAGGCATTGAATCAATTTGGCAAGTTGGTGTGCTACTTTCTATAAATCGCTTCATAAGATTGCCTTTTAATCCTTTGGTTGGTTGGATGTATAAACGTATTTCATTGAAGACTGGACTGATAATAGCTGTTCTATTAGGCGGATTTACTACGATAGGTTATGGTGTTTTTGAAGGTTTTATCGCCTGGGTAATCCTGCGTGCAGTATGGGGGATTGCTTGGTCATTTTTTCGAATCGGCGGATTATCGGTTGTTGCCCTATATTCTGATAACAATAAGCGGGGAAGTTCCATGGGGCTATATAATGGACTCTACCGAACAGGAAGTCTAGTGGGTATGCTGATTGGCGGTTTGTTAGTTCCGATCATTGGCTTAAGCACGGTTTCAGTTGGGTTTGGTATTTTGACCCTATTGGGCCTCCCTTTAATTTTGAAATCTAATTTTACTCAGGATAATGAGACTTCTGAAGAGAAAGGTGACATCAATAAAAGTAAGCCTTTCATTGGCAAGACAGGGTATAAAGTATCCATCATCGTTTCAGGTTTTCTCATTGCTATGTTATATCAAGGAATACTAACATCCACTCTGAGTCCCATGATTGAACATTTTTACGGAGAGCATATTTCAATATTGAGTGTGGTTATTAGTGTAACGTTATTATCAGGCATAATCCAAGCAGTTAGATGGGCTTGGGAGCCTTTCCTGGGAAGGACTGTTGGGCAATGGTCTGATGGCTCTCGAGGAAGGTTGCCAATTTTTATTGTTTCCTTAATTTTTGCAGGGGTTGTCTTTGGAATGATATCTATTAGACTTCCGTTAGGAATATGGATAGTCATTACTCTTTTAGTGATGGCTGGAGCTACAATTTTAACTACCCTACTGGACACGATTGCACTGGACACAGCAAAGACTGCAAACGTGGTTTCTTTCCTTACCATATACTCCATCTCTCAAGATGTAGGGGCTGCTTTAGGACCAGCACTTAGTTTCATTTTAATACAGTTAGAGGCTGGTTTTAACTTTATATATTGGGGTGGTGCAGTAACACTCCTTATTTTGGCTATTATATGGTCAGTTTTAGCAAAAAGGTTAAATACATTAATCAATAGCCATAATAAAGGGTTTAACAAAGCTTATTAAAGGTCGTATTGTATATATACTTGAAAACAAGATTAATCGGGACGAGTGGAGGAACTTTAATGATAAGTGAAGCAGTTGTTCGCGGAGCCAGGGAGTCAGATTTAAAAGCTATACTGGCTATATATAATCAAGGAATAGAAGATCGGATTGCAACGTTAGAAACAGAGATAAAAGATTCTTCATATATGAAAGAATGGTTCAAGCATCATAAAGATAGATTTAGTGTAGTGGTTGCAGAAGAGGGAAGAAACATAATTGGCTGGGCATCCTTAAATCCATATAACAATCGTAGTGCATATAATGGGGTTGCAGATATCTCAGTTTATATCTCCAGGGAATCCAGAGGCAAAGGCGTAGGAGGAAAACTTCTTTCCACTTTGGAAGCCAAAGCTAGAGAAAATAACTTTCACAAATTAGTTTTATTTACTTTCCCTTTTAACGGATTAGGGCAAGGGCTTTATAAAAAAATGGGTTTTCGAGAAGTGGGTATTTTTCAAAACCAAGGTGTTTTAGATGGAAAATTTGTTGATGTAATGGCAATGGAAAAACTTCTTTAATTTATAATGGCAATTTGTTAATAAAAGATGCAGCAAATATTTTAAGGGGTTCCCTTTAAGGGGTTTTACCTAAAATAACAAGGAAAATAATAGCAGAGCATTTCGTAATTGGCGAGGTGGTCTTTTTGTTGATAGGTAGTCTATTGTTAAATACGTTTATATAAAACCCCACTAATTTTAGTAGGAAAAGATTGTGCAAGGTTTATGTACACATCTTATAATCCGATTTTTATTGCAACTATCGATGTTAAAATGGAGTAGATTTTTAACTGAAAATGAGTTTAAATTTCAAAATTGATTTCCTATAGAGGTACAATTAATAAAAAGGAGTGATAATTGTGGTAATTCAAGAAAACATGTCCTCAAAGGCAATTGTTGAAGTCTGGGAACAAACAACAGATACTTTTAACAAATACAACATCCCGATCTCTGATGAAACATTGGAGACATTAGTAAACGAGTCTACTCTTTCTGTAATCCTGAAGGAATTAAACGCTGTTGTAGGTAGTTCAAGTGCAACTTGTATAGATGGTGGCTGACAAATGCCTTCTAAAAAGGAGTAGGCTACTTCTTAAACCAATATTGAATATTAAAAGAGCATCGACAGGGATGCTCTTTTTTTGCTGAAATTACAACTGTGTTACCCGATATTTTCCTTGCTAAAATTGTTGTTAAATTGGGTGTTTTTTTATTAAAACTCCCCCTAAAGAGAACCTGATACTAATTTCAGGCGGTTTTTAAAAAGACATATAAAATTAAGGTGATCCTTTACGTAAAAGTATATTTGGTACTAAACGAATATAAATTAGTTCACCTGCAAGTTCAACAATTGTTTGAGTCACAATTATTGCTGCTACTAATGTGCTTAAATTATCTGGTAAGGCTAAAGCAAGAGGAAGAACTACAAGTGAATTACGTGTTGTTCCACTAAAAATGAGTGCACGCCCTGAACCAATATCAAGCTTGAACCACTTTGCGATAATCCTAGAAATGATAGGCATAATAATCATAAAAGCAATATATATAGGAATTACACTAATAATTAGGTCAATATATGTTGATAATTTACCTATTTGAGACGATACAACAACAAAAAGAGTAAGAGCCATGAATGGAACGGGAAGCCATGCTGATTTATCTATTATTTTATTTCCAACAAGTGATTTTTTTGCATATATCTGTAGGACAATAGCAAGTCCTAAAGGGATAACGATAAGACCAAAAAATGATTCAAGGAATGGACCTGGGTTTACTATTTCTGCTGCATCATCTCCAATAAACAATAGTAAATACAAAGGTAGTAGTAGCATTTGAGTTATGAAGAGAATAGGCGTAGAAATAAGAATAAGCTTTTCATTACCACGCCCTAGAGCTGTAAAAACAATCACATAATCAATACAAGGTGTAAGTAAAACTAAATAAACCCCTAGTAATAACGGTGGATATTCGGGTAATAACTTTGATAGAAGCCACACCACAATAGGAACTGCAATATAGTTAACCGTTAATAAAGCCCAAATAAAACGACGATTAGCAAACGACTCTTTTAAAGAAGTAAAAGGAATCTGCGAAAACATGCTATACATTAAAATAGCAATGACTAAAGAAATTGTTGCATCTAATTGTGATCCGAAATCAGGAACTATTAATCCAAATCCAGCTGCTATCATTAGTACAATGACATATAGCCAAACTTGATTGTTTTCTAATTGTTCTCTAGAAATCATGATTTGGTTGCTCCTTTTTATTGTCTCCTAAACAAACTTTCTGCATTGTTGTTAATAAGAGGCTTATGTAATAAGTGATAGTTAAGAAAATATTTAATTTGGACAGGAACTTTTACTTAATATTATCATAATTATTATTTGGTTTATTCTAAAAACCCCTAAACCGACAAGGTTTAGAGGGAGAGGGATTAAGGTAAGTGAAATTCTTTTTTTAGTAGATTTTTGACTTCTTTACTTCCTGTTAGTTCTAATCTTATCGAGTCTGCTTCTCCACTTACATAAAGTGAGAACCTAATAAATGGACAGCATCGATTCTCATAAGAAATCCATTCAGCAATTCTTAATAGCAACGACGATTGATTGGGATAAATAAAAGTATATCCAAAAGGAATTTCCTCAACTGAGCGATTTTCGGTCAACTCTCTTCGTAGCTCAACATAATGATTCCTTTCTTCTGCATTATAGGATCCAATATTGCAAACTACATTTGATAACCTTTTGCAACAATTACATTCAGCCATATTATTAAGACCTCCATTATGAAATTATCTATGCTTACATGATCCTGAATTATAATTACATCCTGTATTTGTACTACACGCACCGATCTTTTAAAATATAAAAACAGCTAAGGACAAAGCGGTTAGTAAGAATCCCTAATTCGAAAAAAACCAAACCGATTCCTAATACCCCAGTTAATCCAACTAAAAGGAAAGGGAACGCACAACAAAGTGCACATAACTCAATGATCCCAAAGCCTGCAAATATATTTTCAAAGAAACTCCACCTTTAATATTTGTTTAAAGTGTAATACTTAAAGTAAACTTTAAGTCAAGAGGTGATATTTAGATGGGTTCTTTTTTTCAATTGGAGAGTTAGCAAAAAAAGCTAATGTTAGTCCTTCTGCTATTCGTTTTTATGAATCAATAGGAATAATGCCAATACCTACAAGGGTAAGTGGACAGAGACGCTATACAATAGATGTTTTGCACCAACTAAAGTTTATAAAAACTGCTCAGTTAGCAGGTTTTAGTATTCAAGAAATAACCGTACTTTTGGAGGGATTCGATAGCAAGGATACTCCATCTGAAAGGTGGGAACAAATGGCGTTTACCAAGTGTGTTGATTTAGAAAAACAAAAGAAGCATATTGAAGAAATGTTAGAAGTTTTAAATAATGGTTTAAAGTGCAAATGTCAAACCTGGTCAGAATGTTTCACTAAGGTTAATTCAAACGCTACTTGTAGTTAAAAAAATTTAATAACTTTATTATAACCCCGTCATAAAATTATAACGGGGTTATGCACGTTTAAGGTTTAAAATTAAATAACTGTATTGGAACTTTATAGCCCTTTGTTTACTAATCAGTTAGAGGGTCACCACTAATAATTTAACTTAAAAAAAGCAAACTATAAGTAAAGGTTTTGCAAATAAGAAAAAAAGCATTTACTTATATAAGTGAATTATTATATACTGATATCGAAAGTCGGAGGTGAACACAGGATGAAAGTTTCTACAGTTGAAATCGATAAAGCAGCAACCATCTTAAAATTATTAGGCGATAAGACACGACTAACTATGGTGAAAATTCTAGACAACAACGATTGTTGCGTATGTGAATTTGTGGAGATATTTAAAATGAGCCAGCCTGCCATCAGCCAGCATATTCGGAAGTTAAAAGATGCAGGCGTGGTAAGGGAAGCCAGGAGAGGTCAATGGATTATTTATTCACTGAATAAGGACAGTGACTACTATCCAATGGTGCATAACCTGCTGGATCACCTTCCAAGCCAGGATTATAAACTAACAGAACTGGAAGAACAGGGACTAAGAATTTCTTGTGAGTAAGAGGGGGTATCACATTGACTCAAATTGTATTAGCATCGGTGATATTTTTGATCACCCTCATATTAGTAATATGGCAGCCTAAAGGTTTATCAATCGGATGGTCTGCCTGTGGAGGCGCTATTCTTGCCTTACTTGTGGGAGTAGTTGACTTCAATGATGTGATAGATGTTACATCGATTGTCTGGAATGCAACGCTTGCTTTCATTGCCATCATTATCATTTCACTTATTTTAGATGAGATTGGATTTTTTGAATGGGCAGCTCTCCATATGGCAAGAGCTGCAAAAGGAAACGGAGTAAGGATGTTCGTGTATGTTTCCATATTGGGAGCTTTGGTTGCGGCATTCTTCGCGAATGATGGAGCAGCATTGATTCTGACGCCAATTGTTCTTGCGATGGTAAGAAACTTGAAATTTGAAGAAAAAATGGTTTTTCCATTTATCATTGCGAGCGGATTTATTGCCGATACGACATCACTGCCTTTGGTTGTCAGCAACCTTGTTAATATCGTTTCGGCTGACTTTTTTGGAATCGGGTTTGTGGAATTTGCATCCAGAATGATTATTCCAAACTTCTTTTCACTAGCAGCAAGCATCACCGTCTTATACTTATACTTTAGAAAAAGCATACCGAAGAATTATGATTTATCACATTTGAAAAAACCAGCTGAGGCGGTTCGTGACAGCAAAATGTTCCGTTTGTCCTGGCTTGTGTTAGGAATCCTATTAATCGGCTATTTTGCAAGTGAATTTATTGGCGTTCCAGTTTCCATTATTGCAGGAATTGTAGCGATTTTCTTCCTGCTAATGGCGCGCAGAAGCCCAGCAGTTAATACGCGTACCGTTATCAAAGGCGCACCTTGGGCCATTGTGTTCTTCTCCATCGGAATGTATGTAGTGGTTTACGGGCTGAGAAACGTAGGTCTTACTAATGTGTTGGCTGATTTAATTCAAATGACAGCTGACCAGGGATTATTTGCGGCAACCATCGGTATGGGATTCATTGCGGCCATTCTTTCATCTGTGATGAATAATATGCCAACCGTTATGATTGACGCACTGGCTATTGCTGACACCAATACTAGCGGTGTGATCCGAGAAGCACTCATTTATGCGAATGTCATTGGATCTGATTTAGGTCCGAAGATTACACCGATTGGTTCCCTTGCAACCTTACTATGGCTTCATGTGTTGTCTTTAAAGGGAGTTAAAATCTCCTGGGGTACTTACTTTAAAACTGGCATTATATTAACCATTCCAACATTGTTCATTACATTGGTTGGTCTATATATTTGGTTACTGATCATTTAAAAAAACTTACCTAAAGGAGAATCTCAACATGACTAAAAAAACAATCTACTTTCTATGTACAGGTAACTCTTGCCGCAGCCAGATGGCTGAAGGTTGGGCAAAGCAGCATTTAGGTGATGAGTGGAATGTATATAGCGCAGGAATCGAAGCACATGGTTTGAATCCAAATGCTGTAAAGGCAATGAAAGAAGCTGGCATTGATATTTCCAATCAAACTTCTGATATTATTGACCCTGAAATCCTTAATAATGCTGATTTAGTTGTCACACTTTGCGGAGATGCAGCTGACAAATGTCCAATGACTCCTCCTCACGTGAAACGCGAACACTGGGGATTTGATGATCCTGCAAAAGCAGAAGGAACAGATGAAGAAAAATGGGCGTTCTTCCAGCGTGTGCGTGATGAAATTGGCGACCGCATTAAAACGTTTGCCGAAACAGGGAAGTAAAAGAAAATAGCCAAGAGAAATCACTCTCTTGGCTATCCTTTCATCTTATATATAAGTATATGCTTATTTAATTGTAAGGGAGCGAAAATCATGAATAAAATTGAAATCTTTGACCCTGCACTATGCTGTCCAACGGGTGTGTGCGGTCCGAGTGTAGACCCAGAACTAACCAGAATGGCATCGGCTGTCTTCGCATTGGAGAAAAAAGGCTTTGATATTAAACGATACAACCTGGCCAATGAACCAGCTGTGTTTGCAGACAATAAAGAGGTAAATAAGGTACTCCATGAAAAGGGACCTGATGCACTGCCAGTCACGTTATTAAACGGAGCAGTCGTGAAGGAAGGCAAGTATCCTTCAAACGATGAACTTGCACAATGGTTTGAAGTGAAAGTGGAAGATCTCGCTCTTAAAAAGCCAAACGTAAAATTCAAGCTGATCTGAAAATAGGAAGGAGGAAGATGCATGTTTCAACCATTTGATACAAGGGCGGTAACGAATACGAAATTTCTTTTCTTTACAGGAAAAGGAGGAGTAGGGAAAACGTCAACGGCTTGTGCCTCGGCTGTCAAGCTTGCGGATGAAGGAAAGCGGGTTCTGCTTGTCAGTACGGATCCGGCATCCAACTTGCAGGATGTTTTAGAGGTAGAGCTAACAAACACACCTATGCCTGTGCCTGGGGTTTCGAATCTTTCTGCCTGTAATCTTGACCCAGAGGAAGCAGCCCGCGCTTATCGGGAAAAGACGATTGGACCTTATCGCGGCAAGCTCCCAGATTCAGTTGTGGCGACAATGGAAGAACAGCTATCAGGTGCCTGTACGGTTGAAATTGCCGCATTTGATGAATTCACTAGTTTGCTTTCAGACGCCTCCGTTGTAGAGGCTTATGATCACATTATTTTTGATACCGCACCAACAGGCCATACTCTTCGTCTCCTTCAGCTGCCAACCGCCTGGAGCGGATTTTTAGAAGAAAGCACGCATGGTGCTTCATGCCTGGGACCACTCTCAGGACTTGCGGAAAAGAAACAGATTTATTCCATTACGATGGACGCTCTTGCTGATTCGACCCAAACCACATTAATTCTGGTGGCAAGACCAGATGAATCTTCTTTAGTTGAAGCAAGCCGTGCTGCCAAAGAATTAAAAGAGATTGGCATCAAGAACCAGAGTCTGATTATAAATGGATTAATGCAGTCCCATATTCATGATGATGAGGTTTCAGCGTCATTCTTCCATCGTCAGCGGAACGCCTTAAAACGGATGCCAGACGATCTGAAGCAAGTGGCGACTTATTCACTGCCATTTGTCTCCTATTCCCTTACAGGGATTAAAAATCTGCGCTATTTGTTTAAGCAGTTTATCCTTCCGCAGACTGAATTGGCTATGGAGCAAAATTTGATCAGTTTGCCTGGACTAAGTGAAGTCATTGAAGATTTTTCTTCTACTAATACAAGAGTTATCTTTACAATGGGCAAGGGTGGAGTCGGCAAAACAACAATGGCCTCTGCTATCGCGGTCGGCTTAGCAGAAAAAGGTCACAAAGTCCATTTGACCACCACGGATCCCGCAGCTCATCTCGAATTTGTCTTCCAGAATAGCCAGCTGAATCAGAACCTGAGCATCAGCCGCATCGATCCAAAAAAAGAAGTTGAGGCGTATAAAGCCGAGGTACTATCCAATGTAAGTGGTGAACTGGATGATGAGTCTTTAGCTTATATAGAAGAGGATTTAAATTCCCCATGTACAGAGGAGATTGCAGTATTTCGGGCTTTTGCAGAAGTCGTTGAGAAATCGAAGGATGAAGTGGTGGTCATTGATACCGCTCCATCAGGACATACCCTCTTGCTGCTGGATGCGGCTCAGTCCTATCATAAAGAGCTTGCGCGCTCAACGGGTGAGGTGCCTGAAAGTGTCAAAATGCTGCTTCCAAGGTTAAGAAACCCAAAAGAAACAGGAGTCGTGATTGTTACATTGGCTGAAGCAACTCCTGTACTGGAAGCTGGCCGTTTGCAGGATGACTTAAAACGAGCAGATATTACGCCTAAGTGGTGGCTGATTAACCAAAGTCTATATGCAACAGAAACAAAAGATCCTGTTCTAAAAGGAAGAGCAAGTGCTGAGATCAACTGGATTGAAAAAGTGACCAATGAGCTAAGCGAAAAATGTGCCATTGTTCCATTACAGAGCGAAGAAGGCTCTGGACACCAGGAATTGAAGAAGTTTATCAACCAATAGCGGAGGGATTAAGATGGAAAAGGTCGTCATTTTAGGGACAGGTCCAGCAGGATTAACAGCAGCCATTTATTTAGCGCGTGCAAATATGAAGCCAATAGTGATCGAGGGTACGCAGCCAGGAGGACAATTGACGTTAACAACCGAAGTAGAGAATTTTCCAGGGTTTACAGACGGGGTAATGGGTCCTGAATTAATGGACAATATGCGAAAGCAGGCAGAAAGATTTGGAGCTGAGTTTAAAAGAGGGTGGGTAACTGAAACAGATCTTTCCAAAAAGCCATTTACACTAAAAGTGAGCGGTTTAGGAGAAATACAGACGGAAGCGCTGATTCTTTCCACGGGTGCATCCGCTAAACTTCTAGGCATTCCTGGTGAATTAGAAAATATTGGACGGGGAGTCAGCACATGTGCGACTTGTGACGGATTCTTTTATCGCGGCAAGAAAGTGATTATCGTTGGCGGTGGGGATTCGGCTATGGAAGAAGCCAATTTCTTAACGAAGTTTGCTTCAGAAGTGACCGTTGTTCACCGCCGTGACGAACTTAGGGCTTCAAAGATTATGCAGGATCGTGCCAAAGAGAATGCGAAAATATCTTGGGCGCTCAACAATACGCCGATTGAAGTGATATCCGATGGAATGAAAGTGACAGGCTTAAAAGTTCGAGACAATGTGACAGGAAAAGAAGAAGTGATCGAAACAGACGGGATTTTCGTTGCGATTGGACATACGCCAAATACGGCTTTCCTCAATGGACAAATCGAAACGGATGAAACAGGCTATATTAATGTTGTACCTGGAACAACGGAAACCAATATCCCTGGCGTTTTTGCCTGCGGTGATGTACAAGATAAGAAATACCGCCAGGCAATTACAGCTGCAGGAACAGGATGCATGTCAGCACTTGATGCCGAACGGTACCTAGAAGGAACTCCAACACACGATTGGAGCAAATCACTATAAAAGGCGGGAGCATCATGACAAAAAACTATCATGAATTAATAAAAGATCGTATCTACATTGGCGGAGCCGATGATGTAAAAGAGATGATGAGAAATGAAAAAGCAGATGTAATTTTCGATTTGCGGGCAGAGGCTCCAGAAGCGGACTATGATCGGATTCATAGTCCTATTGTGGATGATGCAGAAAATCAGGATGGATCCATTAAGCAGTCTATTGAGCATGTGGTGAATGCCTATAATGAGGGGAAAAAAGTGTACTTCCACTGTGCGGGAGGAAGCAACCGCACTGGGACTGTTGCAATTGGATCATTGTTATCGCTAGGAAAAGCTAAGACAATCGAAGAAGCAGAAGAGATGGCGAAGGCCGCACGTCCTAAAATCAATGTAAAACCAGAAATGAAAGAGTCCCTTCATCGTCTTTTCCCCAATGCTTAATGATAAAATGGTTTGAGGCTTCATTGAATATAAATTAGGGGTGAGGAGAACGTGAATATTACAGATCAGGCTCGTGATTTCTTGAAACAGTTATTTGAAGAACACAATGCCAAAAACGTACGTTTTTATTTTGCAGGCTTTGGCTGAGGACAGCCAAAGGTAGGACTGGCTCTGGATGAGCCAGGTGAAGAGGATAAAATTAGTGAGATTAACGGCATCACAGTGGCAATCGATCCTAACATTGAAAACGTAACACAAAATCTTGTTTTGGATTTTAGCCAGGAAGCGAATGGACTTGTGCTATTAGGGAATGAAAGTGATTGCTGCTAGGATTATTAAAGGAGCTTGGTGAACACCAGCTCCTTTAACTTTTCCTCCAAAAATTACTCCAATTCATTGTTATTCATTCTAGCATTCGCAAATGCAAACACATTGATTTTGTTTGCTTGGTTCTGAGGCTTTTTTTACTGAAGAGAACTTCGTGACAAGTTTTCTAAAAAAGGATTCCTCGTTTGTTTCCTGCTGTTTTGTTTTAATGATCAATTCATAATTGTAATAATCCATCTTTAACTCCTCCTTATTAATCAAAAAAAGTTGATATATATTTTAAAAAAATTTAGCAGCAAGTAGGTTTAAACAAGCAGCATAGCTCTGACGATAATAGGTGATTTAATTCTTCTTGATTCAGTTCGTAAAAACTCCAGGTGCCTTTTGTTTCTTTTTTGATAATATTGGCATCCAGTAAGATCTTTAAATGATAGGACAGTTTGGATTGGCTCATTTCCATTAGTGGAGCGAGATCACACACGCACATGGAGCCGTTCTGGGTTAATAAATTCATAATTTGAAGCCGCTTTTTATCTGCTATGGCTTTAAACTTTCCCTCATAATGCTCAAATAGATGGTCCATTGATTGATTTTGGTTTGTTATTTCTGATTTCATTGCATCCACTCTTTCTTTAATCAAAAATTCTTGATGAGTTAATCATATATCCAAAATTTTCATATGTCAATTTGTAAAATCAAAATAATTTGATTAATAAGCAAAATAGATGATTATCATAATGTTAATTTTTCAAGGTGAGGATTTTCATTAATTCAGATTTGAAATCCATCGATAAAAACTATTAACTACTTAAAAAATAATTAATCAAATTATTTTGATAAATCGGTTGCATTTAGAAATAATTGCTAATATACTTTAATTATAAATCAAAAAAAATTGATTTAAAAAAAGGGAGCTGTTAAAGATGAATATTATTAACAAGTTTACTGGCAAATCCTCTAAGTCATCTGGCTGCTGTGATAATGAAATCAAGGAGGCAACGACACAGGAAGACCACTGCTGCGGAACTTCGGAGGTACAGTCTTCCTGCAGCGGCACATCTGATGAACAACAGACCTCTTGCTGCTAATATAAAAAAATCTTAAAGGACCTAAAGGAGCGATTAGTATGAAGGTACATGTAGGAATTAATGTAACGGACTTAAATCAATCAATTGAATTCTACTCAAAAGTATTTAATACTGAACCAGTAAAAGTAAAAGAAGATTATGCAAAGTTTTTACTTGAAGATCCAGGTCTCAATTTCACCTTGAATTTAAAGGATGAGGTTTCAGGAAACCAGGTGGGGCATTTTGGTTTTCAGGTCGAAAATCGGGAAGAAGTTGTCCAACACAAAGAACGATTAGAGAAACTCGGTTTCTTTGCCCGTGAAGAGATGGATGTTACTTGCTGCTATGCTACGCAGGATAAATTTTGGGTGACGGATCCAGACGGAAACGAATGGGAATTTTTCTATACTAAATCTGATGTGGAGTCAATGAAGACTGATTCCTCCTGCTGTACGCCGGAACCAGTCAAAATTGAAATTAAAAATTCTTCGTGTTGTTCATAACAACAAATAAAAAACTGAGAATCTCAGACCCGCCGAATATTTATTTATTCTTTAAATATACTATTGACTTCAAGAGTCTTTTTAGATAACAAAAAAACAGCTCAGAAATATATCATTTAAACCTATCTAAAGTGGTATTTTGTTGACATTCGTGGTCAAATCAAATATTATAATGGTAACAGAACCCACCACGCCTCTTATCAATGCGGACCAAGGTGGGTCATTTTTTATTTAAGGAGAAAATAATTTTGACTTCTGAAAGAGATAAGTCCAAAATAAAACCACCTACTACGTTTAAAGAACAAGTAGAGTTATATAAGGGTAGAAAACTTTACATTGAAGATTCAGAATATGCCGAAAATACCCTGCAGCGTGTTAATTATTATCGACTAACAGCTTATGGACTTACTCTTAAGGATCCACTAATAAAAGATGATTATGTAGCAGGTTCATCATTTAATAAAATGCTTTCAATATATGATTTTGATCGTCGCTTACGTTTATTACTCTTAGGAGCAATGGAAACCATTGAAATTGCCTTTAGAACGCATATCTCCTATGAAACAGCACATAAATTCGGACCTTTGGGATATAGAGATAAAGAAAACTTTATTAATGAAAAATTCCATCAAGATTCATTATCCGAGCTAGATATGTTAATTGAAAAGAGTCGTAGAGGTGAGCTGTTTGTAGAACATCACTTCAAAAAATACGACGGTGAATTCCCAATTTGGGCTGCCATAGAAGTCACTTCTTTTGGATTTCTTTCTAAATTTTATCGAAATCTAAAAGAAGATTTAAAAAGACATATAGCAAAAAACTATTACAATGTCCCTTATCTTTATATGGAAAGTTGGCTACAAACTTTATCCAACGTCCGTAATGTTTGTGCTCATTATGGCCGACTATATAACAAGCAGCTCACATTCAAACCTAAATTATTCAGGGATGAATTTAAGCATTTTAGCAATCAGTATATATACTCTGGTATTTATATAACTGAAAGATTACTAACCAGAACTGAAGGAAATAGATTTATTACGGATCTGGATGCTCTTATATCTGAATATGAGTCAGATATTGACTTTGTTCATATTGGATTTCCTTCAAACTGGAAAAAACTTTTGGAAAAAGCAAATAAAAAAAAGCCATAATCCAGGAGAGTGAATAAATCACTCTCCTTTTTCCACGTTTAATGACATGTTTTCTAATCATTGGATGGTGGTTTTTATTTACTATGGTTTTAAAAAATGATGCGATAGTGTACAAAAAAGGGTTATACATATTAAACATGAATAATGTGTATAACCCTATATTTTATGTGCATTTTTTTAATTTGGGTATTGATAAAGCTCACCATCAAGTTCATTGCTTCATACGTAACCATCAGCGGCACCCCCTTTCCTTAATGGATTGGAGGAGACCGCTGCCCACCCTGCGTTTGCTGTACAAAAAAAGTATATCATATGGGAAGTAAGAGTACCTATATTAAGAAAGTACCCTTAATGATTTTTTGAAACGGCTAATTTAGCCTAGTATGATGAAGATGTTACAAGCTATTCAATGGGGCAAGAATATCGGCTATATTATTTTTGGGCGAATTCACCATAGTAGAAACAGGATACAAATCCATTTCTTCTGCAGGATAGGGGACCAGAAGTGATTTTAGATGCTCAGTGTCATCATTTTTCGGATTTAGCCATAAATCATAATCATCCTGGTGTAGAATAACTGGCATTCGATCATGAATTTCCTCAGTGACAGAATTTGGTGTAGTTGTTATAACAGTACAGCTATGTAAAGGCTGTTCTCCCTTCTTCCAAGTTTCCCATAACCCAGCAAAGGCAAAAGGTCTTTTATCTTTCATGATAAATCGATAGGGTTGCTTGGTACCATCATCTTTTCTTTTCCACTCATAAAATCCATCGACCGGTATCAATAACCGTCTTCGCTTGAATGCATGTTTAAAACTAGGCTTCTCATCGATTCCTTCAGATCGAGCGTTGATCATCTTATATCCAATCCGCTCATCTTTCGCCCAGAACGGAACTAATCCCCATTTCATCGTTCCACCTCTTCGATTTTGGCCGTCGGAAATAACCGTTAAAATTCTTTGGCTTGGGGCAATGTTAAAGCGAGGAGAGATTTCCTCAGAAATTTCAAAGTCAAAGTATTGCTGCAAAGCTGAAATATCTTCAGCAAGTGAAAATCGTCCGCACATATAGTAAACCTCCTTATTATAGTACTTATGATTACCAATAATTTTGAAAATGTAAACTGTATTCATTTAAATAATCAGTTACTCGAAATAGGAGATGGAGCAATATTTTATGAAGGTAAGAAGAAATCTTTGAATATTTTCCATTTAAGTTACCGATACCTTACTATATGGAGGCGGTAAAATGTTATTAGTCGAAATAATGATTGCTGTAGTATTAATTGCAGCCTTTATTCAATTCCAAAGAGTAAAAAGGCAAACGAATTATAAGACTACTTATTAGCAAGTCATATTGATAGCAGTGAAGAGATGAAAAGAACTTTAGCTATGGGGTTGTATCTTAGGTTTAGGAAAGAATTTGAGGAAGATAAAAACTCTATAAAGGAAAATTCGATTTTTATAAAACAAGACCCTTTATTGTTTGAATCCTTTGTTGCTGATGTTTTTGAAAAAGCAAGGGGAGGTAGTACCTGGGTATCACCACCAACTGGTGACTTTGGAGTTGACTTTGAACATATTACTAAGGAAGGGAAATACTTAGGTCAGATAAAATGTTATAAAGGTGATCTAGCATTTGACTGTATTGCTATAATTCATTCTAATATGGTCAAGGATGGGGCTATAGGTGGATATGTTGTAACTACAGGGTCCTTTACTAAAAATGCTAAAGAATATGCAGAAGAATTAAACATTGAATTAATTGATGGTGTTAAGCTTGTTGAACTTTGGTTAGCTGGATTAGAATATGCTGAGCAGGAAATAAAGCAAGCATTACCTGAGTATGTATAATTTAAGCCCTTCTCAATTTGAGAGGGGCTTAAAAGTTAAATATTATGCAATTTATTGATTGCGCAAACACTTTAATTTCAGAACCTACATATGTATATCGAGCATGCCCATCTTTAATTGTAATGATTGCCACTTCCTTCCCATGCATTACTCCACGCAATTTTTTTCTTGGTTTTAAAGAAAAGCAAGCTCAATGTTCATCAGATTCCACATTCTTTAATTTCTCATTAAGTTGGTTTACATTCATAAAATCAACTCCCTTTATGTAATAATTTGTCATAAAGAGGGAAAGTCCTTGTGTCTATTATGTGAAAAAATTAAAGCCCCCTTTAGGGAGCATAAAAAGGCAAATTATCCTCAGGTAAAAGAGGTTGGATTTTCTTCACAATATCTGTAATATCATTCACTTCATTCCAGGTAACTTTTTCGATTATTGTTTCTCTTTGGCCAGTTTCCCTTTTTTGATGTTGTATCAATCATAAGCGACTACCGCAACCGCTAAGTTGGGATCTTCTTTAAAGTCACGATTATTAACAAAAAAAAGCCCCCTGACTTGAGCCTCTATTGCCCACAATATTGAGCTGTGTTTCAATAACTACTTTCATAAATCCTCACTCATTATTATTTTATGTGTCTCCAGTATTCTTTCATAAAATCAAATGTTAATGAGCCGGCTTGCTTAATTGAATAGGGAGGGGTTCCAGGGTATTTATTTCTATTGAAAATCAAATTCTAATTTTCAATTGTAAACGTTATAATTAAGAAAAATGGAAAAAGGTGTTAGTTAGTGTATAAAATAGTATATTTAGCGTTTGCTGTTGTTCTTCTATCCGGCTGCAACTCAAGTGAATCAGAGAGCAATATAAATGTGAGTGACAATATAGAAGAGGATTCCTATGAAGAGGGTAGAGTAAAAGCAGATACCTATTATGAAGAGTATGAGATTCAGGAGGAGGATGGATTAATAACAGAGGAATTTCTTGAAGAGGGTTTTGAACCAATTGAAGAAGAATTTGATTACGAGATAGATTATGGAGATGATGAGATTGGCTCCTCGGAATACTATGATACTTCTACAGAAGATTCATCTACTCAGGAGGGTTCTTCTGCCGGAGGCTACTATAACCAAGAAGCGGTTCAGATCGTGACTTGGATAATGATGGATCATGGGATTATAAATCAGGGGGAACAGACAGGGACTTGGATAATGACAACATGTGGGATTTTCAATCTGGAGGATCAGATCGCGATTTAGATAACGATAAAATGTGGGATTATCAATCCGGAGGTTCCGACAGAGACTTAGATAATGACAACATCTGGGATTATGAATCTGGAGGATCAGATCGCGATTTAGACAATGATAATTACTGGGATAAATAATCAGCCAATTCATTAGGGAGCGGATAACAATGTGTAATGTATGTAGAATAAAAAATAGTACCACCGTGGGGTCAGTTGTAATGAATGTAAGGAGATGCTCTTCCAGAACAGCTGGAGACAAAGGCAAACATTTAGCAGATAAAGAGGTCTTGTTTTATGTTACCGAGGTTGCAACCAGGGGGGAGGGAATTTATGGCCACGTTATTAGAAAAGATTCCGGTGAATTATGCAAAACGAGGGCACACATTCGAGATTGTGAATTTCTAAATACTACATTTAAGTGGGAGAATGGCATATTATCCTAGTTTTTTTTTTAGTATAAAAATAGAATGTTAATGTATGGTGACCTATCTAATTTGGCTCAATAGGTTGTAAAATAGAGAAACTCATTCCTCAACAAGAATTAAACTATCAATGGAAGGGTCCTGATCAATTCGATGAACTTATGAACCATGGTGAATTGACACTGGTACAAGTAAGCTTCAAAGAAATTGATGAAAATACAACAGAAGTAAAAGTAAATCACACTGGGTGGAAAAATGGAGAAGAGTGGGATCAAGCATATAAGTGACATGAGATGGCATGGTCCGGTGTACTAAGCAGCTTAAAATCTTCTCTTGAAAAAGGTGAAGGTGAACTCTGCTGCCAACCAGAGTAATTTAAAATATTAGAAAAAAGCCTCATAAATACATCGTGTATTTATGGGGCTTTTTTTCACATTAATAGGAATCTTTTCATCATTTGGCCAGCATTTTACATTATTTAATCCCCAATGGATTTCTATTTGTTCTTTCTTCGTTTATCTAACAACTCTGAAGCTAACCTTTGTTTTTCCCTTGTTGTGTTTATATACAAAAGAGAAATATCAGATTGTGTATGGCCTAACTGATTCATGATTAAAGGGATGTCACCACCGGTTTGCTCCGCTAAATTAGTCGCATAAGTGTGTCTAAGTTTATGTGGGGACATACGCTTATCAAAAGACTTAGTGTATTTATAAACGATATCTTCAACAGCACGGTTAGTAAGCGGTTGTGGATTGCCCTTTAAATTTTTCACAAAAATATACTCATTTTCACCGTCGCCAGCTTTATATTTTTCTTTTCTAACCTCTAAATACGCCTTGACGTCTTCAAGAGAGGATGGGGTAATAGATACAGTATCTTTTTTTCCTCCTTTTCTAATAACGCTAATCTCTTTAGCACTAAAGTCTATATCCTTAATTCTCAAATTTGTAAGTTCATTTACGCGAATACCACTACCCAAGAATAGAGAGAGGATAGCAAAATCTCTCTCTTTATCACGCTTGAAATATCTCATTTGAGCAGGGGATAGGGATTCTGCATACTCATTTTGAACATATTCAAGAAAATCTACATCCTTGTCTTCAATAAAAATCTTATCGGTAATTTTTTTTGCCCGTTCATTCAATGTTTCTGATACCTTTTTAATAGGAATCTTCTCCATCACATTTCTTTCAAAATATGGCTTCCCAGCAGAGAGCTCAGCTTCAACTGTCAGGTATTTAAATAATGATCTAAGGGATGATTTATGCCTATTAACGGTCTTTGTGTCTATTTTCTTTGTTTCATCATCTTTATTAGAAACTTTATATTTTTTTCTAGAAACGAACTTGAAATAGTTATTGGCATCATCAAGTGAGAGGGTTTCTAATGCATCAACAGGGATGTCCTTCATTAAATCTGATTTAACAATTCCTTCAGCAATTAACCAGCCGAAAAACTCCTTAAAATCTCTAACATAATTAAAAAGGGTTAGGGGGGAGCGGATGTCTAATTTATCATCAACGTATTTAACCACATAATCGGGCATGTCTTTTATAAGTACTTCTAACCGATGCTCATAGTATTCATGCTGTTTAGTAATAGCCAAGAGGGACACCTCACATTACAGTTTTATTAGGAAGGCAATCGCCTCAAAAGAGTAATTTTTTGCGTTAAGTTTATAAGACCTAGATATAGAACTAGAGTTCGTGTTTCTTTAATTATAACAGTAACTCATGTAAAGTGCGAACATACTTATATTTTAGTTTTCTTTTATGATTACTATGTAACGGAAGTAAATCTTGTTGTCTTCTTATTTGTTCCAATACACTAGGTACTGATGGAGGGGCGAGCAATACAGTTTAACAGATAGATTCTCATTCAAGTTGCCGTGCTTATTATCAGGGGACAGCTGCAAATCAGAAGGAAAATTTATTTTTTCTTATGTTCGATCAGGGCAATGAAATAGGTGAGAGCTGGAGAAAACGATATGATTCCTTAAAACTGTTTAAAGCATGTTATTTCAGTACTCTTTCAAGTTTATCTTTAGGTGGTGATCCCAATGGTTATACAACTAAAGATGAAATCAGTGACTATTTGTTGCATTATGCAAAGGAGTTTCCCCTTCTGGTAAAGATTCGAACAGTTGTACAAGACTGGATAAAGCAGGGGATTGTTTTGTTCTGTACACCAGGCAGGGGGGAATACCGAAGCAAACAGGTGATAGTTGCAATAGGTCCTTTCCAGAAGCCAAATATACTCGAATTCTCAAAATTCCTTTCGAATGAAGTCCTTCCTCTACATTCTTCAGAATATGAATGTCCTTTTCAGCTTCTGTTGTAGTTTGTTATTACCATATAAAAGGCGGCTAAGATATACTTGTATTAGCATTTCTATTTACACTTCGCTTCATTTCAACTTTTTAATAAATTACACCAATCAAAAGGAAAAAGAATATAAGGTAGGTATAGGATGCCAACAATATGTTAACAAAACCTTCAAGGTAGTTGCTATTTAGGAAATGTTACAATCTATATCAACAAACAACTTAAAAGGGATCTTCGATTAAAAATCCTTTATTAATTTAGATGACATAGGCATGCTCAAATTCAAACCACGTAAATATATATATCTAAGTAAAGTTATCTTATGGAGGTATGTGTATGCATAAATGTCGTTGCTGCCAAGGAACAGGATGTTGTCGTTACTGTGGCGGTTCTGGTATGTGCTGCTGTTGTGGTGGAAGGGGATGTCACCACTGCCAGACAAGTGGATGTTGCCCGTGTTGTCATAGTGGCAAAAGATGTGGTTGTTGTGGTGGATTAGGTGTTCAATCAATATAAAGTTTAAAAAGCTGGTTTTATCCAGCTTTTTGTGTTTTATTGCCGATAACGCAGATTAATTATTTCGTTGAAAATAGCAGTAAATTAAAACTCGCATTACAATCATTAGAACGATTAACGCTTTTTTATGAATTTACGTTTGTAGGTGACCGATAATCAAAGTTCCCTTTTGAGGTGGATTTTTTTCACTAAAGGGTGAGTGAAAGAATCGTCTTGACTATTTAGGAAGAGAGGATCAAGTGGCATTTCGAGATAGGGGGATATACAGTGGTTTAGAGAGGGTATTGCAGAGGCTTGATGAAGTCAATAAATGATCTATTTGGAAACTAAAGACAAGGGGTTGGTTAGAATTAGTTTTTATGATCTTGTAGGTGTTGAAATCGATGAAGAATAGCGCGCAATGCAGCACGCTATTTATGTAAAATCAGATTTATTTTGGCATCGTATTTATTTATGAGGCGTCCTCTAGATATAAATCCTTCTTCCCGAAAACTGAAGTAATCGCCTTCTGCATTGATAATTATATGGTCTTGGAGGGGAATGTCTAGAATTTTTCCAGCTTTTAATAATGTTTGCGTGATTTCGAGATCCTCATGTGACGGATTAAGTTTAGTGGATGGATGGTGTGGGCAACGATGATCTTCCTAGCATTATTTAGGATGCAGGCTTTAAATACTTCTCTTGGTGAAATGAGTGCCCAGTCTAATGATCCTATATGGCAGTGGTGAACGGCGATGACGTTTTGGTTTGTATTTTAGCAAAGGACAAGGAAGACTTCCCTGTCATCATCCCCAAAAAAATAATGGGCAATACGGCTGGCATCCAGTGGTGAACGGATAACTTCAATTAATTCATTTTGAATTTCTTTTACAACTTGTTTGATTTTATAATAACTTCATATATTTTCTTCATTTGTAATCCCACTTTTAGAATGATATCAATATTCAGATTAGATAAATTTTTATGGAATGTATATGATGAAAGTCACAAATAGGACAAGTTAATAGAGATTCTCCAAACCAATACAGAGTAAAGTGGGTAAGGTAATATATCCTTTCAAGTGATAATCTCCAACAATAAAGGACTTATCGGGATGTCACTAACTATGAAAACCTAAGAAAACAAGAGTAATCAGCTGTTTTCGCTTCTTTTATTGAGGGAGGTAAGTGCAGTAAGGTACAGTACACTAATCCTTGGACTGGCTAAAGGGATTACACATGATTTTGAAAGAATTACGAAAAAGAAACCAACGAAAATTAAAACATATATTAAGGGTTATAGATAGAAATGGATGTAAAGTTATTTTCAATTATCGGGCACTTTTTCTAAAGTTTCTAAAGCTAAATTTCCTACTTATATACACCCAAGAAATTAACTTTTTATATTGATAGCAAATCTACTGATGAAATGTAAGAATACCTAATTCTAATTTTATATTTCATAATTCAATGCCTATTAAAATTAACATGGCAAGTGAGTTCATAGAAAAAACATAAATAAAATATCAGCCATCGCGTTATTGAAAAGGTGCACAGTTATTGGAACATGATAAAAGGAGACGTGCTATATATGAAAAAAGCCATTTTTTTGCATGTGTTTTATTTTTGCTGGCAGGGTGTTTAAAGGAGAATGACGCTGCCGAAAAAGTCCTGAATTGTTGGAGGTTTCAGTTGACATTCCAGAAGTGATACAAGCTAATCAAGAGATTGTCATCCAGGCAGCCGTTATACAGGGGAAGGAAAAAGTTGAAGTCGCCATTGAGGTTAAGCTGGAAGTGAAAAAAGCAGCTCAGATACATCAAAAGAAATGGTTGGGGAGCATCAAGGCAAAGGTGTTTATTCCATTACCACGATTTTTCAAGAGACGGGGACCTATTCGGTAACAGCGCACGTGAGGGCAAGAGGGTTGCAAAATATGCCTACCAAAGAATTCACGGTAAATGTAGTAAACAAATAAGTAAGTGCAAAAAAGGTGGTCCAGGATCAAATCCATTGAACCACCTTCTCTTTTTATTCTTTTTCTTTGCCCTTAGGGGTATCATCTTCCATTATACCTTTGGTGGACTGTTTAAATTCCCTAAGTGTGGTTCCAACTGCACGCCCCAGTTCAGGAAGCTTCTTCGGCCCAATAATAATTAATGCAAGAACAAAGATTAATAGCGCCCCGCTTACACCTATATTCGCCATATGTTTCACCCCTTAAAATTTTACAAAGAAAGCTGTGAAATACATAATCAATATCCCGATTGTGAATCCTGCGAAGTTCTTCCATGAAACAGCAGGTTCAAGATTTTTCCTCTGATCTTCAATCAACATTTTGGTGATCACGTAAATCACCTGTAAAATCGCACCTGCGCCTATTCCTAAAAAGACAGCTCCCCAAATAGGTGAAAAAACAAACCCGCCGAACCAGGTACCCAGGATGGCAGGAGCGCCTGCAATAGTTCCCAGTAGCAAAAAGGTGCGGAATTTAGGCTTAATCTTTAAAAGGGGAGCGGCTATACCAATCCCTTCCGTGATATTGTGAAGAGTGAAACCAATCACCAAGAATGTTCCTAAAGCCGCTTCGCCCAGTGCAAAGGAAGAGCCAATTGCCAAACCTTCCCCAAAATTATGAAGTCCAATTCCAATTGCCATCATAAATGCAACCGCAAATGGAGAATATCCTGCTCGTTCTTGTTTTCGGTGCTGGTATTGATCAAATCCTATTAAAAGAAGGAAGGTGAGAACAGTTGTGATAATAACGACCATGTTGCCCTGGAACACAGAAGGTGCCTCTGCTCCGATTTCGAAACCATCAAATAGTGTTCCAAAGAATAAGAATAATAATAGCCCAACCGTAAGCGCGAGAATGGCATTAATCCAGCTCTTTTTTAAACGCTTCATAAATGGATACCATAATAAACCAAGAGTAATGGGGACAATTCCTACATAGAAGCCGATAAACCCATAATTCAATACATTAACCCATGAAAATTCAGGGGTCAAAGTAGCTGCCTCAATACCTGCTTCTGTAATGATTCCATTTTCTGAAACTAATAGAATAGTATGGGGGTCGCCTTCAACCCAAGGATAGGGTATCGTGACTTTTCCCTCCTGGAATCGTTTAAGAGTTGGTCCTGGTTTGATGGAGAAGTTCCAAACAGAATCATCGACGATTACCTGTGATATGGTCAATGCTTCGGGTCCGGTATTACTGACATCAAGCTCAAATCCTGAAGGGACCACTTTGATTTGCTCAATATTCAATACTTCAATGGGAGCAGCAGGATCTCGTTCCACCCCAGCTCCATTTTTAAAAAGCCATCCCAATACCATAAGCAATAGAACAAGCGGGATAATACCTGATAAAAGCCATTTTGATTTCATCATTTACACTCCTCTCTATTCAACTTCAAAGAATCCCATCCAGCCCAGCTCAGCAAATTCGCTGACATGGGCATGAAACATATACTTCCCCTTATAAGGGAAACGAATCTCTAGGATCCCGCGTTCGCCTTGACATTGCATAATGGTGTCTGTGAACTGAGATGGGTTTTCATTTCTCCCTGTCGGAATATAAGTAAAATAATTCGCGTGCAAGTGGAAAGAATTGAGCAAATCAAATTCAGTAAGGTTGCTTAAGTAAATTCGGACAAGCTCATTTCTCTTGACTTTTATGGGATGATTCATAAAAGCAAAAGCATATCCATTCACCGTATAAAATTCGTTTGCACCATCCAAATCTAAATCATAGGCATTCATGACCATATTTAATTCCAAAGCTTGCTCCCTTGGCGTTTTCGGGTCAATTATAAAATTTCCGTATAAGCCTTTATGAATATGGCGGGCTAAAGGCAGCACATGGCAGTGATAAACCTGCAAGCCATAGGGCTTTGCCTCGAATTCGTACGTAAAGGATTGCCCTGAAGCGATAGGAGTTATCCCATCCATTTCGGGTGGGTGGATCCCGTGAAAATGAATGGAGTGGGGGTGGCTTCCCTTATTTGTAAAGTGAAATCTCAAGAAATCTCCTTCTGTGCAGCGAAAGGTTGGTCCAGGTATGGTTCCGTTATAAGTCCAGCCAGGAAACTTAATGCCTTTGGCAATTTCAATTTCCTTATCGACGGCAACAACCTCGTATTCCCTTAAAGTCCGTCCGTCAGGCAGCGTTGTCACTTTCCCATAATCAAACTCGGTCAGGAGCTGTTCAGCCATTTTATAGCCTTCTGTTTTTGCTGTGTCCTTCATGTTAGTGTGGTTAGCAGCATGATTATTATGTTTTGCTTTCCCGCTGTCAGCCTGAACCTCAGTTGTGAATGGCGAAACGTTATTTAAGTACATGCTTCCTGCTATCCCAAGTGCCCCAGTAGCCCCCAGCTTCAATACATCACGGCGGGATATCTTATTTTCTGACATTGTTTTACCTCCTCTTAAAAAGTTTCCTTAATCCAAAAATATTAGTACTTGCCAATAATTTATGACAAGGACAACCTTTTTGTCAACAAACATTTTACGAAAACATTCAAATAATTATTTGACCAAATAAAAGGAATTACATATACTAATAATCAAATGATTGTTTGAGTATGGAGGGGTTTAATTTGAAACAAGATGATGTTTGTGAAGTTACCTGTGTGGATGAAGAGAAAGTAAGGCGTGTTAAGGAATCGGTAAAACAGCAGAATACCTTGGCTGTTTCTCAAATATTTAAAGCATTATCTGATGACACTAGAGTAAAGATTACTTTTTCCCTATATGAAGAAGAGGGGTTATGTGTCTGTGATGTTGCGAATATCGTCGGATGTACGACAGCAACCGCATCACACCATTTGCGTTTGTTACGCAATATGGGACTAGCGAAATATCGAAAGGAAGGAAAACTAGTTTTTTATTCGCTGGATGATGATCATGTCAGACAGCTTATCCAAATCGCATTTGCACATCAAAAGGAGGTGGAGAACTATGAATGAAGCTTTAACGAAATCAGATGAAAAAACGGTCTATCGTGTGCAGGGATTCACCTGAGCAGGCTGTGCCACAAAGTTCGAAAAGAACGTAAAACACCTGGATGGTGTTTCTGATGCAGTTGTAAATTTTGGTGCTTCAAAGCTTACCGTACATGGAGAAGCAACCATTGAAGAACTGGAGAAGGCGGGAGCTTTTGAAGGTTTAAAAATCATCCCTGAAAAAGAGAGATTCGTTGAGAAAAAGGTTCCTTTTATAATAAAACACGCAACTGTGATTGCATCCTTTGTTTTTCTTATTCTTGGATGGGTTTTTGTAAAAATGAATGGGGAGGACAGCATCACACCGATTTTAGCATATGGTGCATCCATGTTAATTGGCGGGTATCGCCTCTTCACAACAGGCTTGAAAAATCTCCTTCGCCTTCAGTTTGATATGAGAACGCTTATGACTATCGCTGTCATCGGTGCTGCTTTTATTGGGGAATGGGGAGAAGGAGCTACTGTCGTAATTCTTTTTGCGATTAGTGAGGCTCTAGAGACTTATTCTATGGATAAAGCCCGTCAATCCATTCGCTCCTTAATGGATATTGCTCCCAAGGAAGCCTTAATCCGAAGAGGAAATAAGGAAATGATGATTGAAGTGGATGATATTCAGATAGACGACATTATGATCGTAAAGCCTGGGCAAAAAATTGCGATGGATGGAATCGTGGTAAAAGGCTTGTCTTCCGTTAATCAGGCGGCTATTACGGGGGAATCTGTCCCTGTTTCAAAAACACCAGATGA
Source organism: Cytobacillus oceanisediminis 2691 (assembly GCF_000294775.2). GTDB lineage: Bacteria > Bacillota > Bacilli > Bacillales > Cytobacillaceae > Cytobacillus > Cytobacillus pseudoceanisediminis. The sequence goes on from NZ_CP015507.1 coordinate 47,890, forward strand.
TGAAGTGTTTGCAGGAACCTTGAATGAAGAAGGTCTCCTTGAAGTCAAGGTGACAAAGCATGTGGATGACACAACCATTGCGAAGATTATCCATTTAGTTGAAGAGGCTCAGGCTGAGCGTGCTCCGTCACAAGCTTTTGTGGACAAATTTGCGAAATACTATACGCCGCTTATTATTCTTGTAGCATTAGGGGTTGCCGTTATCCCCCCACTGTTTTTTGGAGCCGATTGGGATACCTGGATTTACCAAGGATTAGCTGCACTTGTGGTTGGATGCCCTTGCGCGCTTGTGATCTCAACTCCTGTTGCGATTGTAACAGCGATTGGGAGTGCTGCAAAAAATGGCGTGCTCATTAAAGGCGGCATTCACTTGGAAGAGATGGGAGCAATCAAAGCCATTGCCTTTGATAAAACAGGAACACTAACAAAAGGTATTCCAATGGTAACAGATTATCTTCCACAGTCTAATACAAATTCGGCAGAACTTTTGTCTATTGTTGCAGCGCTGGAAAAAGGATCACAGCATCCACTGGCTTCAGCTATCATGAAAAAAGCGGAAGAAGAAAAAGCGCCATACCAGGACCTCAGTATTGAAGATTTTTCTTCCATTACGGGTAAAGGAATTAAAGGAAACTTTCAAAATAAGATGTATTATGTTGGAAGCCCGAATTTGTTTGAAGAACTATTATCAAACGGCATTCCGGCTGCATTAAAAACAACAATTGCCCGCCTTCAAAATCAAGGAAAAACCGTCATGGTGGCAGGAACCTCAGAAGAAGTATTGAGTTTGATTGCCGTTGCGGATGTGTTAAGGGAAAACAGTAAAAATGTTATTGAAAATCTTCATTCTTTGGGAATTCAAAAGACTATTATGCTTACTGGTGATAACGAAGGAACCGCAAACGCGATCGGTGAACAAGTTGGCGTATCGGATATTAAAGCTGAATTATTGCCGCAAGATAAATTAACGTTTATTAGAGATCTTAGGAATCAATATGACCGAGTGGCAATGGTCGGTGACGGCGTGAATGATGCCCCTGCATTAGCTGCTTCTACGTTGGGGATTGCCATGGGAGGAGCTGGAACAGATACGGCTCTTGAAACAGCGGACATTGCCTTGATGGCAGATGACCTTGGAAAATTGCCGTTTACAGTTAAGTTAAGCAGGAAAGCACTTAGCATCATTAAGCAAAACATTACGTTTTCATTAGGGATAAAGCTTGTTGCATTACTACTGGTCATTCCAGGGTGGCTGACGCTTTGGATTGCGATTTTTGCAGATATGGGTGCGACTCTTATTGTCACATTAAACGGCTTGCGACTTCTCAGAATTAAAGACAAATAAGCTAGGAGCTTCCCGTTTTCATGGGAAGCTCATTTTTATTAGGAGGGATATTCTTGTTATACGATGTTTTGGTTATTGGCGCAGGACAAGCCGGGCTTTCGATAGGCTATTACCTTAAAAAGAATAATGTATCTTTTCTTCTCCTGGACCAGGGGGACGAAATAGGCGAGAGCTGGAGAAAAAGATATGATTCTCTAAAGCTGTTTACACCGCGTTATTTCAGTTCTCTTCCAGGATTATCTTTAAGCGCGGATCCGAATGGATATTCAAAAAAAGATGAGATCAGTGACTATTTGTCGCAGTATGCAAAGGCGTTTTCGCTCCCAGTAAAGCTCCAAACAGTGATTACAAAACTGGATAAAGAAGGGGATCTTTTTGTTGTGTCCACCAGCCAGGGTGTATACCGAAGCAAACAGGTGGTAGTTGCCACAGGACCTTTCCAGCAGCCAAATATACCCGAATTCTCTAAACGCCTTTCGGATGAAGTTTTTCAGCTGCATTCTTCAGAATATAAAAATCCTAATCAGCTCCTGAGCGGTACCACAGTAGTTGTTGGCGGAGGGAATTCTGGAGCACAAATTGCGGTAGAATTGGCGGATCATAACGAAGTATATCTGTCGGTTGGGCACAAACCTAATTTCCTGCCTCAGGACTTTTTGGGCAAAAGCATCTTTTGGTGGTTTGATAAATTAGGATTATTAAAGGCAAATATAGACAGCAAAATTGGTCAGTTGATAATGAATAAGCCTGATACAATTTTTGGTTTCGAACTTAAAGGACTGCTCATGGACGGAAAAGTACAGCAAAAGCCGAAAGCTATATCTGCTAATGATAATGAGATCATGTTTGAGGACCAAAGCATTGTGAAAGTGAGAAATCTAATTTGGTCCACTGGTTTTCGATCGGATTATAGCTGGATAAAGATTCCCGTAATCTTTAATGAGAAGGGGTTGCCGATTCATGAAAGAGGAGTTACAGAAATTCAAGGCTTATACTTCTTAGGACTCCCATGGCAATATAGAAGGGGTTCAGCACTGCTTCAAGGGGTCGGGGCAGATGCTGAATATTTAGCAAAACAGATGCGACTATAGATGCGTTTCATTCAAGTATGCGCTCTGACCACAGCGAAAATAAAGCAAATTAATGGATGAAACTTCAATTAGTCAGATGATACATTGCACAATGTTGCTGTGCATCTTAAAATACTGATTATTAGGCTACATCAGGTCTTCAAGAGATTTACCTATCAAGGGGCAAAGGTGAAAATTTTGAATTACAATTCCGGAAGTGGTCAGTGAATATTACTGGGATACTGAAAGAAATATTCAAAACTAGCACTTTGGAGTAAAGCTAACTGCCAAGCAACTTTTTATAAGAGCGAATTATATGGACTAACAGGAGGAGCCTAAAGCACATTTTGTTTATTTACTTAAAAGGGTAAGCTAAGTTAGAAGGAGCCCGAGAAGAGCCGCTTGAACCTTGAACAGAAGTTACTGTATCTACGGAACATATGAAGTGAATGGACGGAGTAACAGCTAAAATTGACTCTGCTGAACAAACAACTGTATATATGGTTGATTTCACTCCAACTACCGGCGGAGATGAAGTGAAAAATCATAAATGGGTAACAGAAAGCGAGTAATCACCAGATAATACCATTTTCGTTTGGATAGTCAGTCAATTCCTTAACAAGGGGAATTGGCTTTTTTTATAGTGAGAATGTTTTAATACTTAAATCAAACGTTTTCAGAAGATAATTCCAGACAATACATGTAAAATCCAGAAACTAGGATACATTATTTACTAAACATTATCTTTCTAGAGATTTATTTAAAACTAGTTCTATGAGCCGGAAACTAGCTTCTCCATATTTTCTTCATATTTTTTTATTATAATTCAATGGTGGTAATAAGAGAATAATTCTCTGTATCTCTTAACAGCGATCGACCTCAGGAGGAATTCCGTGAAAATGTTACTAATATATGTTTCTATTTTGGTTTTTTTGAATAGCCCTTCTATAATAGTTCAAGCAGAAGAAGAACCAGCGATCTCAAGCGAAGCAGCTATTTTAATTGACTCAAAAACAGGTGAGGTTTTATTTGAAAAAAACTCAAATAAAAGGATGTATCCTGCAAGTCTAACAAAAATAGCAACGGCAATATACGCGATAGAAAAAGGAAATTTAAACGATATCGTTACAGTTGGGAAAAATGCAAGAGTAACTGAAGGTACACGGGTTTATTTGGAAGAAGGTGAAACAGTCAATTTGCAAAAACTTATTCAAGGAATGCTAATTAATTCCGGTAATGATGCAGGCGTTGCCATAGCTGAGCACTTAAGTGGATCAAATGAACGATTTTCAAAAGAATTAAATATGTATTTAGCTGATTTGGGGCTAAAGGAAACTAACTTTAAAAATCCACATGGCCTTTACGATCCTGAACATGTTACTACGGCAGAAGATTTAGCGTTTTTAACCCGTTATGCAATGGAAAATAGTATATTTAGAGAAATTTTTGGAACCAAAGAGCTAAAGTGGAAAGGTGTATCCTGGGATACAACTTTATATACGCATCATAAACTGATGAGGGAATTCCCATATGAGGGTGTTATAGGTGGGAAAACAGGATACGTTGATCAGTCTGGACATACTTTGGTAACTGCTGCCCAAAGAAAGGATCTGAGCTTGATTGCAGTCACCCTTAAGGCACCATCACAAGAAATTGCTTATAATGACACAATGAAATTACTTGATTTCGGATTTAATAACTTTAAAACATCAAGTCTATCTAAAGGAATTGATTTTCAAATTAACAATATTGTTTATAATGCAACAACTAAACTCTATATTACTCAGTCCACTCAAAGTAATGTTCTAAGTACTTTAAAGGATGATGGGAAAATTGAAATTTTATACCCGAGTGCAAAGCTGCTTTCTGATATCCAATTAGGATATGCTATTAAAAAGAATAAAGAAGTAAAGAAAATAGTGAAGCAATCGACGAATCAAAAAGATGAGAAGTTGGCAAAAGGAAGTTATATATTTGGCACCATATTAATTACTTTATTAGTCTCCGTTATTGTATTAGGAAATAGAACCTGTAACAAAATAGCAAAAACAACCATTGAAGAACAGTTATGACACCTTCAAAGTTATAGATAGAAGAACAACTATTAGGATATAAGGTGAGATGAGGAGTACTTATTATGAAGGGACAGATCTTGCACTAGGCAATCAATTTTTTTAAATAGAAATGATAAGTGTTGAAATAAAATTAATTAATATAATGGAGGGCTATTTTTGAGTTTAAAATGGGATAGCGAGTTAGACGAACTAAGGATACGACGCCGCACAGAGATATTAGATGAAGCAAGGGAATTATTTTTGGAAAAAGGTTTGCCAAGAGTGACGATGAGAGATATCTCAAAAGAGGTAGGGGTATCTACGGTTACCTTATATAAATATTATAAGTCTGTTGATGAAATTGCTGCTGAAGTTAAACAACAAATTTTTATTGAAATGAAGGAATTTTTCAAAGAGATATCAACTGATAGTACTGCATATGAACAAATCATAAATTGGCTTAAACAATGGGACTCTTATCTAAAAGAAAAAGACGATCATATCCGATTTCAAGCAGAATTTGATCTTTATTATCAATCACATAAATTAGAAATTGAGCAAGCTTATTATCTTGAATTAATTAAAATAAATGGGGAATCAATTCCTTTGGTGTTTGAACAAGGACAAAATGAAGGAAGCATAAGAACTGATTTTACAGCCAATGACCTAACGGCATGGACATTTAATAATCTACTGGGAATGGTTCACCGACTTGCGGCAAGAGGGCCTTTATTAGAAAATGATTCACCGCTATCAACAGAGAAAATGATGGAAATGACAATTGATTCAGTTGCAAGCTTTATAAAAAGGAGTTAATCAATGCTATAACAGCGTTGATTAACTCCTTTTTATTATTATCTTGTAGAGGAAAAAAGATTGTCTTAAGGTTCCTGTACGAAATTTAAAACCCCTGATTCCCTTCGTTTAAAGGACAAGAGGGAGGCAAATCAGGAAAATTCCATTCTTCTGCTTATTTTTTTAAGGATTTTGGAATTATTGTAGAAGCTTCCACCTCAGTTTTTAATATCTTAACATAGGCTATGGTTCCTTTATATTTCGAGATGTAGGCTGTTGGCCTGGTCTTCAATTAACTTCATTATTTTTATAAATCCCTTTTCTGGGTATGCCTGCAATAATAATAGTGTATTTGTATCGATTTTTAACATTTTTCTTAATTCCATTGGAATAGATAATTTTCCATTCCTGAAAATGCATTTATTTAAATGGGCATTTTCATGATGATTGCTTACAACCAACTGGTTAGCTTCCTCATAAATAAAGACGAACTCTCCATCCTTCATGCCCAACATTCTATATAGAGCGGCAGGAAGTAAAATTTGACCGTTTTTTGTTAACTTTTTTACATACAAAGGCATTTCATCCTTTCCCTTAATCTCTATATTAATTTGTTTCCCATTTATAGCCGACTCCCCAAATGGTCTTTAGATGGCGATCAACTGGGAAACCAGATTGTCTTAACTTCTCTCGTATGTTCCTAATGTGAGAATCAATCGTTCTACTTTCTGTTTTCCATTCCTGACTCCAGATGGTCTGTAAAAGGGCTTCACGAGAAAAAACATTATTGATGTTACTTAACAAATGCCCTACAAGTGCAAATTCCTTAGGAGTCATAGATATGGTGTTTCCGTTAAAAGAAAGATTGAAAGATGTTTCATCCCATTTTAACCCTTGAAAAAAAAGTGAATCACTGATTACTAGGGAAGACCTTCTTAACAATGCCTCTATTCGGACTAAAAGTTCGTTTTTGTTAAAAGGCTTAGTTAGATAATCATCGGCACCCTGTTTAAATCCATCTACTATATCTTCTTTCTCACTTTTTTTAGATAGTATAATGATTGGAACATTAGAAACCCTTCGAATTTTTTCACAAGTAGACGAACCATGCATATCAGGCATAACAACCTCTAATATGACGAGAGATACACTCTTCTGTGAAAGAAATGAAATTGCATCACTAGCTGAACGGAACTGTATGCATCGATAGAATGGCGAAAGAAGGGAAGACAATAAGTTCTGTGTTTTTTGATCATTATCAATCACCATAATTTTTTTCATTTTAGCTTTCCTCTTTTCATTAGTAATCTACGTTTACCTTACTAAAAAAATATGAAGAAATTTTGCATTTTAGAAGACTTCCAAAAAACACTAGAAATTATTTTAATTGAATTCAAGCTAAAATTAGATTAAATAGATCCAATTAAAAAATTAATCTCATTAATCCACAAATTGGTTATTTATGCTTTCTGTATTAATATTTTCATTAAAGTTATCTTCTTGCACACTTTCTTGATATTATTCCCTTAAAATATTTTTGATATAAAAACATTAAAGAGGTGAATATATTGGGGGAAATTGAATCGATTGATAGAATTGCCTTTGAGTTAGGCCCAATAACGATTTATTGGTATGGTATCATTATCGGAAGTGGTCTGTTATTAGGATGGATTCTTGCTGCAAGAGAATCGAAAAAAGTTGGAATGGAAAAAGAACTACTCTCAGACCTATAGCTGTGGGCAATTCCCATTTCAATTATTTGTGCAAGATTGTACTACGTAATTTTCAAATGGGAATACTATATTAAAAATCCAGGAGATATTTTAGCGATATGGGAAGGTGGTATTGCTATTCATGGAGGATTATTAGGAGCAGTGATAACTGCCGTTATTTTTTCTAGAAAAAAGGGTATTTCTTTTTGGAGACTTGCAGACATTGCTGCACCAAGCATAATATTAGGCCAGGCAATTGGACGGTGGGGGAATTTCATAAACCAAGAAGCGCATGGGGGAGAAGTGTCCCGCTCATTCCTCGAAAGCCTCTTACTCCCAGGCTTAATCATTAATCAAATGTATATAGAAGGAGCATACTATAATCCGACTTTTCTATATGAATCATTATGGAATATTCTTGGCTTTGTTCTTTTGGTTTTTCTCAGACGTTTATCCATAAAACGTGGTGAAGTTTTTCTATCTTATATTATTTGGTATTCAGTTGGGAGGTACTTTGTTGAAGGATTGAGAACAGATAGTTTAATGCTCACAGAATCAGTTAGAATAGCTCAAGCTATGTCCTTAACTTTGATTGCAGCAGCCGTTTTAGTCATTGTCCTTAGAAGACGCTTAGAAAAAGCTGTTCATAGATATGCTGATAGGGATTAATGAATTTTTAATAAAGGCCACCTGCTTTAAGCATAATTCTGCGGAGATAATAAGTATTTTCGGAAAGAACCACTCTCTAAATAGGAATTTAAAGAAATGTAAGTTCTGTTTACATTAAACTTTGTAATGGGGAATATAACATGAATTTATTCTTCACTTTTTAGTTTTCACATTAATAAGCCTATCAGTTCTTCTCTTATTAGGAAGAGAAGAGCTTACGCAGCTTGGTAATATTCAAGTTTTAGATAATATTGAACAAACATCTCGTGCATCTGTAGATTCGGAAGAATATAACAAAAAGGTGGTAAAGATTAAGGACCGAGTCCTTTTGGATGCACCTATTATTAAACAATTTCCTGAACTGCCAAGAGGTTGTGAGGTTACTAGTCTGGCAATGCTTCTGCAGTATAAAGGAATTAAAACAAATAAAATTACACTTGCCAATAATATAAAAAAGAATTCTGTTCCGCTAAAAAAAGAAAGCGGGAAGATATTTTGGGGAGATCCAAATGAGGGATTCGTTGGTGATATGTATTCCTATAAAAATCCCGGCTATGGAGTTTATCATAAACCGATAAGAGAACTAGCCGAAAAATATATACCAGGTCAAATAATAGATTTAACAGGTAGGGATTTTGTGGAACTTCAGGCTTATCTTTCGCTTGGTATTCCAATTTGGATTATAACCAATACTACCTATAATGAATTGCCTGATTCTGCATTTGTAAAGTGGTTTACACCTAATGGGGAGATAAAAATAACTTATAAAGAACATTCTGTTCTTATTACAGGCTACGATGAAAAGGCAATTTATTTTAATGACCCAATTGACGGCATGAAAAATAAGCTAATTTCAAAGGGGGAATTTCTTGCTGCCTGGAAGCAAATGGGGAGTCAAGCGGTGACATATCTGCCAGATTAGTGTTTAAGAAGATTAGTAGTTGATTTAAATAATGATTATTAGAAACATTATTGACGTGGTGGTTAATAAGATAAGTCAAGAAGGGGCTAGCTATTGATTTTGCCCTTTTCTTGACTTTACCTATAGAAAAAGGTTGATGGTAATTTTCAGTGTATGTATTATAATATCCTAAAAGTTTTCTTGAAATATGGGTTTGTTACCTTAAAATCCAACAAGTCGATTACATAGCTGGATACCCAGAGTTAATAAAAGTCATGATTGAGAACCAACCAAAGACAAGAAAACTTCCAGCACCAAAAAGGACTCCAAGAAGATTTTTATTTTTTATCGCAGTGATAGTCCCAAAACCTGATAACAATGCTACTAAACCAAATATAATTACTATACCCAAGGGACAACCTCCTATCTATTATGGTATATATCGCTGTCTAGAATAATTTCCTACTTCCTTGTCACATTTCAAACAAATACTCCATGGAATTTCCTGATATGTTCTAGTGAAATTGCATTCTTGTACCTTAAAAACTTGTCACCCTATATATAGCATGTCCATCAAAATACAGCATAATCCTCAAATTGCAACTTTTAGACGAATTCCATAATTATAAATATGTCCACACTCTGACTCGAACAAGTTTTATTTGGAGAAGTTCAGAAATGTAACCAGGATAACGATATATTAAATGAAGTTAGACGCTTAAGGTTCGAACCTATTATAATTAAAAAGTATGCAGAAAGTATGGATAATAAATTATTAAATTAAATAGCTCAAAATTTCCAGAAAGTGAAGCTGAACATATAAGATTGAGTCTTTAAATTGGTCATAGTGTAATATCTTGTTGATATTCAAGCATAATCATATACTTATTATTACGATCCGATTACTTTCAATTCGAAGAAAATGTATTTAAATGAACTATACACCTAATTGACTTGTTATTTTTTTTCAGTCCATTTATAGCCAACACCCCAAACAGTTTGCAAATGATCATCTGCGGGAAACCCTACTTTTCTGAGCTTGTCCCGTAGGTTCCTAACATGAGAGTCGATAGTTCGGTCTTCAATTGAAACTCGATCTCCCCACACGGACACAATAAAATGATCTCTGGAGAAAACTTTGTTTCGATTTCCTAAAAACAATCCCATCATTGCAAACTCTTTTGGCGTCAGCAAAATCTCTTTATCTTCAAATAAGAGTTCATAAGAATTTGGCTTTAGTACAAGGCCTTTAAAAGAAAGGATTCCTTCCTCTGATTGTGTTCTTCTTAAAACTGCCTCAATCCTTGCTAGGAGTTCTTCCTCATCAAATGGCTTTAAAATATAATCATCAGCTCCTATTTTTAACCCCTTTACAATATCTGGCTTCTCACTTCTAGCAGTAAGCATGATTATTGGAATATCCCTGAATTTCTTAATTTCCTTGCATGCTGTCCACCCATCCATTTCAGGCATCATAACATCTAACAATATAAGGTCTACAGGATGGGACTCTAAATAAAGGATTGCATCTATGGCTGATCGCTTTTTGACACAATTATAACCAAGCGGCATTAAATATAGGGCTAATAAATCAAGCATCCTAGTTTCATCATCAACTAATAGTATCGTTTTCAATTTTACCTGCTCCTTTAAAGATTAATTCAAACTCAGTTCCTTTGCCTTCTTCACTTTTAACAGAGATCTTACCACCATGAGCAAGAACCAGTTCTTTTACAATGGCCAATCCTAGACCTGTTCCACCTAATGATCTTGTACGGGATTTATCTACACGGTAAAAGCGATTTAGAATGTAAGGAAGGTCTTCTTCTGGAATGCCTTTACCGTTATCTTGAATCTGAATGTAAATATCCTTTTTCTTTCTGCTAACAGAAAGAAGTGTTTTTGCTCCAGAAGGAGAATATTTTATGGCATTATCTAATAAGTTAAAAATGATTTGCTCAAGTCTGGATGGATCCGCCATAATAAATAACTCTTCCGGACAAACTACTTCAAGTTCCATCTCTTTTTCTTGGAAAGCGGGAGTGAACTTTTGATTTATTTTCATCATAAAGTCAGTTAAGTCTATTGCTTTTTTTTGTATTATAAATGAATTTTTGTCCATTTTCGCTAGGTCGAAAAGGTCCTTAATTAAATCAGAAAGGCGATTCGCCTCCTCATGAATTATATTTAAATATCTGTCACGGTCTTCAATAGAAAGGTTTCGGCTAAGGACAATATCAGCGTACCCTTTTATATAAGTTAAAGGGGTCCTTAACTCATGAGAAATGCTGGCTAAAAAATCGTTTCTCTCTTGTTTTAAGTATTTTAGGTCATTGGCAAGCCTTGATATGGAATGAGCTAGGTCACCAAGTTCGTCATTGCCGTTTTTTGGGAGAGACACGGAGAAATCCCCCCTGCTTATTTGAAAGGTAGCCTCCTTCATTTTTATAAGAGGTTTAGCAAGACCTTTGGAAAGAAAGACAATAATAATCAGAGTCAAACATACAGCAATTATTCCTGCCAATAAAAAGTTCCCATTCAGCCGTTTTATCAAAGCGTGAAGTGATTCTGTATCCTGAAACATATAAACGCGACCTTCTGTCCTGCCATCGATCTCTATTGGGCTTACGGTTGAAATAAAGGACCCATTTTTCCAATTATCCTCTAAAATTTCACCTTTTCTTGGAATATTAAACCCCGAACTATAAATATACCTCTCAAAACTCTCGCTATTAGCTGATGATCCAAGTATTTTACCGTTTACATCCGTGATTACCACGTCAGTATTTGCTTCAGATTCCATAAGAGTTACATGTGAGATAGTATCTGCGTCAAAGTGTTTTTCTAGGATTGCTCTATGAGAATTTCCTCTCGCTTGTAAAGAAAGCAGTTCTTCTTCTATTCTCGAGTCGACGAGAGCCGAATGTAAGAAGAAAAACATCAAAATAACAAGGCCAAATATAATTAAAAAGAAAATTACTCCTAGCTTTATTGATAGCTTGTTCATGTAATCACCTGTTTCATGCTAATAGTTAAATTATATCCCTGAAATTTGAAGATTTTATGCAGAATTAAATTGCAGCTAGAAAAATTATAGCCACTTAAAAGGTTATAAACGAAGAAATATTTTTTAAATAATTCAATTAACTATTACCTGAATTCTTTATTTCCCCAAACACACTATAAAAAGCCAAGAAGAAAGGCTCTTGGCTTAGAAGTTGTATTTTTAACTGTCTATATTTTCAACTCATTATGAGCAATAGAAGAAGTTTCTACCTGTATTGTAGTGTGTTCAATTTGAAAGGTTTCATTTATTTTGCTAATTGCTTGTTGGAGTATTTCCTGGCTGTCTCTGTTATCATCGATAAGGATATGGCAGCTAAGTGAATCAAGTCCGGAAGTAATGGTCCATATGTGGAGATCATGAATATTAATGACTCCATCAATTTCAGTTAAAGCCTCTCTCACTTTCTCTTGATCAATAGTGATTGGTGTTCCTTCCATTAAAATATGAACAGAATGTTTTATAATTCCCCAGGCACTTTTCAATATTAATAAAGCAACCAAAACAGAGATAATAGGATCTGCTACATACCAGTCAAACAATAGCATTAATATTCCTGCAATAATTGCACCAATAGAACCTAGAGCGTCTCCCAGAACATGCAAATAGGCACTTCTTAAATTAACATTATTTTTCACATCTCCTTTCCGCATTAAGGACCAGGCACTAATCAAATTAGCGATTAGGCCTATAGAAGCAATCAGCATCATTGATCCACTTGCAACAGTTGGTGGTTCAAAGAATCTGCCATAAGCTTCCCGGACGATAAAGCCAGCTATTACAAAAAGAGTAACTCCATTAAACAATGCAGCTAAGATCTCGAATCTGTAGAATCCATATGTCTTGCGAGGGGATGGGGGCCTAGAAGCAAACCAGATAGCAATTAAACTCAAAAACAGTGAACTTGCATCACTCAACATATGGCCTGAATCTGAGAGTAGAGCTAAACTATTGGTAATCAGTCCTCCGAAAAATTCTAAAATCATAATGCCCGTTGTAATAATCAGAGCAATGATTAATCCTTTTTTATTTCCTTCTCGTGATTCTTCAAATTGGTTATGTCCGTGTGAGTGACCATGTCCGTGGTCGTGGTGATGTCCCATTAATAATCCTCCTATTCTAACATTTAATATGGGTTATAACTTGATTTAACACCGTGATGACATGCTCATCATCATATGTATAAAAGAGCGTAGTTCCTTCGCGTCTGTATTTAACAAGCCTTAGCTTTCTAAGTAAACTAAGCTGGTGGGAGACTGCAGATTGAGTCATTTCCAAGACTTCGGTTATATGGCTTACCGAGCACTCTTCTTGTGATAATAAGTATAGAATTTTAATTCGTGTGGGATCTCCTAGTGCCTTAAAAATCCTAGAGGCTTCATCCACTGTCTGAGTTGATAAAAACGTATGTTCCTGTTGCTTCATTTATATTTCCACCTTTTAATTATTTTGTTCTTATTCTTATATAATAATACAAACTTTTAACCCCATTTCCATATTATAACAAAAGGGGACCGCTACCAGGGGAGGCCAACAAATATGCTACCTCTAAAGAGGATCATCGTATATGTATAAGATTTTTCAATAAAGTGTAATCTTTCCTTTTAAAAAATGGACGAAAATCTGTAGCACAGTTTATATTGATGACACTAAAAGAAGATTGATCAATTAATAGTGACTTTTTAATCAATTGCTGATGCTGTGGTACCAACAATCAATGCAATTCATCTTAAGAAATCCTATATTGTGAAGGGTGGATTTAAAAACCTGGTCGAAGTCACCTCGCAAATGATGGAATCCTCATATTGTTAAATGCACCTGTTGTGAAATCTATACTTTTGCTTGGAAAGAGCAGTGATTTGTTCTAAAAATTTTCTTTTTCTTTATTTACCTTGTTCACTCGAGAGTTAAACTGAATTGACAACTGAAAACCTTAGTATCTTATTTTATTAAGAAACCCTTAGGGATGCCACCTAATTACTAAACCAGGTTAAGAAGGCGAAAGAAGATTTTAATAAAGAAGACTATAAGAGTAAATCTAAGAAAACTGCATCATAAATCATAAAAAACCCGAATTTGTCACAAGTATATGAATAAATACTCATATAAATCCTATACAAAAAAGAAAATACTGTCAATGAAAATCTCTGATACTTATTCCATTTTCTATATTTTTAATGAATTCTTATTTAAATACTCTATGAATATACTTGTACAAACATACATGGGGGTTCTTTAATGAACAGTGATTTAGCGGTAATTGTAAATGTTTTCTTAATTATTTTCTTTGGAACTCTGATTGGAGGAGGGCTTACGTGGCTAATCTGTCATACACTAAAGCTGAATAGCCATTACATTAATATATTTTGCAGCGGGATACTAATCGGTTTGATTGGATTTGAACTCCTTCCAGAAACACTTAAACATTTAGATTTTATCGGAGTTTTTGCTGGAATTTCATTAGGTGTATTTTCTATGATTGCAATGGAAGGATTAATCCATAAAACCAAAAATCGTTTCAAACGTGACTCGGGAATGTTCCTCCTACTCTTTACGGCATTATTTCTCCACAGCATTCCTACAGGGTTAGCATTTGGTATGAATGTCCAGCAACAGGTTGTCAATCCGTCAATATTATTAGCAGCAGTTTTTCTTCATCATATTCCTGAGGGAGTTATTCTAATGGGGACCCTCATATATACAGAAATGAACTTATTTATTTTTGGGGTTTTTTGCTTTATCCTATCGCTTGCGGTCAGTTTGAATGCTTTAGGGGGACTGGAGTGGCAATCGCCATCTGAGAAGTTTACTACTATTTTAAACGGAACCGCCATAGGTACATTAAGTTATGTAACAATCTATGAGGTACTTTGGAAACATTCCTTCCACCTGTCGAAAATTAAAGTGCTATCCATAACCTTATTAGGAGCACTTCTTATAATCTTATTTTTTATTTTGGTACCCATAGGACATTAAATAGATCAGCCCAATCAAAACTGTCATGGAGATGGCAGTTTTTTTTATTTTTCAAAATAAATTTGACAACATGAAAATATATTCATATTATAATACTAAAAGTTGCGTTAGGGAAAAAAACAAGCAGGGGGGAAAAAAATATGGGGTTGTCTAAAAAACTCTCTTTATTTGAAGGAGAAAAAGGGGACATTATCAGAATAACTGATTTAAACATAGAAGGAATAATGAGGAGACGTCTACTCGATTTAGGATTTGTTCCGGGGGCAAATGTCGAAGTGCTAAGAAAAAGCCCATTGGGGGACCCTGTTGCTTTTCGGGTAAGCAACACTTCTATAGCCTTAAGGAAAGAGGAAAGTCACAAAATTTTAGGGGAGTTGGTTTAGCATGGGTAACTTTCGAATTGCTCTTTGCGGCAACCCGAACACAGGCAAAAGCACCTTATTTAATGCACTAACAGGACTAAAACAACATACTGGAAATTGGGCAGGAAAAACCGTGGACATGAAAAAGGGTGTATACACTTATAAAAATGATCAATATGAAATTGTTGATTTACCCGGCACATATTCACTTTATTCAAATTCCTTAGACGAAGAAATCGCTCGAGATTATATTGTGTTTGAGAATCCCGATATCACCATTGTTATTTTGGACGCTACTGCTCTTGAAAGAAATTTAAATTTGGCCTTGCAGGTACTGGAGATGACTGATCGAGTAATCATTTGTATTAATTTAATTGATGAGGCAGAGAAATTAGGAATTAATATTAATGAAAAATTACTAATGAGGAGGTTAGGCATACCGGTAATTAAAATTTCTGCAAGAAATAAGACGGGGATACCGATGCTTCTTGATACTATGAGCCGAGTTATTTCGGGAGCCATTCAGTGCACTCCTTTTCAAATGAAATATGATAAGGAGACTGAAAGAAAAATAAAAATCTTGGAGCCTATGATTGAGAAAACTGTTGGAAATGATATATCTGCAAGATGGCTTTCTTTAAGGTTATTAGACGGAGACAGAGAACTATTTGAACAAATCGTAGAAAAGGCCAGAAACAGGGAGGTTTTGATCAATGGAACTACAATCCACAAAACAAAAACAGGCATTAAATGAATTGTTCCAGCAGGCAGATCTTCTTTCCTCGACACAGATACGTGACCAAATAGTTGAGCAGTTATATAGAAAAAGCCATCAATTAGTAAAAGAAGGTGTCTCATTTACAAAAAATAGATTTGACCACAGAACTGAAAAATTAGATGCAATTTTTACCTCCCCTGTATTTGGATTTCCAATCATGTTGGTTATGCTGGGTGTTGTGTTTTATTTAACAATTGCAGGAGCAAATATCCCTTCGTCCATGCTTGCTGAATTCTTTGGCTGGGTGGAAGCGTATTTAACCTTATTTTTCACTGAATTAAATGCCCCTAATTGGCTTCATGGAGTTTTGGTATTGGGTCTCTACCGTGGAACGAGCTGGGTAATCAGCGTAATGCTTCCACCCATGGCCATTTTCTTTCCGACCTTTGCATTGCTTGAAAACTACGGTTATCTGCCACGTGTAGCATTTAATATGGATCGGCTGTTTAAAACGGTAGGGGCACACGGAAAGCAATCACTGACAATGGCGATGGGGTTCGGCTGCAACGCTGCAGCAATTATGTCATCGAGGATTATCGAATCTCCCCGGGAAAGGATGCTGGCTATATTAACAAATAATTTTGTCCCTTGCAACGGTAGATGGGGTACTTTAATTGTTTTGGCCTCACTCTTTATGGCGACAGGTTTTACCGGTGGAATGAAGTCAATTGTTACGACTTCAGTTATTGTGGGGATCGTGCTTTTCGGGATAATTATAACATTCTTTGTATCCTGGACTCTAGCCAAAACGGCATTGAAGGGCGTGCCAACTCACTACACTTTGGAGTTGCCTCCTTACAGAAAACCTAAATTCTTTGATACAGTTATTCGTGCTTCTTTGAATAAATCCTGGTCTGTTTTAGTCCGTGCGGTTAAAGTCGCCGCTCCAGCAGGCATATTAACATGGGTACTTGCAAACATTCAGGCAGGAGATACAAGTATACTGCTTCATATTGTTCAATTTTTAGACCCGCTTGGCCAGGCGATTGGTCTAGACGGATATATTTTAATGGCATTTTTAATTGGACTTCCTGCTAATGAAATCGTGTTGCCCATCCTATTAATGGGTTACCTGTCAACTGGTGCTTTAATAGATGTAGATGGGATTGAGGATTTAAAACAAATCTTTATCGAGCAAGGCTGGACTTGGCTGACTGCTTTAAATATGATGCTGTTCTCTTTACTGCATTATCCTTGTGGCACTACACTTGTAAATATATACAAGGAAACCAAAAGTGCAAAGTGGACTTTTTGGTCCTTTATCATTCCTACTGGTATTGCGTTTTTTGTAACTTTTCTTATTGCACAATTAGCTCGTATCTTCAATTGGGTGTAGATCAAGTAACGGTATAGCTTAAGGAGCACTACAAAAGGAGATCCAACATGTTAATCAGGTAAGGAACTCTTCTAATATCACTAGCTTTTACTTGTTTTTTAGCAGGATATTTTGTCCTATCAAATAACAGCAGGATGTGGATGTTCATTGGGTTAACCTGCTTTTTCTTCCTCATTCTTTTAGCAATTTGGCTATTTCGCCAATAGATGAAGTATAATTTCAGGGAGGGTTACTCAGAGGCTTAACATGTAGAATTTTAAGAAGAACAGTCTATATTTTAAAGACTGTTCTTCTTTTTATTTCATTTCCAACAGTTCAACTGATTAGTTTTTCTTCTTTTTTGCGCGCTTGCGAAGAGCAATAATAAATATTATAAATGCTGTATAAACAGCTGCCAGTGATAAGATAAGTGGAATGTTTAGTCCGGTTTTCTCTTTAAGTACATATATTTCACTTTCCTCCCGTTCGGGAACAAAGATGTATTTATTATCTTTTGGACGAATAAGATCTCCTGCTAACAATCCTCTTAACTCTTTGTCTTTTCCTCCAAGCTTTTCAGCTGATAAAGTAATGGTGGTTGATCGGGAGCTGTTATTGATGACCGTTACAGTCACTTCATCATTATAGACTCGTTTATACACTGCTGCAGCATGGTCTTCATATAATACTTCCAGTTGTCCTCTTGATAAGGAAGGAAGCTGTTGGCGGAGTTCTCCTAACTTAGTTATAAAATCAATTAATTCTTTATCAGTTCTAAAGTCCATTATCTTCCGGTTATCAGGTTCTTCTTCACCATTTAATGCAATTTCGCTCCCATAATACACAATAGGTACGCCAGGTGTGGTGTATAAATAAGTAAGTGCCAGCTTCCACCTTGGTCCCGGATGCTGATTGTTTTTTACCGCCCCGCTGGTAAAACGTGGTGTATGTGGATTATCCAAATACTTTCCCATTAAATAAGGGGAGTCTTCAGTAAGGTCAGCTTTCAATTGATTTGAGAATAAGTTTTCAAGCGATTGGTCAGGTTTTGAGAATGCTGATCTTAGCTCTTTACTGAATGCCTCATGTATTAAACTTTTTATACCCATTTTTTCGTATTTGTCAGGATTTGAATCACTTGGAACTGTGTCAGCAATTAAATAGAAATCGTCTTTTACCTCATAAACCTCTTTTGAAAATTTTTCCCAAAAGCTTTCAGGTGCATTTTGGATTAAGTTTAATTGATATCCGTCTATATCCGTTTCTGCTATCCACCATTTCGCTATATCAATCAAGTACTTCTGAACCTCAGGGTTTCTCATATCTAATTCTGGCAGGTTGCTGAACTCATTTTCTTTAGTATTTTCACCTGTAACCTTCGGTTCCATATTCCCCTTAAACCAATCACGTTTTTGGGGGTCTTTCAGCCAGGGGTGGTTAGGACCAATATTATTGAATGGAAACTCTAGGATGATTTTCATATCACGATTATGAGATTCCTTAATAAGTCTCTTAAACGTTTTTAAAGAACCAAAATGTTCTTCGGTATTATAAAAATCATTAATCCAATAACCGTGATATCCATTTTCTTCATTGTTAAAAATTGGCGTGAGCATCAACGTTGTATATCCCATATCTTTGAGATAATCTAGTTTGTCTATTATTCCTTGGAAATCTCCGCCTTGATAGGATTCAGGATTTTTAGCATCAACATTGAAATCATTTTTAATGTCTCCATTATTAAAGCGGTCAACCATTATATAGTAGATCGTTTCATCTTGCCATTTCCTTTCATTTTTTTCATTTGCTTCAGCTGAGACCCAATGGGGAATAAAAAAAGTTATAAGGAATAGGGGAATAAACTTTTTTAGCATAGTACTTCCTCCTTTTAAATTTTGTAAATTAACAGCGTAAATATTCAATTGTTAAGGAATTGTGAAGAAAAAAAGAACTTTTAATATAAAGATTGTCTTTTAACAGCCTATCTATTAATTTAATATATGAGCATATAAAAATATAGGGTTTTTTCATTAATCTATAAAAATTAAGATAGATAATTATATTGACACGTCCTTTTGCAGGAGGTTTTTTAAATTTTTTATTTGAAATGGTGAAAAGCATAATCTTAAAAATTTTTCTATGGTTAGTCTAATTTGACACACATGAAAGATCTGTACTTATTATTTTTTATAAAGGGGAGGCTGTGCTTTGGGGACACTAAATATATTTGGTTTTCGCGCTCTTTGGAGTCCTTATTTTTTGGTATTTCTTTTGATGCTATTAACCATGTATTTTCTTATTACTGTTATCTACCGTAGAAACTTTAAAAACAGTGAGACGTTAACGACAAAACAGGGAATCATTTTTTCTTTGGGGATACTGCTCTTATACGTTATTAAAGGGGCTCCAGTCGATCTGCTTGGTCATCTAATGTTCTCTGCTCATATGACTCAGATGGCAATTTTATATTTGATTATTCCTCCATTATTGATAATTGGAATTCCTCAATGGATTTGGAGGAATTTAATAAATGTTGCAGGAATAAAACCGATTTTTATGTTATTAACCAAGCCGCTTATTGGATTAATACTTTTTAATGGTTTTTTCTCTATCTATCATATTCCCATGGTTTTTGATATGGTTAAAACCGATAAAATAATTCATGCGTCTTATACCTTTGTTCTGTTCCTATTAGCAATAAATATGTGGTGGCCACTAATCAACCAGCTTGAAGAACATCAAACCCTGAATGGACTAAAAAAGGTGGGTTATATCTTTGCTGAAGGAGTATTGTTAACCCCCGCATGTGCCTTGATTATTTTTGCAGATACCTCTTTGTATGCTACTTACTCAAACCCTGCTGCCTGGCAAGAAGCTTTAAAGTTATGTGTTCCATCTAATAGACTGTCAGGATTGGAATTGACAGGCCCAGAGATCTTTAATTCAATGTCTCTGGTTCAGGACCAGCAACTTGGAGGAGTCCTCATGAAAATTATACAGGAAGTAGTTCTAGGGATTGTTTTGGCTTCAACATTTTTTGAATGGTACCGAAAGGATCAGGAAGCCTCAGATTTTAAAATCAATAAAATGGAAACAAACAGAAGTCTTAACTCAGAACATAGGGAATTTTAAAGTTGTTTTAAGAACAAAACAAAAAAATCATTATTAATTTGGAGGAAAATCGACCTGATGAAGAAATTAATTATTTTGCTTTTTTTAATCTTAACTTTAGCTGGCTGTTCAAATAAAAACGAAACACAAAGCAAAGAAAAAATTCCGGAGCTTATAGAAGTATCGGTTGAAACTGTTCCTGCAGACTTAAAGCCCAATGATGAAATAATGATTCAGGCTAAAATAACCCAGGGAAAAGAAGTGGTAACAGATGCAGATGACATGAAGTTTGAAATTTGGAAAGAAGGGGCTCCTGATCAGGAGCATGAAAAAATAAAAGGTGAATTAAATAAAGAAGAAGGTACCTACTTTGTAAAAAAGACCTTTAATGAGCCTGGTCTTTATTATGTTATAGCGCATGTTACAGCAAGAGGAATGCATAATATGCCTCAAGTTGAACTTGAGGTCGCTGAATAACTAATAGAAAAAAATGAGAGGGATATTAAATCCCCCTCATTTTTTGAATAAGTTGCATGCTATTCTTTTTGTTCACAATTCTCTCCACTATAATCGAATTGTATTGTAAAATGAGCCACTTTAAATTCGTTTAGATGTTCCCTTATTTTATTTTTAATAGTAACAATAGAATCTCTGTCCATGTCATTTGGCACTTCAAGATGAACAGAAAATGCGTGTTCCTTTCCATCTATGGACCAAAAATGCAAGTGATGAAGACCTTCAATCGATGAAATTCCCAGAATTTTTTCTTCTAAAATATTGGTATCAATTCCCTTAGGTGCTTTATCTAATAAGATACCTAAGGTATCCTTTAGGTTTTTTATAACATGGTATAGAATGTAAAAAGTAATCCCTATAGATAAAAGTGGATCCAGGATTGGAATATCTTTAAATAACAAAATAATGCTAACAATTAGAACTGCTACCTATCCTAATACATCCTCAATTAAATGCCAGGAGAGAATTTTCTGGTTTAAGCCGCTATCACCTTTTTTTAACCGGTAAGCTGCAAACCCATTCACTGCAATCCCTAAAATGGCAAGCCAAAGCATACCCTCCGAGTTGGGATTAACAGGGTTAAATAACCTCTTGCCTGCTTCGTATAAAACATAAATGGAACCGGCTAATAAGACAGCTGCATTTAATAGTGCACCCATTAAGGACAGCCTTTTATGCCCAAAAGTAAAATGAGAGTCTGCACCTTTTTCTGACTTCTTTTGAAGATACCAAGACACTCCTATAGAAATTGAGTCCCCCAAATCATGAACTGCATCAGATATAATAGCGATGCTACCAGTAATAAAACCGCCAATTATTTCTATTATTGTAAAGACTAAGTTCAAAAAGAAAGCCAGCCCCATATTTTTTTGTGTTTTGTTATTTTTTGCGCTCATAGTAATCCCCCTTTTAAAAGGGTTAATACCCAAAACCTAACTTTTAAAACAAGCAATTAGAAGTTAGTAATCAGCTAATCAGCATGCATAACTAAATTTCTTAAATTCCTATCCCCTTTCTGTCAGCTGATATTGAGCAGGTGAGTGCAATGGATATAATAGTAAAAATCATGTGTATAGATGAAGTTACAGGACTCAAAAAACTTATCTTTGTAATGAGACCAAAAATAGCTGTGGTTAATAAGAAAAACATTAGCAGTGTTGATTGGATTTTAAAATTATTGTGTTTATAGGATAAAAACAGAAGATAGGCTGTCACTAAGATAGAGGCTAGCCCTAATATACCGTGAATTGAGTAAATCATCTGTGAAAAATTTCGGTTATTGATAAGGGCATCGGTTTGACCAGGATAGAGCAGTTCGCTCATCCTAGAATGTTTAAAGAAAGCTCCAATTACTATTTCTATGAAGGTTATGATTAATAAATAATGAGCACTTTTTTTTATAACTTTTTTAGGCCCTTCTTTTGGTGATTCTAATAAGGTATGTGTATAAATAACTGATACAAGTAATAACAAGCTCACTGTGACATCAATGGTTGTAAAACCAATAGGGGTACCCAATATTACATTTATTCCACCCACTAGGGATTGAACGATTAGTAAAATTACAGTAACTGCAGGCCACCAAGATTTAGTATGCCTTTTTTTTAGCTTTTTCGAAACCAGAATGGCATTCAATAGTAAAATAAAACCGAGAGAAGTGGTAAATATCCGATGTGAATATTCAATTAATATATTAATTTTAGTAAAGTCAGGAACATATTGACCATTACATTTTGGCCAATCAGTGCCACACGCATCCCCGGAATTTGTAGCAACAACTAAATTCCCTAGAATAAGTGCAAATAGAGTTGAAAGTATGGTGAGTTTAGAAAATAAATTCTTCAATTAATAATCATCCTAACATTATTAAATATGAATAATCCCATTAAAGACATATACAAACTTAACATGTATCATAACGAGTCTCAACAGTTAATAATTATAGATTAATTGACAAAAATAGGGATAGATTATAAGATAGATAACTATATGAGAGGATGTACATGTATTAAAAGTATAAAGGGGACTAGCCATATGAAAGGGAAAAAATTAAAGGATTCGTATTTAGGGATAATTTGGTTAACCTTAACTTTAAAAACATATGTTGTCACCCGGTTTGCTTTCAGCTTAGAAATTGAAAATTTTATCCAAGAAGTCATATTAATGTTAGCTTGCGGGGGTTCAATTTTATTTTTATTGTGTTTGTGTTTATTTGGGAATAAAAAGGGAATTAAATCCAGGCTTTTTATTACAAATTTCTTCCTTACCACATTGTTATATTTTAATCTGATTTACTATCGTTTTTTTAATGATTTTATTACAATTCCAGTGTTATTCCAAACTGACAATGCAAGTGATTTGGGGAGCAGTATTATCAGTCTTCTTAACCCGCTTGACATCCTTTTAGTATTAGATTTGGGATTTCTGATTCCTTTAAAAAAACGATTTGGTGAAATTAAAATTAAAAAGCGGAAGATTTTATTTTATTCCATACTCGTTATGGCAGCTAATCTAGTTCTTGCCAATATTGAAAGACCCCAGTTATTAACCAGATCATTTGATAGAAATATGCTTGTGAAAAACCTGGGAGTCTTTAATTATCAACTGTATGATGCATACTTGCAGACAAAAACAAGTATGAATCGTGCTTTTGCTGACAGCAGTCAAATAGGAGAAATCGTAAATTATGCGAATGCAATTAAAAAACCAAACAATGAAGAACTTGCAGGAATAGCGAAGGGGAAGAATGTATTTGTTATTTCTATGGAATCTACTCAAAACTTTATAATAAACGAAAAAGTTGAAGGCCAGGAAATCACTCCTTTTTTAAATAGTTTGATAAAAAGTACGGACACTTACTATTTTAATAATTTCTATCATCAGACCGGACAAGGAAAAACCTCCGATTCTGAATTTTTGTTTGAAAACTCTCTTTACGGACTTCCAAGGGGGGCAGTATTCTTCACACATTCTCAAAATACCTTTGTGGGGTTGCCTTCGTTGTTAAGTCAATCAGGGTACTCCACTGCAGTTTTTCATGCTAACAACAAAAGTTTTTGGAACAGGGATGTTATGTATAAATCCTTAGGCTATAATCAGTATTTTTCTGATGAATACTATGATATTACTGAAGAAAACTCGATTGGATGGGGTCTTAAAGATGACATCTTTTTTGCACAGTCAATGCAATATTTAAGGACTTTAAAGCAGCCATTCTACGCTAAATTTATTACTTTAACAAATCATTTTCCATTTTCCTTAGAGGAAGAGGATGAGCTAATTCCCGAATGGAATTCTGAGGATGGAACAGTAAATCGATACTTTACGACCGTAAGATACGAAGATGAGTCTCTGAAAAAGTTCTTTGAGATGATAAAGAAAGAAGGGCTTTATGAGAATTCTATTTTCATACTAATGGGAGACCATTACGGGATTTCATCAAATCATAATGAAGCCATGGCTCAATTTCTGGGTAAAGAGATTACTCCATTCCAAGAAACACAGCTTCAAAAAGTCCCTATGATCGTTCATATTCCCGGAATAAATAAAGGACAGACTATAGAAAATATATCAGGACAAATTGATGTTAAACCCACTATTCTTAACCTATTGGGTATAAAAGATAAAACGGATGTTACTTTTGGCTCAGATCTTTTTACCGAAGATCCTGACAATTTTACAGTTCTCAGAGACGGTAGTTTTATTACTAAAGAATATTTGTATACAAAAAATAGATGCTATGATAAGCAGACTGCACTCGAAATTGATGGACAAAACTGTAAAAAGAATGCTGAAAGGGCGCAAAAGGAATTGAACGCATCAGATCAAGTTATCTACGGCGATCTGTTAAGGTTTATTAATCAGAAAGGATATACTTCCGATAAATAAACAAAAGGTAGATCCAATTCATAAAGTGAAATAAGCCGTCAGTAATGGCGGCTCATTTTTTTGAACTTAGTAATCAGGCAATTTAATCTAGTGAGGCTCTACATGAACATGAGTATGATGGATATTATGAAACTTACGTAAATTATCCTCAATTTTCACAGTAATATCATGACTTTGAATAACGGTTAGTGAAGGTTCAACAAAAATAGTCACATCTACTATTGGGTGGTTTCCATGAAGTCTTGCTCTTAGATTTTTAACAAATTTTACTCCTTCCGTTTGATTGATTGTTTCTTCAATTTCCTTCAAGAGTTTTACTTCAAAACCATCAGTTAAATCGTGAGCCGCCTCCTTAAAAATTACCCAGGCAGTTAAGCATATAATTATTCCCACAATTGCTGCCGCGAGGGAATCCAGCCAATTCAACCCGAGATGTGCACCAGCTATTCCTATTGCAGCGCCTATACTTACCAATGCGTCGGAACGGTTATCCTGTGCTGCTGAATAAAGGGCCTTACTTCCAATCCTTTTAGATAGCTTCAAATTATATCTGTAGACTAGGTACATAAAAAGAGAACTAAATAAAGCAACAGCCCCAGTATATAAATCAGGTCTTTCTTCAACAGGATTATATAAATTTCTAAAAGAATCGATCACTACTTGCAAACCAACAGTAAGCATAATTAATGAAGCAACCAAAGAAGCGATCGTTTCAGCTCTAAGATGTCCATACTTATGGTTCTCATCGGCCGGTTTTTGAGATATCCTTAATCCAATTAATACGGCTACAGAAGCAATGACATCAGTTAAATTGTTTAATCCATCCGCTTTTAAAGCTTCCGAATTTCCCAAATTCCCCATGATAAGCTTGATAATGGATAAGAGTATATATGCTGATATACTAATCCAGGCACCTTTTTCTCCTTTTTTCACTTCATTTTCTTCCATCCGCAGTTCCTCCACTTAACATAATTAGCACTTAGTTTTATCTTAACCAATAATAGTCAACTACAATTCGTTTATTCCCTCTCCAAAAGAAAATAGTCCAGTTTTGGGGGTTTGTAATTGAGGGGAAATTGATATAGTGCATATTTTCGCCATAAATTTGTTGCTTTATTGTCACTTTTATTGAATGTGGATTATGAGATAATGTGATTAAGTGAGCATAAAAATGTTTTTTTAAAGGTGTAATAATTCTAATTGA
Organism: Cytobacillus oceanisediminis 2691; assembly: GCF_000294775.2. Taxonomy (GTDB): domain Bacteria; phylum Bacillota; class Bacilli; order Bacillales; family Cytobacillaceae; genus Cytobacillus; species Cytobacillus pseudoceanisediminis. The sequence goes on from NZ_CP015507.1 coordinate 73,650, forward strand.
AAAATATGGAAGGATGGTTTGTCTTGTTCTCTCTAATTATAGTAAAATAATTCCTTTTCAAAATCGTCACAATTGGCAGCTGAATTTATGATAATATTTTAAACATCTTTAAGTGAACACATGCACATATAATCATTAAGTTTATTCTTTAAATTTGTGCAAATACGGAAAGGGGAACTCCTATGAAAATGAAATGGGCTTTACTGACATTAATTTTCACTATTGCCACTGTGTTAACAGGATGTGAACCGTTATTGGTTTTAGATCCAAAAGGGCCACAAGGTCGTACAACAGCAGATGTAATCATGATCTCAATTTGGACCATGGCTATAGTTGTAGTGGTTGTATTTGCTTTATATATCTTCATTGTTAGAAAGTATCGTGCTTCTAATCAGAGTGAAGACTATGAACCTCCACACATTGAAGGCAGTCTTAAACTAGAAATCATCTGGACCGCTATTCCGGTATTAATTGTTGCGTTTCTATCGGTAGTGACTGTTGTATCCACCTACAAAGTTGAGGCAACACCAGAAGGATATGACGAGGAACCATTAGTTATTTACGCTTCATCATCTAATTGGAAATGGCACTTTAGTTATCCTGAACAGAACATTGAAACTGTAAACTATCTGTTCATTCCTACAGACCGGCCAATTGAATTCAAACTTTATTCTTACGGGCCAATCTCAAGTTTTTGGATTCCTCAGCTCGGTGGACAAAAATATGCGATGGCTGACATGGTAAATACCCTAAATCTTGCTGCTGATGTACCAGGTGAATATAGCGGTAGGAATGCCAGCTTTACTGGTGAAGGCTTTGCTCAACAGACGTTTAATGTAAAAGCAATGCCGCCCAAAGAGTTCGATGAATGGGTAGAGGAAATTAATGCAACTGCAGAACCTCTTACAGAGGAAAAATTTGAGGAATTATTAAAGCCAGGACATCTTGGTCAATCAACTTATACTGGCACTCACTTATCTTTCTCACCACCGCCTAAAGGCCATCATAAGAAAGGTGATTCAGAGAAAGAAGAAATGAAGCCTGGCAAATCCGAAAAAGATCCGGATGAAATAATGGATCACAGCAAAATGAACCAATAAAGTAAGAGTTGCCTAGCTTTCTAATCTATTTCTAGCTGGATATTTTAGCAACACACTTTCCGAAAGGAGTCAAATAGTATGGATTTCTTAGCACGATTTGCCGTACCTAATCCAGGACCTACAATTTACGCATCGATGGTTGCCATAGCCCTTACAATGGTCGCTATCTTTGTAGGACTGACATATTACAAAAAATGGGGATACCTATGGCGTGAATGGCTGACGACCGTGGACCACAAACGGATTGGAATCATGTATCTAATATCAGCTTTACTGATGCTTTTCCGTGGAGGGGTAGACGCCATAATGATGCGTGCCCAAACGGCTGTTCCAGAGAATACGCTGCTTGGCGCACAGGAATACAATGAAATTTTTACAACACATGGTGTTGTTATGATTATCTTTATGGCAATGGCGTTTATTATGGCATTAATGAATTTTGCTGTTCCATTGCAAATTGGTGCACGTGATGTGGCTTTCCCAAGATTAAACGCTTTAAGTTTTTGGCTGTACTTTTTCGGAGCAATGCTCTTCAATATTTCGTTCGTTATCGGGGGGTCTCCAGATTCTGGTTGGACTTCTTACTTCCCGCTGGCAGGAACTGAATATAGTAAATCTGTAGGTACTAACTACTACATGCTTGCTCTTCAAATCTCTGGACTTGGTACATTAATTACTGGTATTAACTTTATTACGACCATTCTGAAAATGAGAGCTCCCGGGATGACCTTAATGAAAATGCCCATGTTCACATGGTCAGCGTTAATTACTAATCTGATTATTGTCTTTGCCTTTCCAGTATTGACAGTAGCATTATTAATGGGTACCATGGATCGTCTATTTGCTACTAACTTTTTCACAACAAGTAATGGCGGATTGGACATGCTTTGGGCTAACTTGTTCTGGGTTTGGGGCCATCCCGAAGTTTATATCTTAATATTGCCCGCATTTGGTATTTATAGTGAAATTATTTCAACCTTTTCACGCCGTAATCTATATGGCTATAAATCTATGGTTATATCAATGGTCGCTATCTCTGTGCTTTCTTTCCTTGTTTGGGTCCACCATTTCTTTACAATGGGTCAGGGAGCATTAGTAAACAGTATTTTTTCGATTACCACGATGGCTATTGCTGTTCCTACCGGGATTAAGATTTTTAACTGGCTGTTCACCCTTCGAAAAGGGAAAATCGTTTTTACCACCCCAATGCTCTACTCGCTCGGCTTTATCCCGATATTTACAATCGGTGGGGTGACGGGTGTTATGCTAGGGATGGCCAGCGCCGACTATCAATACCATAATACAATGTTCCTGGTTGCTCATTTCCATCTGGTTATCATTCCTGGCGTTGTTTTTGCCATGATAGCTGGACTTTTCTACTGGTGGCCGAAAATGTTCGGCTTTATGCTGAATGAAAGGCTTGGTAAATGGTCATTCTGGTTTATTGCGATCAGTGTATGCGTAACCTTTTTCCCTATGTTTATTTCTGGATTGGATGGCCAGGCACGCCGGATGTATACCTATTCGGAATCAACTGGATTTGGAATATGGAATCTGATTTCGTTTATTGGTGCCATTGGACTGGCAATAGGATTTGCGTTAATTGTTTATAACATCTATTACAGTATTCGATACTCATCAAGGGATATCCCTGCAGATCCATGGGACGCGCGTTCATTAGAGTGGGCTACACATAATCCAGTCCCTGAATATAATTTTGCAATCGTGCCGGAAGTTGATTCAACTGAAGCATTTTGGGATTACAAGAAAAAAGGATATAAATTATTTAAAGGCAAGTATGAACCGATTCATATGCCTAATAATAGTGGCGTACCGTTTTTAATGGGATTAGTCTTTTTTGTATGGGGCTTTGCTTTTGTATTCGGCATGTGGATGCTCGCGGTTCTTGCTTCAATCGGCATAGCTGCGTGTTTGGCTCACCGCTCATTCGAGAAAGACCATGGCCGTTATATTTCTGTTGAAGAAATCGAAAAAACAGAAGAAGAATTGGGAGGTGCCAAAAAATGAAAATAGATCACTCGCTCCCTTTAGAATATGGAACAGAACAAAATCGCCTTAACATATTAGGATTTTGGATTTTTCTTGGAGCTGAAATTGCTCTCTTTGGGACGCTTTTTGCTTCTTATTTTACTTTGGTGGATCGGACAGGCAGCGGTCCATCTGGAGCTGAGATTTTCGAGATTACACCGGTACTGATTGAAACAATATTACTTTTGACAAGCAGTTTCACAATTGGGCTCGGGATCCATGCCATGCGGTTAGGCAAGGCAAAAGCCATGATTACTTTCTTTGCAATTACTCTACTACTTGGACTTGGTTTCTTAGGAGTAGAAATATATGATTTTATTGTCTATGTTCACGAAGGAGCAACACTGCAAACTAGCGGTTTTACAGCTATCTTGTTTCTAACTTTAGGAACACATGGAGCACACGTTACCTTTGGCTTATTCTGGGGGGCGTTTATTATCCTTCAAGTTATAAAGCGGGGCTTGACACCTGAAACAGCGAATAAAGCATTTATCTTCTCGCTTTACTGGCACTTTCTGGACGTGGTGTGGATTTTCATCTTTAGCTTCGTCTTCCTGAAAGGAATGATATAGAAATGAAAGAATTATTTCCTCCAAAACAAGTATTAGGGTTTGTATTCTCTATTGTCCTAACGGTAATTGCTCTTTCAGTTTACTTTTTGGATATGTCATTTGAGTTAGCTATGACCATTCTTCTTATAACAGCTTTTATTCAAGCAGCTGTTCAATTGGTTGTTTTTATGCACGCTGGTGAATCGAAAGATAAGAGGTCAATCTACACTACGCTGTATTATGGTTTTTTCATAGCCTTAGTGACAGTTTTCGGTACATTACTGTCATTAATTTGGGGTTATTATTAATATGTAACAAAAGGAGCGTCTTGAAAGGGCGCTCTTTTTATTGCTTCGAATCTTATTGCTGTCTCCCAATCTTTTTTACCATCTCTTCAGATGCTACCAAGAACATACCCATCAGGAAGATAAAAACAGCTCCTACTATTGTGCCAACACCGATGGGTGTCAAAACACTGTAACCGTTTTCAAAAAGTCCTAGAAAAAAAATAATGATGCCAATCAAAGTTATAGTGCCGCTTGTAAACTTTAGGGCATTTAAAATTTTTACTCGAGATTCCATATGTTAACAACCTCCTTTTTATATATTATTCAACCTGTTCACAAAATTGTCAAATATTTCGGATTTAAAATTATTGACAGTTTCGGCTGACAATGTTTATTTAGTGAAATATGAGTTTATTAATCCATATAACAACGATACTCACTCATAAACAGCAAAAGGAGATGAAGCAGACTTTTATATTAAAAAGTGCGAATAATTATGTCGATAATATATTTAAAGGATCAAAATTTAAAGAAAAGGGTGTTTTTTAATAAATGAAACGTTTGTTAATTCTCTTGTTTACTGCTACTTTTCTATTGTTTACATTCGCATCGCCTGGAAGTGCCGAATCATTCTCAGATTTAGGAGTGAATCATAGGGCTGAAAGAGAAATAAATTACTTAAAAATTGGAGATATTGTAAGCGGAACAAGCGCTACCCGATTTTCGCCAAATAAGCAAGTTACAAGGGGAGAGGCTGCTGCTATGATTGGACGAGCTTTGCAGTATAGCTCAGGAAATAGTTCTACCAATTTCAAGGATGTGTCCTCAAGTTATTTTGCCTCAGGGTACATCAATGATGCATACAAAAACGGGATTCTTTCGGGTTATCCTGATGGTACTTTTAGACCTAACAAGTCAGTAACAAGGGGTGAGATGGCACTTATGTTAAACCGGGCATTTAACCTCGGTGGGTCTAATACGAGTTCATCAGGAACAGTTCTTATGAACCTTGGAATAGCACAAGGATACCCTGATGGAACATTTGGTCTTAATAAAACACTTATACGATCAGATTTTGCTGTGTTTTTAGCTAGGTCAATCAATGAAGAGTTAAGAACTAGGAGAGCGTCTGTTTCTTTTTCAAAAAAGGCACTAGTGAATGCTGATGTACTCAATGTCAGAAGCGGCCCTTCTATAAAGTATCCAGTTGTCAATAAGCTCGAAACAGGAACGCAAGTAAATATTGGTTATTCCATTGGAAAATGGGCTTATATATCTGTAGGGGGTTCAAAAGGTTTCGTACATCAAGATTACTTAAGTATAAATAGTTTACAAGGTTCATCTGGAACAAAAAATCCACTCAGTGATGAGACGATAATTATCGATCCCGGGCATGGTTATCCCGATACGGGGGCATCTGGGTATGGGATATATGAAAAAGATGTTGTACTAGATACTGCTTTAAGGTTAAATACCTATATTAAAAAGTCTCCTTTTGCTGTAGTGATGACCAGAGACAGGGACACAAAAATTGAATTAAAAGATCGTGTATCTAAAGCCCAAAATGCTAATGGCGATTTATTTGTAAGCATCCATGCAAACTCATTTAACGGTTCAGGCCATGGAACTGAGACATATTACTATTCTGCTTCACAAAATCCAAATGTTAATCAGAGTAAAGCAGCAGCTAAGTATATCCAAAATAGGTTATTGGAAGCATGGGAGTTAAATGACAGAGGGGTGAAAAACGGGGATTTTCATGTAATCAGAGAAAATTCAATGCCCGCGGTGCTAGTTGAACTCGGATTCATTGATAATAAAACTGATAATGACAAGCTTCGGTCCCCTCAATGGAGAGAACTGGCTGCAAAAGCTATTTATTTGGGAATCCTGGACTATTACCATCATTATCAAAAGAAGGACGTAGCATCTTTATACCAGCAATTGGGAGCAAGTCCCTCAGAGAAGCTCCATTAATCAATCAAAAGTATATTCATGCCCCAGCTAACCTTAACAGTTATTGATGGAAATATTTTTTATAGATCTTTTTTACAAGCTCAACAGTTTTATTGAGATTACAAAATATGAATATAGAAGGTAATTTTAGGTTCAAATCGCATAAGATTTGGACCTTTTGTGTCTATAAAGCAGACTTAAAATGATGTGAGTACATGCAGCACCGAAATTGACATACTAATCAACAGGATAACAATAAACATAGTCAATGTCTTAATTTTTTCTAAAGGTAATACTAAATTTAGTGTAAAAAGGCATTATATATAAACAATGCCTTTTATATCTAATTAAGTTTTTTGAGTCAAATTAGTTTTTTGGTCAAATCGGTCTTTTTTTTTCATTTTTACTAGGTATTTAACAGCCTCAAGATTTTAGAGAATACAATAATTATGAGACATAATCTAACCCTAATATGTAAAAAACTCGTACATATTCTTTAGATAATACCAATACATTAATAAATAAATTAGACTACAATCGTTTATTACTATTTAATTTTTTTATCTCCTACACCAAACTGCTATATGATTCTTCTAATTAAAAACCAGTAAAACCGCCAAAAAGGCTGTTTGTAATGACGGAGATTAATTTTGTAAGCCAATTGAAATATAAAATAACACCCATTAGTATCATTATAATCCCACCAGCCTTCATAAGTGAATCACTGTGCCTTTTAAAGAATGTCAGTTTATCTATAAACATTGACATAAATAGAAAAGGTATGGAAAATCCAAGACAATATACAGCCATATACAACAAGCCCTGCCCTGGATTAGTGATTCCAAGAGCAAAAACAGCTGCCAAAATAGGCCCTGTACAAGGTGTCCATCCAGCTGCAAACCCCATTCCTATTAATATTGATCCTAAAAACCCTGCTGGTTTCTTCTTAAATTGCACCTTATGGTCCATCATCAGAAAATCAAACTTCAGCACACCTACCATAATAAGACCGAAAAAGAAAATAATGATGGCTCCTATTTGCTCCAACAAATCTTTATATTGAATAAACAGTACACCGATTAGAGAACTTGACCATCCTAACGCCAAGAAAATAATCGAAAAGCCGACCAAAAATAATAAAGTATGAAAGAATGCATTGCTTTTAAAGAATTGGGCTCTTTTACTTTTAAGGTCATTAACGGATATACCCGTTATATAGGAAATAAATGCAGGATATAAGGGAAGAGAGCATGGTGAGATAAAGGACAGCAAACCAGCTCCAAATGCTAAGAACAAATTTAAATCCATAAAATACAACCTCCATCAAAGCTTAAATGTTGGCTTCGGCCATTCTATAAGTTATCTATAACTTCCAATGTGGTATCTAACGTAATCAGCATGAAAGTATAAAAGCCCTGTAAAGGGCTTTTATACTAAGGAGCAATCGACTCCATGTAATTGCTAATATCTTCCTCCGTCATTGTGCCGGTTAATACTTTAACAACTTTCCCACTTTTGTCTATTAATATTGTAGTGGGGATAGGACCAATATTGTATAATTCCGTTACAACACTCCCACGATCCATCAGTATCGGAAACGTTAAATTATGTCTTTTCACAAATGTTGAAACAGAAAAATCACTTTCATCAATATTAACAGCCAGAATTTCTACTCCTTTATCTTTAAACTTTTTATACTGATTCTCCATATATGGCATTTCTTTTTCACATGGCTTACACCAAGTTCCCCAAAAGTTCAAAAAGACTCCTTTTCCTCTTAAATCAGATAATTTTATCCGCTCTCCATCCAGTGTCTCTAATGAAAAGTCAGGGGCAGCTGTTCCTTCTGCAATCACAGTCTTGTCTTTTGTAAAGTTCGCATAAAGAGTATATCCGACAGCACCAAAAAGCAGGATTAAAATCACACTTCGAATAATAAGTCTTTTTCTTTTCATATCAATCTCCTTAATTTTTATTCAAACTTTGCTTAGATTGTCTTTAATTACTATTATAGTAAAGATAAATACAATATTCAAATGCATATTAGAATATTGTTGTAAATGGGGTGTTTAATAACCCCAAGCTCTTTTGATACTTGGCCATTAAAATCAAAAAATTAATTAATTAGAATCCAGCTACGCTAGTACAGTAGATCAACAATTTTGGTTCAAAAGAATACCTTTTCTGAAAAAGGCAATAATGGGTTGTTAAGGAGTGAGAAAATGAAAGACGGAATTATTTCAACAGACCAAATTGTATTAATAACTACTGCAATTGTAGTTGGAACACTAGCAAGAGTTTTAACCATTAAAGAAGACTATCGGCAATATCCTAGCTATCCAAATGGCTATTTAACACATCTTATCACTGGATTTGTTGCAGCAGCTTTAGGAGCGGTTGCTATTCCGGCTTTAATGACTAAAAACTTTGTTGCGGTAACTTTCTTGACACTGGCTATACAGCAGTTCAGGGATGTACGGAAGACCGAAAGGGATAGTTTAAAAGACCTTGAGAATACTGAAGCAACTTATAGAGGGGATGCTTATATTGATGGTATCGCCAAGACCTTTGAAGCAAGGAACTACTTTGCTTTAATTGTCTCATTTTCAACAGGTCTCACAATTCAGCTAATTAACAATGATACGCCTTGGATTAATGTAGTGTGTGGGGTGATTGTCGGCTTTTTTGTATTTTATGTTTTGAAGCGTTTTTCAAAAGGAAAAACTGTTGGCGATATTGCGGATATTAAGGAAGGAAAAGTGGAGATAAGAGATTCTGAACTATTTGTAGACGACATTTATGTTTCGGATCAGCTTGGAACTGAGAATGCTCGTAAACTGTTCGAAAAAGAGGGCATTGCGATTGTTATTTATCCACGCGAAGAACATTTTCGAATTACACTCGATAATTATGGTCAAAGGCAAGCCATATTATTTGAAGCTACCAGGTCAATAGGCGTAAAGAGATATCACTTCACACGGAAAGACTATGAGGCAGGAAGAGTGGTGATCACGTTAGTTCCTATTGTAAAAGACATTAATAAATTGATTGAAACAGTAAAGGAGACTCCACTACTTGAAAGTTCTAAGAAAAGTCATGCAGTAATGAAAACTAATTTAACAGGGAGAGAGTAATTTGGGACGCGAATCAACACAAAAGCCTAATTATGAAATATTAGCATTTATAACCACTAATAAAGAAAGGGTGCTGGGAGGAAAACCACTGATGCTACTCGCCAAGGATGAGAAAGATGCTGAATCTCTAACTGTAGATATCGCTAAAGCTATGAAAGCAGATGTTGTGCAAATGAAGTCAGGGGATTACCTGGTACTTCGAGTATAAACACTTAATATTCTTTATGTGGCTTATAAAACCAAACATGCAACTTGATATAAAAATATACAGCTTATGCGATTTTTTATACTTTTTGTCCATTTAATTGCAACAAAAAGTGAGTCCAAACTATATTATATAATTGTTTACCTATGTAAATTCCTATACTAACACTGATAATAGCCTTGAGGTTTAAAAATTATCGGCATCGGTTAAAGAACCGATGCCGATAATTTGTAATTTAAAATATAATCTGGTTTCTTTTTAGAATTTTATAACTGTTCACGTCTAATTCGTACACGATAAGGGTGTCTTAATTGCCTAGTTCTTCTTTTGCTTAATAAAAATCATTAGATAGATGATGATTGTAAAAGCAGTAAGGGCTAAAAATGGAATCGTGATAATCCCAAACCAGTTAATATATTGTGCACTGCAGGGAACTCCATTCACGCAAGGCTTGATAGGGGCAAATCCCGGCACTTTTTGAACAAGGTAATGATAAAAGGAAATACACCATCCAATAGCCGCCATCGGGAGCACAAACTTTTTGACAGAAAGGTCATTTTGGAAAGTGCCTACCCCCAGAATCAAGGCGAGCGGGTACATAAGAATTCGCTGGTACCAGCATAGCTCACAGGGGATGAACCCCCGTATTTCACTAAAATAAAGGCTGCCAAGGGTTGCAGTCAAAGCAACAATCCATGCCAAATACATGTTTGCTTGATTTACGTTAAGTTCTTTCATTATTTATCCTCTAATGCCTGGTCTATTAGACTCTTTATTTTCTCATAATCAAATGGATCTTCAAGCATTGTGCCATTTACCATAATACTTGGTGTCTGCTTTACTTTAAACTTCTCCACAAGCGCTGAATCGTTATTTACCTCATCAATGACTTCTTGGCTTTGGATATCTTTTTCTAACTGGTCAGAATCAATCCCAGGAATTGAGCTAGCAACCTCCTTAATTTTTTCCATTGTTATCCATAAAGAATCATGGTCTTCATCAGGTTGCGCATTAAAAAGGGCTTTATTAAATTCCCAATAGCTGTCTGGATTTTGTTTATAAACTGCTTCCGCGGCTACTGAACCTAGCTTGGATTCATCTCCATGAAATAGAACGTTGATGTAAGAAAACTTAACTTTACCAGTGTCAACATAGTCTTCTACAAGCTTTGGAAAGATATTTTGTCCCCAAGCCTTGCAAGCGGGACATTTAAAATCACCAAACTCTACGACCGTTACAGGAGCATCCGATTTTCCTAATACTGGCTGTCCTTCAATGGATGGGCCTTCCTCAAAACTAGGGGAAGCATTTTGTTCAGATTTCATATTATTGATGACCACTAAAGCTGCAATCATCGCAAAAACCAGCAAAGTTATAACCATAATCAATTTCATAGGGGACTGAATTTTCTTTGACATACTTTTACCTCCTAATAATCTTTTTTCTTTTGTATTCTATCAAGACAGAATTCTATTTAATGCTTAAAAGCAATGATAGATAGGCAGAAACAACAAACAATATGCTCATTAGAAATGAAAGGGCAGCTGAAGACCTCTTAATATAGGAAAGTAAAGTTAAAGCAAGAAACAGAATAGCTACTACTCCGAGAGATATACCAGTTATGTTTGCCGTCATTTGGACAGGCATGGCAGAATCAATCTGGCCTTGATAGAACAAGGCAAATAGTTTGGAGACGCCGCTTTTAACTGTCACCTCAATATCATGAGGAGGCGATTGCTGTCCCAATGCGGCTGTAACTGCAAAAATCATTAATATCACTGCACTTTCAACCCTTGTCCAGGGGACTGGGTTAAACTCTGCATCTGCTTTTAATTTCCTTCTGATTAGGACACTATTAATGCCCGCGTACAATACTAAAGGTATAATCAGTAAATGTTTGATTAACAACGCTTGGCCATATGGAACCATCCAGGCATTTGTATAATCTCTATAATCAATTACAAACGCCGTTAATACCAGACCAGTTCCTATGGTTACCATTAAACATACGAGAGCAACAGGCGTAAACCATTTTAAGAAGTTCAGCCAGTTATGATGATTTTTTGAGAACCAGCTGACAGTAATCAGGATTCCAATCCAGATACTAACAGCAGTAAAGTGGGTCGAATGTGCAATAAAACCTTTCCACTGGTCCAGGGAGCTAGCATGGCTTGACCACCCAAGCGCTAAAATCAATAAGAATGTAATGAAAATACCGATTAACGCAAATAATCGCTTCCTTCTATAGTCAAACCAGATGATATAAATAAATAATAGATTCGATAGAAGATAGGTTACAATCCATGCTTTGCCAACTTCAAAAGTAAAAAGAACAGATTGAAAGGTTTGTCCCATTCCAATGTCTTGGTAAAGAAATAAAATCAATTGCAATACTGGAACAAAGGAAAATACTGCTACCCCACCTGTCGCAGCCATCAAAATACCTTTAGGCACTTTTATATCAGGTTTAGACTGAAATGGCACTAAGGATAATAGAAAGGCTCCAATTAAAATGGAAAAACATAGATATAAAAGGGTTTCAGTTATGATACCTGCAATAAACATTTGTTATTTTCCCTTTCTCATAATCCATAAAAAGCTTCCGATTACTGCAATAATTAAAATTCCAATTAATGAAGGGATCCAATTAGTTTTTGGCTTTGTCTGCTCTTGTCCTGTTTGAACTTCTTCTTCATTAAGTGAATCTGAGTCATCTTTATTTTTTTCTGTGCTCTTTTGCCCGCTATCTTCATTTTCCTCAGTAGGATCCACCGTTGTTGGCGCGTTTACAGAAAATGAGAATTGTCCTTCTATTGGATGTCCATCTGCACCAATTATCTTCCAATTAACCTTATAAGCACCGTTAGCTAAATCGTTTGAAAGTCTTCCGGTCATTTGATTATTGCTTAAAGTGATGTTCTCGATTGAAATCGAATCACCATTTGCATTCGTTACTTCAAATGTGCTCCCTTGTTCAACCTTTGTTTCAAATGTCATTTTTATGTCATTTGGTCCAGCTGTAATGACTTCTCCATCTTGTGGACTGGAGCTCTCTAAACCTGTATGCCCAAAGGCATTGTTTACAGAAACGATAAAAAGTATAAAGGTAATTAAGAATAGCTTTTTAATCATAAGAAACCTCCTAATAGTATTAACGAACTTTATTTTAACAGAGTAAATATAATTATTCAAAAGTACATTTGAATAAATTTTTGACAAATTTGTTAAATCAGCATAGACTAACGATATAACATATTCAAACAAATATTTGAATAAAGGGTGACAAATATGAGTGATAAAGTATTGAACAAATCTTCCCAAGATACATGTGAGACGTTTTGCTACGATGAAGAAAAGGTTAGCCGAGTAAGCGGGCGGATAGATGAGATAATGGGAGTAGAGCAACTGTTTAAGGCGCTATCCGATTCAACAAGAATAAAGATTGCATACGCACTTACACTTGAAGAAGAATTGTGTGTATGTGATGTGGCTAATATTATCGGATCCAGTACTGCCACCGCTTCCCACCATTTGCGTTTACTGCGTAAAATGGGCTTGGCTAAATATCGGAAAGAGGGAAAGATGGTATTTTACTCTTTATCAGATGAGCACGTCCATCAACTAGTTTCTATTGCTTTAATACACTCAAAGGAAGGTGAAGGAGATGGGGAAAGCACTGGCAAGTAGCAAGGAAACCTATCGATTACAAGGTCTTTCCTGTACGAGTTGTGCAGCTAAATTTGAAAAAAACATCCGGGAGATTGAAACAGTTAATGATGTGCAATTAAACTTCGGAGCATCAAAGATAACCATTTTTGGTGATGCGACTATCCAGGAGCTAGAACAGGCAGGATCCTTTGACGGAATCAAGGTGTATCCTGAACGTCAGAGAGTAGTTCAAGAAAATGAGTCTTTTTGGAAAAAAAGCGAAAATCAAAAAACACTGATGTCACTACTTTTGCTAATTGCCGGATACTTTTCCCTGTACACCATTGGGGAGGGCCATATAAGTACAATTGCAATCTTTGCGGCATCCATTTTAGTAGGTGGTTCTGGATTAATTAAAGAAGGTCTCAAAAACCTTACTAAGCTTCAATTCGATATGAAAACCCTTATGACGATTGCTGTTATAGGTGCAGCTTTTATAGGGGAATGGAGTGAAGGCGCTGTTGTTGTCTTTTTATTCGCCGTAAGCGAGGCACTGGAAAGTTATTCAATGGATAAAGCCCGTCAATCTATCCGCTCTCTAATGGACATTGCACCTAAAAAGGCATTAATCCGTAGGGACAATCAAGAAATGGAAATGGATGTTGAAGATATTGTTGTAGGCGACATCCTGATCATTAAGCCAGGCCAAAAGCTAGCTATGGATGGAGAAGTAGTAAATGGCCAATCTTCCATTAATCAAGCAGCCATTACAGGAGAATCTATTCCGGTTCTTAAGACTATTGGAGACGAAGTGTTTGCAGGAACTTTAAACGAAGAAGGCTCACTGGAAGTTAAGGTGACTAAACGAGTTGAAGATACTACCATTGCGAAAATTATCCACTTGGTAGAAGAAGCACAGGCAGAGCGCGCTCCATCTCAAGCATTTGTGGAGAAATTCGCTAAGTACTATACGCCGGCCATCATGTCGCTCGCATTTTTAATCGCAATTATTCCACCGTTATTTATGGGAGGAGACTGGTCCGAATGGATTTATCGAGGGTTAGCTGTACTTGTTGTCGGATGCCCATGTGCACTTGTTATTTCAACACCGGTTGCTATCGTTACTGCAATCGGAAATGCTGCCAAAAAGGGAGTATTGATTAAAGGCGGTATTTATCTTGAGGAAGCAGGACGCATCAAAGTCATTGCATTTGACAAAACTGGAACCCTAACAAAAGGAACACCAGAAGTAACAGACCTTAAAGTCTTAAGTGAAATAGACGAGAGAAAATTAGTAGGGATTTCTATGGCCATCGAAAAATTTTCACAGCATCCTTTAGCATCAGCTATCATCAGGAAGGCAGAACAGATGGGGATTTTTTCAAATGAATTTAAGGCCGAAGATTTTCAATCAATAACTGGAAAAGGTGCAAAAGCAGTGGTGAACGGTGAAAGTTATTTTATTGGAAGCCCCAAACTCTTTAAAGAAATAATACACCTCACCTCCTCTGTTGAAGAAGAGATAAAAAGATTGCAGACCCAAGGGAAAACAGTGATGCTCTTAGGAACTGAGACAACTATCATCGGACTGATTGCCGTTGCAGATCAGTTGAGGGACAGCAGCCGAAACGTGATTCGAAAATTACACGATATTGGTATAGAGAAAACCATTATGTTGACAGGTGACAATAAGGCAACTGGCCAGGCTATCGGTAATTCGGTTGGTTTAACCGAAGTAAAAGCTGAACTAATGCCTCAGGATAAATTAAGTACCATTAATTCATTAAGGGAACAACACGGGAAAGTCGCTATGGTCGGGGATGGAATAAACGATGCTCCAGCTTTAGCAAGCTCAACAGTTGGAATTGCGATGGGCGGAGCAGGTACAGATACAGCATTAGAGACTGCTGACATTGCATTAATGGCTGACGATTTAAATAAACTTCCATATACCATCGAGCTTAGCAGGAGAACCCTAGGGATTATTAAACAAAATATCACCTTTGCGTTAGGTTTAAAACTTCTTGCATTAGTCTTAATCGTTCCCGGCTGGCTGACCCTGTGGATGGCTATTTTTGCAGACATGGGTGCAACGCTTATAGTAGTATTAAATTCTATGAGACTTTTAAAAGTAAAAGAGTAAATAAGAAATGAACAAATAAAACGGGTAGAAGGCCTTAGCTCCACCCGTTTTATTATTCCTGAATGCTCAACTTAATTTTTGGTTTTATTCTCACCCTTATAGCTGTGCAAATTTAGTTCCTGAAGCTCTTTATCTGATTTTTTCTTAAAAATATATATAACTCCAACAGAAAGTATTGATAACACCAGACAAACTATTACTGTATATAGCAATACCAAATCTCCTTAAATTTTAATTTAGTTTTTTACAGCGAAGTACCTTATAAAAGGAAACTTCGCTGTAAATATTTTAAGGGGTGAAAAGTGTCCTAGGGTTAAAATATAGTATAAAAATCTGCAGAAATCATGCAAGAAGCATAACAATTATATTACATAGATTTAATTATAATGAGATTCAAAAATATTTTATTTAATTTATAGTTTATTCATAAAATCGTCATATTTAAATTGTAAGATAAAATTTAATATAACTTTTTATGATTTGGTAATTATCTTTATATACCAGAATTATCTTCGTAAAAAAATTAATACCATACTAGGAGTGACAATATGAAAAAACTGTTAATATCCTTATCAACAGCTGGGTTGCTTATTGGACTTAGTGCATGCAGCAGCTCACAAGGAATCGATAACGAGGAAGTGATCGCAGAAACAAAAGCAGGCAATATCTCCAGCGATGACCTTTACATCGCTATGAAAGAAAAGTACGGAGAGCAAGCCCTTCAGGAGCTGTTATACAAAAAAGTCCTAGAAGATAAATATAAAGTGGAAAAAGAGGAATTGGATAAAAAAGTAAAGGAAATCAAGGACCAGGCAGGATCAAACTTTGAAGCACTATTAATGCAAAATAATATTAAAGATGAAAAGGAACTGAAAGAAATCCTTAAGGAACAACTTCTTGTAGAAAAAGCGGCAATTAAAGATATAAAAGTTACAGATAAAGAACTAAAGGATAGTTATGAAAACTATAAACCTGAAATAAAAGCACGCCATATCCTTTTAGAGGATGAAAAAACTGCAAAAGATATCAAAAATAGGCTAGATGATGGAGAGAAGTTCGAAGATTTAGCCAAAGAATTTTCAAAGGATCCAGGTTCTGCGGAAAACGGTGGAGATCTAGGTTGGTTTGGATCGGGAAAAATGGTTCCAGAATTTGAAGAGGCCGCTTATGCCCTTGAAGTTAATAAATTTAGCGATCCGGTAAAAACTCAAAATGGTTACCATATTATTCAAGTTACTGAAAAGAAAGAGAAAGAGTCCTTTGAATCTATGAAAAAAGAGCTTGAATATCAATTGAAGGTATCTAAGTTAGATAATTCTAAAATTGAAGAAGTCATGAAAAAAGAATTTGAAGATGCTAAAGTGAAGATCAATGACAAGGACTTGAAAGGAATCCTTGAAACGTCAAGTGCTTCAAAATAAAATAATTTACTTAATAATCCAGGCCAATACCCTACTTGTAATTAATAAATCGCTCTCATTATAAAAGAACCCCCTTGTAAGCATTAAAAGCTTAACATGGGGGTTCTTTTTGACCGATTTTACATTTTATCATTTGACATAATACTTTTAATTATATAGCTGCAGATAGCTGTACTTACATTCACAGAAAAAACAACATCTCTCATATAATCTTTTTTCTGTTCATACTCTTCAAGAAGCTCTTTTAAAAAATCTGAAATACTCTCTCTTGAGTTATGCAAAATTAGCGGCATTTTTAATTTTTCTACTATATTAAGTGATTTTGCTTTTTGGTCGAGTATAGATTCATATTTCACATGCGGTATCATGTGATGCTTAAATTCCCATCTCTGATTATGAGGGACGCAAAAAAAGTCTGTGAGGAAATGGCAGATAATACCCATTTCAACATCAATTCTTTTTCGCTTGTTTTTATCTAATAGGTTGTAAGAAGGTAACTTAAGGAGTGATAGAATTTTATCTACAACAAAGTCAAAAGATTCTTCTATATAATGTTTCCGTTTTGCAAGATTAGGTATAAAGTCAGGTTTCATATTTGCCCAAGAAAAAGTGGGTGTATCTACACTGTATTGTGAATTTTCCTTAACAAACGATTGGATCTGTAGAGACATAACATGATGTGAATAAGCAAACAGGATGAAACATTCCTTTCGATAAAGAATTCTATTATCTCAATGCAAAAATATGAATTGTAAAAAAATCAAGTTAAAAAAATTACTTGAATATATCATGTATTTCTAAATCCCTTAAATATATATAGAAAAAAATTACCCAAAAAGAGGCTTCTTAGAGATATATGTTAAGTAATCTGATTAATAAAAGTATAACATAAAGGGGAAGCGATAGATATTGTAGGGTCTGACTTACTAATTTTGAAAAATGTGTATGAAATAAGCATGCTATAAAGAAAGAAATGTTATTTTCTTACTCTTCACATAAACTGCATACATTTCGGATATATTAATATTTGAACCATAAAATGAATGGTAAACAAACTAAACAGAAGGGAGCCTTTTAGGTTCCTTTTTGTTTTTATCTAAAAATCTCCACAGTTTTTGCAAATTCATAATCTATACTTATGTCATCTGTAAAGAAAGGGTGTTAACCAATAGAATTAAAAAGCCTTTTTCTTTTGCTTTGATAGAACTATTAGTTGTAGGTTAGTTTTGGCAAGTTCACAAGAGTAAAACACCTATTTGTACTTTTTCCACAAATAATACAGGCCGGTTATTTCTCTTACCCAGTATTTTGCTTTCATCTCGAGAAATGGCTTTATGAAAATCCTAAAATTCTCCGAAATTAAATTATTCACTTTATTATTTATTTTTTTGAGGTGGAGAAATATATTGAATTAAGAAGAAAACATGAAGATTTCATATTAAAAATTCACTAAAATATGGACATACATGTGTTGTAGAGAAAGCTCTCTTGTTAGTAGTTTCCGAAGACATACCAGAAAAAGTGGTAAAGCATTTTTAATTAAATACAGATTTAGGCAGGTACTTAAACCTACTTTTTCCATTAAAAAAATTGCATACAATAACTTTCCGATCAAATAATCGAAAAAATGTAGTAGAGGAGATAAAGATGGTAGCTCTTAGCAGTAACCTATTATACCTAGCATTCTACCTATATCTATTGGCAACACTATTATTTGGAGGAGCCATTAGAGATAAGAGAAAACAATACGAAAACCCAAGTCAATGGGCAAAAGTTGCAATAACGGTCACTATAGTAGCCTTTGCTTCTCACTTGGGATATTTTATTACTCGATGGGTCGCTTCTGGACAAGCTCCTGTTAGTAATATGTTTGAATTTATTACAGCTTTTAGCATGATGATGGTCTTGGCATTCATAATTCTTTACCTTATATATAAGGCAGCTATATTGGGTTTATTTACTTTACCAATCACATTATTGATCATTGCATATGGGAGTATGTTTCCGAGAGACATTTCCCCATTAATACCAGCGCTGCAAAGCGATTGGCTTGCTATCCACGTAACAACCACTGCACTAGGTTCGGCTATTTTGGCTAGCAGTTTCATTGCAGGGATCATTTATTTACTTCGTTCTGTTGATCAGACGCAACGCTCAAAAGGGACTTTTGGGCTTGAGGTTATCATGTACACGATTGTGGCGACTCTTTCTTTTGTAGTAATTACAAGCATTTTCAGAGGGATGGAGTATGAAGCAGTCTATAAATGGGTTAATAAAAATGATCAAGAGGTTGAAATGATATATAATCTGCCTTCTATTATAGGGCCAAATCAAGGTGAATTACTTACAAAAGGTAAAATGGAAGCGTTTGTTGAGGTGCCTGCAATCATTGCAGCAGGAAGACTAAATACAGTCATCTGGTCAGTTGTTACTGGTTTACTTTTATACGGGTCGCTAAGACTGATTTTAAGAAAAAGAATCTCAGCTGCTATACAGCCATTAACGAAGAATGTCAACCTTGATTTAGTCGATGAAATTGGGTATAGATCGGTTACAATAGGTTTTCCAATATTCACTCTAGGCGCTCTTGTTTTTGCGATGATATGGGCTCAAATTGCGTGGACTCGTTTCTGGGGATGGGATCCAAAAGAGGTATGGGCATTAATTACATGGTTATTTTATGCAGTGTATTTACACTTGCGTCTCTCTAAGGGCTGGCACGGTCAGAAATCAGCTTGGCTTGGAGTTATCGGATTCGGAATTATTATCTTCAATTTGATTTTCGTAAATCTAATTATAGCAGGTCTACACTCATATGCGTAAGGTGTAATTTTCAAACGGCCTAATATGCATTATAAATGCTCGGGACATAAAAGAAGTAAAATTTCTCAGCTAAGAAGGTAGACTAATCAAAATTAAAATATTTGAAGTAATAGGGGAGGAATTTATATTATGCAAACTGAAGAGAAATTCACATTGGAAACATGGCCAACTTCGCCTGAAAGAGCTACGCTTGAAGCAAAAAATAAATTTTTAGGTTTCTGGTTTTTCTTAGGTGGAGAGACAGTTCTTTTTGCCTCCCTCTTTGCAACGTATCTTGCTTTAAAAAACAAGGTTCCAAATGGGGACCACCCTTTGACAAATGAGCTTTTCAGCATGGAAATAGTTTTTGTTGCGACTATGCTTTTACTAGTTAGCTCACTTACAAGTGTTTGTGCAATGTATCATATGAAAAATTTTAATTTTAAGAAAATGCAATTATGGCTTGGGATTACGGTTCTTTTAGGTGTTGCATTTTTAGGATTGGAAATTTACGAGTTTACAGAGTATTTTCATAAGGGACATACTTTTACAAGCAGTGCATTCGGCTCTGCATTTTATGTACTAGTTGGTTTCCACGGTGCACACGTTGCTTTTGGACTTCTATGGATTGTGACTCTCATGGTTAGAAATGCGAGACGTGGATTAAACCTATACAATGCTCCAAAATTTTATATAGCAAGCTTATACTGGCATTTTATTGATGTTGTATGGGTATTCATTTTTACAGTTGTATATTTAATGGGGCTGGTAGGATAATCGTTATTGTTTTATTTTAAAATGATAAGGTTTTCTATTCAAACATGCTAATTTACTTGAAACACATATAAATATGTAACGCGTGAAGTTATAACCATGCGAATGGTTTAAAAAGGATTCCTTCTCTCTGGAATCCTTTTTTTAGTAAACTCTTGCTTCATAGAGTAAAAAGGAAACAGCTAGGGGTTGATACATTACTTTCCGGATAACACCTACTTATGGAAATGCTGATAAAAATATCGACATTTAAGCAGCTTGTAAAGTACCAGCTTATTAATTTTGAACATAATAAACATAAAAAATGAATAGATGAAGAAGCTTTCCTCAATCGAGAGGGGCTTCATCATCATTTATTTTTTGAATATCCGTAACATTTACAAGCTCGACACAAAATCCACCTTAACGATACAATTTGTGGGTTCTTCTTATTTAAGAAATATCTCAACCGTCTTTTTTATTTCAAGTAGTTTTATTAACATATTTTCTCCAGGTAATAATCCTTCTGGTACCCAGTAATCCTCTTTATAATTTTCGAATATTCACCTAATCATTCTATAGATTTATGAGCACATTGGAAGTTGATCATGAAATTTTACTCGTCCATACGAAAGTCACTTGGCTATCAATAGTATAATGAAAAAAAAGACATAAGACCTTGATAACAAACATGGAGGAGTTATGAAGAATTATAGAGTGATACATAAAGATAAAGTCTACAAGATACTTTTTGTCTACCCATCTGGTTATATGGAGATTAGAGATCCTGAAACAAGAGTTAAAGGGGTAGATTTAAGGGTAATTCATTTCCGGGAGTATTAGGTGGATTATGCTGAATAGTATTTAAGTACATACCTATAGGGAGAAAACTGGGCAAAGGTAATTATATAGTTACGGGGTTACTTGGGTTCATAAACTTGAAGAAAGTGTAAAACCAATTCTAAAGGACGAAGTTCTACACTAGGGTACTAATGAGTGAGATAAGAATATATCCCGGATAGTCGTTCTAATAAAAAATCCGATTTCTCCGGGGTGTATTGTACTAATAAAAGAAGTGTTTTATCATCATCTTTTTGCAAAATAAAGGATTTAATGTTCAGCATAGAGTTAGTATTGTGGAAATCTCCTAAGAGTTTGCCTAGCTTAAGTTGCTTTATGTGCATTGTTGACACTTTTGGCCAAACAAAATAAGCTTGGTGTTGCGAGCAAGGACCTTATTGAGGTAATCTCTGGACAAGAGATTGGCCATGCTTTTTCCAGGGTAAACTGCTTTATGCATTCTTGACTAATACTGTGTATCAATATTAAGGAATTTGTATAATAACAAAATCTTTAACAATCTCGTTGCTAATATTAAATAAGTAAGTTTTAATTATTGGGCAGTATGAACAAGCCAAATACGACAGTTCCATACGTGTTACTAAGGTAGGGTTGTAAAATAGCTCAACTACTTAGATATGTTTTAAATTGGGGGCTGGTTCAATATTTAACCCGAATTTTATGAGAAATATTAACCAGATTATCAACTCGTGATATAATTATTGGAACAAAAAGCTAAAGGCTAAAGGCGGCGTTTGATGTAGATGGAAATAATGATAAATAGAACATTATCAACAATAGATGACATTCATCAATTGCTAAATAAAACAATGGAAGTAGTTGATCAATTAAACTCACGTGCTGCTGTAACCTTAAATATGAAGAGATTGAGGTATATTACGCCTATTGGCTTCACCGGACTTTTGTCAGTGCTAGATTATCTTGAAGACCATTTTGAAGTTGGTATTGTCGCTCCTTTTAATATCAGTCCTATTAAATATATGGAACGAATGAATTTCTTTAAAGTCTGCAGTAAAAATGTAAAAGAACAATTTGAAGAACAAAAGGATATGACAACCTTGTATAATCGACACCGTAATAGCCTAGAGGATAAATTGCTAGAGATTAGAGTAGCAACAACCCACCCTCAAATTGTAGAAATAAGTACATTGATTAAAAGGATTTTTAAAAACAAAGGTCTAAAGGGGAATCGTATTTCAGATATTCAATCTTTTATTACTGAGTTGGGCAACAATGTGATTGATCATACAAATTCTAGTTGTTTCATTGCAGTAAAAAACAATGAAGATGAAAACGAAATAGAAATAGCAGTCGCGGATCGTGGAGAAGGAATTTACAATAGTTTAAAAGATGTTTTATCCGAAAATTCTCCTCATGATATCGTAAAAGCGGCCATCACTACCAAAGCTTCTAGACTTAGTGAAGAAGATCGTGGTAAAGGATTAATGGATATAAAACAAAGAGCTTTCAGGTGGTCTGAAGCATCAGTTGCATTACGAACTAATAATTCTGTATATGAAATTACAAAGGATGAAGTAAATCCTACTTTAGAAGGCAAAACTTCATTTGGAACCTTTTTTTCCATAAAAGTAAATTATAGTATTGACAGGCTTTAAACAATAGTTTTTAATAACATTATAGATTTCAAAATTGAAATTGAAATCGAGAGGGCGAAAAACATGAAAACTGAATTACTATTAAGAATTCATGAAAAACCTATTCAATTATTAAATCGTACTCAACTAAAAAATCTCAAAGAGTCAATAATGAATAAGATGAATGACGCAGAAATAAATACAGTCTTTGTATTGGACATGTCTTATATTGGGGATACGAATGGATCTGGTATCGACGAAGTAATCGCTAAACCATTAAAGTGGCTTATTAGTGAATTTATAGATAAAAAAGTTGAGAAATATATTTATCTAGTAAATTTAAGTCCAGAAGAAGTACATGATCATGCCTATAACATTGATAGTACGTTAAACATCGAACAGTTATGTATTATGGCGAAAGAGGAGGATTCCTTCTCCATACTAGGCTATCTCGGTGGATCTAAGGGATCATTAAAGCAAATTCTAGAATTTGTGTATACGAGAAAAGAAGTTACTGCCAGAGATGTTGTGGATGCATTTGACAAACAGATTAATACCGCAAGCACTCAACTTTCAAAATTATATGAAAAACGTTTGATTGCACGGGAAGAGATACAGATGCCTGAAGGCGGAAGACAATTTGTTTACAAAAGCTTGTTTTAAATAGCAGGCTTTTTTAAAAAGAGGACTTCAATTTTGAAATTGAAAACGGGTCATAGAAGAAGGTGAGAAACATGGAAACGAAGGAAAAACAGGAAATGGTCGTATTGGCGTAGTAATGGAAATTGGATAAAATAAAAGCCTTTACCAGTCGATTTATGGATCAAAAAACAAGCAGTATTTTACAATTTAAAGGGGTGATTTGGTAAATGACTGTTTTGTATGAGAATGTAGTAAAGAAACTAACCGGTTTTGTTCTATGTTTACTATTTCTTCACGAAGCTTTAAAAACTATTGGAATCGATATTACACCAACATTCAAGATCATCAACGGATCTTTTATTGACTAAACACGAACAATTAATGAAAAAAAAGTAAAATTGTTAGTATTTTTGAATAAAAATTCATATAATGAAAAAAGTGGAAAGAAGCTAAAAATAGCTTTTCCACCTTAGAAAGATATGAAATAAAAACTTTAGTCGGTTAAATTATATCGTAAATTTTGATGTAAATCAAATTCATATCTTCTAAAAAGTGGAGCTTCTTTCTTCTAATAAATTGAGAAGGAGCAAGCAAAATGAAAAAAAATTTTACTGTCATTATTAACGGTGAACCAAAGGAAGTTGAGAAAAGAGATTATTCCTTTCAAGAGATAGTTACTCTTGCATATGGAAGCTACGATGATTCACAAAAATCATACACTATGGTGTCTACGCTAAAAAACGATAAAGGTGAAAAACACAGCCGGGATTATTCCTTCGGAGATTCAATAAAGATGAAGGAAGGAATGAGGATAAATGTCGACTCAACTAATAGATCATAATCAAGATTTGAAAAGGTTGGTTGATGAAGGATATAACGTATCATTCGTAAAAGATAATCTTGTCGTAAAAGGAATTCCTTATGTTAACAAGGATAAAAAAGTCCTGTTTGGGACAATTTTTTGTCCTTTGACGCTATCTGGATTAAATACAGTAGCTCCCCAAGATCACACAGTTCGATTCGCAGGGGAGCATCCTTGCGATCAATTTGGAAACGAAGACAAATCATACGTAAATTCACAGTCGCATTATCCTTTAAATCAAGATATTGTGGGAAATTACTATTTCTCGGCAAAACCACCAAGCGGTCAATATCCGGATTTCTATACAAAAATTCTAAAGTACGCAAACCTGTTATCTGCCCCAGCAAAGTCCATCGATTCAAGCGTAACAGCACAGAACTTTGATTTTGAGGACTATAACAACGAAAGTGTATTTCTGTATCCTGATACCAATACAGCCAGAGCAGGTTTATCTCATATTGCCAATAAATTTAAGGAACAGAAAATTGCGATTGTAGGATTAGGAGGCACAGGATCATTTATTTTGGATTTTGTTAGCAAAACACCGGTAAAACAGATTTCTCTCTTTGACGGTGATACTTTATTCAATCATAATGTCTTTAGAATGCCGGGTGCAGTAGCTATAGATGAGCTTCAGCAAAAACCAAGTAAAGTTGCATTTCTTAAGAGTAAGTATGATCAACTAAGAAATGGCATCATTGCACATGAGGAGTATCTTGATGAGTCAAATGTGCATATGTTAGGTGAACATGATTTTGTTTTTCTTGCTCTGGACCTAGCAGAACCTAAAAGGATTATTACTGAATATCTTACCAAGACTAATATTCCGTTTGTTGACTTGGGCATAGGGCTAACAGTTGTAGGAGATTCCATTAGGGGAACCGTTAGAAAAACACTGATTACCCCTGACAATAGCTCATCATTGAATAAAATTGCAATGGGACAAGCAGCAGATGATGATGTGTATGCTCAAAACATTCAAATTTCGGAGTTGAATGCTCTAAATGCTGTAATGGGTATAGTTACATGGAAGAAGATGTTTGGTTTTTATCTTAGCGATGAAACAATTTATCATTCAACATTCATTCTTGATGAAGAAGCTGTAAGTCATGCAACATAAATTTGTTGAGTTTATCCCATCAGAAATTGAACAAAATGTATTATATATTTCGATTGAGTATGATATCGCGAAACATAAATGTGCGTGTGGATGCGGAGCTAACATTGTCACTTCGCTTTCACCATCGAGATGGAAATTAACATATGACGGCGAAACGGTATCACTTTCCCCATCTATAGGAAATTGGAGTCACCCTTGTCAATCACATTACTTTATTACAAATGATAAGATAGTTTGGGCAGGATCAATATCAAAAACTGCCATTCAAGAAGTTATAAATAATGATCAAGAGTCTGTAAAAAAGCATGTTCAAAAGAGTAATCGTCTAATTGATAAGATTAAAAGACTTTTTAAGCTTTAATTCTTCATGTTATTTTAATAAGAACAATTTAAAGACTTGGTTATGTTACCAGGTCTTTTTAAATTGAAGAAAGTTAAAAATGAAATATACCTATCTTTGTTACAGCTAAGGGTAAAGACAAGATGTGTTCACAGTGAACTCTTCGCTAAATAGTACTATAGAATTATGCACTACCATGAAATTAACTTCTGCAATTCTCAAAAAAAGGCAATACTGAAGAAGACGCAGCTCATTTGTTTTTTTTAAGGGGAGAGCGCCACATTAGGATCTATGGTAATTAGTTTGACTGGAATTAGGATGCTTTAGGCTCTTCCAACGTTTCTGTGTATCCTAAGCTTTCGAGTCGTCTAATTGTTGTCTCTGTTTATCAAAGTGGTCTTCGCCCAAGTCTACATACAATTCTTTACGAGTTAGAAGATAATAAGAGATACGTAATATGGCGTGAGCGACGACAATACCAGCGCGTTTCTTGCCTTTTCCTGAGGCTGTACGCCTATACAGTGCTCCGAGATAGTTTTTGGATCCCCTTACCGAATGAGCTGCCTCAGTCAAAGCGGACTTTAAATACTTGTTTCCTTTTTTAGTTTTAGCCGATTTCCTTTTTCCTGCACTTTCATTCTGTCCTGGAACCAAGCCTGCCCAGGAACACATATGGGCTGCAGTGGGATACTGCTTTTTTACATCAGTTCCGATTTCAGAAAGGATTTGTTCAGCCATTCTTGTCGCAATGCCAGGAATTGAATCAAGTATTTCCACATCCTCTTGATGAGAGCTTACTCTTTTCGCAACTTCTTGATCGAGCATCTCGATCTGTTCAGTCAGAAAATCAATGTGGCCCAAAATGGTTTTCAACATTAACCGTTGATGTGAGTTAATATAGCCTTTTAAAGCTAGTTTCAATTCTTCCTTCTTCTTTTTCATGGTGCGTCGTACGAAGTTTGCTAGTTTCTCAGGATCCTCTTCGCCATCTGCGATTGCGTCAAGGATGTCTCGCCGAAACACCTAGTACACCCGAAACACTGATCCCAGCTTAATGTTTGCGTCTTCTAACACCTTTTGAATCCGGTTATGTTGTCTTGCACGCTCCTCAATGATGCTTCGGCGATAACGAACGAGCTCGCGAAGTTCACGTTGATTCCGGTCGGGAATATAACTGGCTTTAAGCTGCCCGTGGCGAAGCAGTTTGGCAATCCATTCTGCATCTTTTACATCTGTCTTACGTCCTGGAACAGCCTTCATGTGTTGGGCATTCACCACTAAAAACTCGATATCCTCAGCTTCCAGTAATTTTACGATTTCCAATAAACGCTCGTGCTTTCCATGCTACATGTGTACAGTTATATTGCTTAACCCAGTCAATCAACTTCAATAGAAATACAGTCTTAGTAGAAAAAGTTTTAACCTCCTTTCCTTCAGGCGTGATAATACAGGCAGTAATGTTGTCCTTATGGACATCCATACCACAAGCTCTTTCATTGACTACATCCATTGAAAACATCCTTTCTACGGCAATCATTAAAGTAGAGGCTGGTGCATCAACCAGAAATAGGATTAATCTACCATGTGTGCTTCCCGTAAGGGAGCTACAGTCAGTGGTGCACCGTGGTCGGTGGAGTTAGACTAACGGATGGGCTCTAACGCACTATAGTTCAGCGACCTTCCTCTCCAGCCGTAGAATAAGTATTGACGGTTCAAAACCATTTTCATTCTCTGTGGTGAAGCACTGATTTTTGTGCTTCATGGATGGCTAACGGGGCAGGTTTGTTGAATAAGATAAATTAATCTGTTATGGCGTATTAGACCTATACTGTGCAAAAAAATTATTTCTGGAAGGAATGTACTTAGCTTTATTATAAAATTGCTAATGTGGCTATTCCACAATATGGTATAATTATAGAATGAAACTAACATGCTTGCTATATTGATAGTATTATATTAAGGTGGAATTTTAACATGGCGATAGGGAATATAAAAAAGGGAAAACTCTTATATCATTTGACTCGATTGTCGAATTTAGACTCCATATTGGAGCATGGTTTAATATCAAGGAAATTAGTTAAGGATAATGATGTTCGTTTCTTTGATATTGCAGATTCAAAGATTATTTCTAAACGTACAGAACTTGGACTGGATGTATATACTCCATTTCACTTTCATCCCTATTCTTCATTTGATGTTGCTGTAAAAAGCACATATGAAGATGAAGACTTTATGTATATTTGTATTACAAGAGAATTAGCTAAACATAATAAGTTTAAAATATTACCAAGACATCCACTTAATATTGAAGAAAATTATCAATTATATGACTATGAAGAAGGTTTTGAAGCAATCGATTGGGATACGATGCACAAACTAGGTACGGAAGATCGATATACTAAGAATGTAAAAATGGCTGAATGTTTGACGCCTTTAACTGTTCCTGCTAAGCTCTTTCATTGCATTTATGTGAAAAATGAAGGAACAAGGTCGGTTGTTATGAATAAATTGCATTCTAAAGGTATTAACAAAACGCCACCGTTTGTGGATGTTGGACGGTGGTTATAGAAAAATCTGCTAAAAGAAAGTGAGGTGAAAACGTGATTATTTATACAACAGGTGACTTACTAAAATCGTCAGCTGAGGCTCTGGTTAATACTGTAAACTGTGAAGGGTATATGGGAAAAGGTATTGCATATCAATTTAAGTTGAAATTTCCGGAGAACAATAAGGATTATGTCAAAGCTTGTAAGACAGGTGAGCTACAGATTGGAAAGCTTCACTATTTTATAGAAGACGGTAAAATTATAGTGAATTTCCCAACTAAAAATAAATGGAGAGCAAAATCCAAAATAGAATATGTAGAAAAAGGACTGGATGAACTCATACCATTAATTGATAATTTAGGTATTCAATCCATAGCTATTCCGCCTTTAGGAGCTGGTAATGGAGGACTAGTTTGGAGCGAAGTGAAAACGATAATCGAGAAAAAATTGGCAGTAGTAGATGAAAAGGTTCAAATTTACATTTTTGAACCATCTCAAAATTACGTATCACAACCAAAAGCAGAACCTAATCTAAGTTTATCAGCGCTTATATTAATGAGTATTAAACATCACCTTAATAAATTTGATACGTTAAGACTTCAAAAAACAGCTTTCTATATGGATGTGTTTTCTAGGGAAAGTTACTTCAATTTCACTAGACATAAATACGGTCCATACGATAACTCTATTGCCATCATTAGCAGGAATATCAAAGAATTTCAGAAATATCATGGTGTGATGAATACTGAAGAAGCATATGGGATTCTCTACAATAAAATTGTGAGCGGTCAGGTAGAATTTAAATTGGGAACTTTAGTGCCATTTATCAAAATAGCAGCAGAGTACGTTAACAATTTAAGTTCTAACCATGAACTGGAATGCTTATCGACAATTACTTATTTATTAAAGGAGAAAGGAGAACTATCTCAGGAAGAAATTGTCGATGAGTTTAAGTGCTGGTCAGAAGATAAGGCAAATAGGTTTTCTAAAGAGGAAATCATCAATGGAATTGAAAAGTTATTCGAAACGGATATTATTGAAAAAACGTTAATGGGGTTCACGCTTAGCCAAAGGCGTACTTCCCATCATAGTTAAATAGCAAAACTTTTTAGCATCTCACATGAGGTGCTATTTTATGACTTAGTAAGATGTGAAGCTAAAGTTTGATTTATAAAAATGTTTGAATGGGAAAACTCTAAGAGCAGTCAGAAGACAGCTTTTTTGACAATAAGATCAGCATTCCTGTAATTATTGAAAATGAGTTTAAAGATTGTGAAGAGTTGTATTTAAATAAAAATGGTAAGAACTAAATATATCTTGATAGAAAAGGGAATGTCTTCAGAATTGAGACATTCCTTTGGTTATTCTAGAGTGCAACTTACTATCATTATGACAATATGCCAGGACTGTGTGCCTTATATAGTTAGTTGACATGAAAAAAGAGGATATTAATTGACCGGAACGTATGATAACAATACCAAAAGGGAAACGTAAAAAAGAGCGAATTGTTTATATTTCGCCCTACCTTTTCTGCATTTAGCACGGAATAGAATGCCGTTAGCCTGTATACAGGTTCTTTTAGGGCATAATGGCCCACAACAAACGCAGCTGTATGCTCGTTTAAATCATGAGGCAAGAAAAGAACTGTATGATTATGGGTGTAAAATAATGGAACTAATGTTCGTATAATACAATTATTACGAATAGTAGTTTACATAATTATATTATTTAAAACTATATCAGTGCATTAAAATGGTTTTTGTATATTCAAAGAAATCCACTAAATGATTATCAAGTATCTTTTGAAGGATCACTAAATTAATCTCTTGGTAATCATGAACTGCAATATTACGAAATCCAACCATAGCTTTCATCTTATCTGAAAGAGAGGAGGGAATAATACCCTCAGCTTCCAATAAGGTAAATGCATCCCGGCTTTGTTGTGGGAGTCCCAGTTTTTTTACGGCTACTATGTGCATGGCCAAGTCAATACTTGCCTCACAAGCCCGCTGCAGATTTAAAATAATTGAATCTTGCTTTGTATAATTCTCTAGATTTTTAGGATTCTGGTCGTATTCCTCGTGAATTCGTTTAATACAGCGTTCAATTATATTTATTTTATTTAAAATTACATCACTTTTCATATATTGTCCCGCTTTCGTCAATTTTTTTTAATATCTCTGATCGCTCCTCATTTAGCTTCGTATACATTTTTAATACTTTAACTTCAAATTCAGCTTTTTTTCGCTCATTGGTACAATAAATAGTTGTTCCGGATTGAACTATTTGGGCTTGAAATACTGTACTGGCCTGATTTAAATCAATGAGGTCCACATCTTTGTTGAGTTTTGCTGCTAATTCCTGAGCAATCATAAATATTTGATATTTATCTGCTTTAATTGTGTCACTCAAATATGCAATATCAATGTCACTTTCTTTATGGGTATTTCCACTAACGGTTGAACCAAACATAACTATCCAATCGGGGGATAATTTTTCACGAAGTACATCTATAATGGTTTCTTCAAGGTGTGGATTCAATTTTAAACCGCTCCTTTACTAAAAATCCTAGGTTTGATCTTTAACTTTAAAGGTGGAAAATGTACTCGGACTGGTATAACTCCAATTATGTATAATCTTATCGTAGTAATACTAATGAATTTATTTCTTATTCAAAAATATAATGAATACTATGTATGTTAATTATAGCAAGCCACTGTTTACATGTCGATTATAACTATTCGTAAAATTAGTATTATACGAATAGTTATAGTTTAAGGCTGAGATTTGAATTTATACGCTCCCCTTCTGTTAACAAAGAATCCTCATTAACGTGAGCACCAGCAATTTTGCATTTATCCAGGGGGTTACTAAAAATCTCTCTTTTCCCTTATAAACAACTAAACAATTAATCGGTTACTAGTTTTGAAGAAACAAAATACCGCCATAGATTTTACTTAAGTGTAATTGTCACTGAAAGTAGAAAAGCGTCCTGTTTTACAGCAACGCTTTTTCGATGAATTAGTATAATGTTATATTTCACTTTCATCCTTCTTAAATGTTTTTCCATCATGGTAGTAAAGTTTAGAACTTAAATTACCAGTTCTCTCTTCTTTTAATTGACGAATAAGTTCTTCACTTTTAATTTTATTCATTTCTTTGTACCAGGCTCCATCTGGATATAGAACAACGATAGGACCATGTTTGCATTGGCCGTTACATAATGTTTTTGTTGTATGAATCTCCTTTTGCAGCGCTAAGTTTTTCAATTCTCCCCTAACGGTCTCTGTTACTTCTTCAGCTCCATTTTTCATGCATGTTTTCCCGTTGCAAATTAATAGATGTTTGCTAACTCCATCTAAGTTCATAAGAATTCCCCCTTGTTCTCCCTTTTTATTTAACCTCTATAACAATGGAAAGCGTTCAATCACCTTCTAGATTTTTTCCTAAAACATAAGTCTTTATTACATGCTCTATAGAAAATCACAAGCGTCACTATTTAAAGCTGATTGAGTCTTAGTCAGTGCAACTTCTTAGCATTTCTCGATTTAAATAAATTCTTCAAGACTTTTTGAATTTATCAACATTCCCTTTAATCACATAATACTATACCCCTCTATAGTATGTGAAGGATTTTTTTATTAAGATTAAAAATAGGTGTTTGGCATATAGGTTCATTAAATTAAAAATTATGCTGGTTTACTTAATAATACTTGGGTGGTGTAATCGAGGTTTTACTATTCGGAATATATTTTTACAAAACCCTCAAAAAGGCCTTACTTGATAATTAAAAAGAGGACTTTCATAAAAAAGAAAGTCCATTAATTGTATTTTTTTGGAATTAACTTTTGAGTCTGGTTTCTCAAATTCACTATTTCATCACTTTACAAGTATGCCCAAAATCTTGGATTAGTCTCAGCTGCATGTTGTCAGCAGAACTCCTTCCACACTCTTATCTGTTTTAAAATTTATCTTTGCACTTTAAGTAACTGAATAATTTTGTCCTTATTCACTTCAAAACCAATAAAAATTTTAGGACGTTTCATAATACTTAGGAGTCTTGTATCTCTTATAACAAAAGCAGGCACAATGCGAGAGCCCGTTCTTTTTTTCATTTCTTCCTCTTTATCAGGGTTCCGGGTTAAATCATATTCAATGTATTTAATACCGTTCTGCGAAAGAAACTCCTTCGCTTCTTTACAATCCAGTCAAGTTGGTCTTGAATATAATTCTATTTGAACTCTTTGCATGTTTACCTACTCCTTTAAATAATCTATTTTTCATTAGATATTTTACCCCTTCAAGATTCATTTTAAATAAACCAGATGATACACCGCTTCACCCATTAAAATGTAGAAAAAACTTAAAATATCCACACATAAAAAACCTTTCTTGTTCTCTTTCCTTAATTCATGCTATAGCAAACATCTTATTCTTTTAGTGAGTTCATTTTAACCATGATTATACCTTTATGTTATAAACAACAAAAAAATAATCCCCTTGACTTTGTCATGAGAGGATTTAATATACTAATTTACTCAGTATTGTAGTAAAACCTAATTTAGTATTTTGTAGAATAAGCTAAAACATTAAAATTGTTTTGGTATACTCAAAAAAATCAGCTAAATGATCATCAAGTATTTTTTTTAATATCTCTAAATTAATTTCTTGGTAGTCATGAACTGCAATATTTCGGAAACCAACCATCGCTTTCATTTTTTGAGATAGATTTGCTTGTAGAATCCCTTCTTTCTCTAATATTGAAAATGCATCCCGGCTATTTTGCGGAAGCCCTAGCTTCTTATTAGCAATTATATGCATGGCTAGATCAATCTCGCTTCACAAGCCCGCTGAAGATTTAATATTATTGAATCTTGTTTAGTGTAATTCTCTAGGTTTTTCGAGTTATTATCGTATTCCTCATGTATTCTTTTAATACAACGTTCGATAATACTTACTTTGTTTAGAATCACATCACTTTTCATATATGGTCCCGCTTTCATCTATCTTTTTTATTATCTCAGAACGTTCTTCATTTAGCTTTACGTACATCTTTAATGCTTTTAACTCAAATTCCTCCTTTTTTCGTTCATCCGTACAATAGATGGTTTTACCTGTCTGGACAATTTGAGCTTGAAAAACCGTACTGGCTTTATTTAAATCAATCAAATCTATTTCTCGGTTTAGTTTTGCGGCCAGTTCTTGAGCGATCATAAACAATTCATATTTATCTAAGTTTTTTTCATCGCTTAAAAAAGCAATATCAATATCGCTCTCTCTATGGATGTTTCCATTGACGGTTGAACCAAATAAAACAATTAAAAAAGGTGAAACTTTTTTAATTAAAAGATCAGTTATTATTTGTTCCGCATTAGTATTCAACGTCTAAAAACCTCCATGCTTTTTTTTAATTATATAACAAATATCTAGGATAAAAACAGTTTGTCTAAGGGTAATCACAATATTCAACAGGAATTTGTCAATTAAACATCAAAACCATTCTTCAGTTTAGGTTATTCTTTTTTAAAAATATGTTGGCTGCTGCACCGAATGCTATAGAGGAGGCTTCTGCTTCTACAAATGGTTATATTGCTTCTGTTGCTTTTTCCAACCATATGGGGTAATACCCCGCGGCTTGTACACCGACAATGTCACGATAAGCAGCAACAATAGCAAGCCGCCAGCGGGATGAAATATTTCATTCGGTAGCCTGCTCAGACCTGTAGGATCCGCTTCTTCTGCCAATCGTGCCAAGGAGCTCACTAACGGCATATGAAGGAGCAAGACGAACGTAGAAAATACCGTTAGTAAAAGTTTGAATATAACCCAATAATGACGGAAAAGGCCCCATGGGGTGCCGAGTGACATGATAATTCCAGTGAGTAGCGAGATGAGCGCCAACGGGACGATGACGTACCATCCGATCAATTCCATCGCGATCCAAACGGCACGTACCGTTTGGATATCCGGGCTGATTTGACCAGCGATGGCTAAAGCTATGTACGCAATAACAGTTCCAATCCAGCCAACGGAGCAAGTGACATGCGCGGTGAGGGCGAACTTACGGAGTCCAGGCTTCATTGTCATGGTTGTTGTGCCTCCATTTGTTCTGTGGGCAGTGTCTGGCCAAAATGCCGCATAGGTCCGTGCTTGCCTCCTATGCCTGTGATGTTTATGATGACAAAAAGCAGGAACAGAGCTATAAGAATGATTAATGATACCTTTACCCAGCGTGGCATAACTGGCTGCCGCTCCTTAGCTTGCTTCCCGCCATTGTCGTGATTGGAGTTTGATAATTTACTCATTGGGGTTTCCTCCTATTTAGTTAATTGGTCAAATACTTATTGTAAAATCCTTTAAAGCTCTATAGGATCCTGGCAGTCTTATTGTAAAAAAGAAAACTAAAACTCCTATAAAAAGAAAATAAAAAAGTTATGAAAAAATATAAAGAATTATGAAGTGGCATTTAAACAAAAAAACCTTCAGTTTTTCAACTGAAAGTCTTTCAGAACACATTCCTATACTGATAGTGGGAGTGAAAAACGGATTCCCAATCCCCCATGATTTGAATGAAACGCATGAATCTGACCGCCATGATGTTCAATTATTAATTTACAGCTTGCTAGACCTAGTCCAGAACCGCCATTACTCATTTGTCTAGATTTATCCACCGTGTAAAATTTACGAAACAGTAAAGACAGGTCCTGATTAGGCACTCCAACGCCATTATCCTCTATTAGAAAGTATGCATAACCTTCCTGTACATAACCGGTCAAATAGACATGAAGTTCATTACTATTGCTGTATCTTACAGCATTACTGAAAAGATTTCCAAATACACGCCGTATCATGTGTTCATTGATACTAATGAGCTGGTTCGGGTTAAAAGTATGTTTCCATGTAAGCCTGAACTCGAAGCTAGATAACTCGGTCTCATATTCAGATGATATAGTGTCAAACAACTTATGAGCTGCTATCGGTATCATAGCTATGGTTTCAAACATTGCCTCATTCTTAGTATACATTGAGAAAGAATCAATCAGCTCCACCATGTGTTTTGTTTTTTTCATAATAAGCTCATAATAATCCTGTGTCTCCATTCTGGTCAGATCTTTCTGTATAGAGAGAAGCTCAACAAAACCTGTTATTGTAGTTAATGGAGTCTTCAAATCATGAGCAATAGCTGCTATCATATCAACCTGTTCCCTATGGGCTTGATATAGTCTTTCTTCCATCTCATTAAAATGATTATACAGGTCTCCGATTTCATCCTTCCTTCTTGAATGCAAGGGGGTTCGGGAGTTTCCTATATTTACTTTTTTCAGTCTTAAATTGAGTGCTTGGATGGGTTTAGTAATATTGAAGTGAAAAAACACTGTTAAAACAACAAACAACAAGCCCATTAAAATACTTAGAAGTAAGAGCATTTGAAAATGAACCGGACTAAATATATTTTCTAGCCATACGTGTCCTTCATCTGCTGATAACGATTTTATATAAAAAACAAAAAAGGCAGCAATCAGCAGAAGCGTTAGAAGAAATATGAAGAGAAATAGTAATGGAAGCTTGGTTTTTAGCTTCATGTTGATGTATTCCCTTCAATATATTTGTAACCAACACCCCAGACGGTTTTGATGAAATCATGCTGTACGCCAATCTTTTTTCGGATATTTTTTATATGAACGGTGACGGTGTTTAAATCTCCGTATTCGTCTCCCCAGACGCTATCATAAATTTGTTCACGGGTGAGGACATTATTGGGATGATTCTTCAGAAAGGATAAAATTTGAAATTCCTTAGTCGATAACTCTAACTTTTGATGATTTAAAAAAGCTTCAAAAGTCTTGTCATTTAACACAAGAGGCGAGTTTGAATTTAGAAACTTCACTTCCTTCTCCTTTATAATGCCATTCCATTCCTGATGCAACCGGTCAACCTTTCTGAAATGAGCTTTTATCCGTGAGGTAAGCTCCTGAATGCTGAAAGGTTTCGTCATATAGTCGTCTGCTCCAATTTCCAGTCCGATAATCTTGTCCATATCCCTGCTGCGTGCACTTAGCAACAGAATGGGGATATTGTATTCACTTCTAATTTTCCGGCAAACTTCAAAACCGTCCATTTCCGGCATCATGATATCCAAAACAACAAAATCAATCTTGTTTTCTTTCAAATAGTAAAAAGCCTTTTTTCCAGAATAAGCTTGTATCGTATTAAACTGTTCAAATTTTAAGCTTTCTGTAATTAGCCGTACAATATCATGATCGTCATCGACAACTAAAATTGTTTTCCCCATTTTTCCACCAGCTTTTTTTATTTTTTCTCTCATGGTAACAAAAAAATTTCACTTATGTCGCTCTTTTATTAATAGTCATCACTGAAAAAATAAAAAAACCTAAGGGCTTTCTGTTATTGTTGGATGATTATATCTGTTACATTCTTTATTATTCTTGGGTATATTAATATGACAATTACTAGCTTGGAATTATAAAATTAATTTAGGTTAGTTAACTTCGTGTCGCTATCTAGAATTACTTTCCCTTTTCCAACTTTGATCAAGTTATGGCCCTTTATTTTTTTATCCTCAATCGGGTATTTACTTCCAATAATTGTAAAGTTTTGAATTCCTTTTCCATCTTCTCTCCCATAGATGTAAACATAGGGATAAACTGATTTTAAAGTGCTATTCATTGATTCAATCAGCAAATCTCCTTTCTGTTTGCCGATTGCGTTAATAATTAAAATACCATTATTATTTAACTTCTCACTTGTTAGCTCAAAGAACTCTTTTGAAATTAAATGAAAGGGAATTTGAGTTGTATTGTTATAAGCGTCCAAAAAGATGAGATCAAATCTTTTTTTCTGCTCTTTTAGAATTTTTCTCCCGTCACCTATCTCTACACTATTACCATTGTATTGAAAATATTGGCGGCTGACGTCTACTACCTCTTTGTCGATTTCCGCAACGAGAACATTTTTATTGGTATCTTCAAACTTCCGTGTTAATGTTCCAATACCGTGGCCAATCATGTAGACTTCTTTACTCTCTGGAGAAAATGTTTTAGAAATCTCCCACACGCTTTTTGAATAATCAAGGAGAAGTTTGTCAGGTTGATTCATATCCATCATTCCCTGAATAGTAGTTTTATTGCCAAAGGTGAGTGAACGGAATCTTCCTTCTCTCCCTTGATAGAAATCCTTTTCCAATACATAAATATCATGGTAAAGACTTGTCTTCTTCAAAAGAATATCTTGGGATTTCTCTCCAACTAAAAGAAAAGGAAGAGCAATAAACAGTGCAGGGATAATTAATAAAAATCCTTGCATCTTGGTTTTAGTATCACAATAAATAATGTTTGTTAAATATACCAGGCCAGCTAGAAGGCCAATAATGGAGTTGATATTAGTCCAGGGTATTAGCCAGAAAGTTGTCACAAGTGTTCCAAGAACGCTTCCGATAGCTGATGCTGAATGTAAGCTACCAATGACTTTTCCACTTGCCAATTCTCCTATACCATCCTTCATAAGTACAGTCCCAATTACACTTAGAAGAAAATTAGGAATTAAATAAAGCAAAAGCACACCGAGCGTAGTACCGGGGGTACTTGAAAGTGATTCAAGTAATGGAAAAAGCGTAGTTTTAATCAATGGAATAATGGCTATCGAAAGAATACCAAAAAGATATATAAACAACATGATTTCGCGAATGTTTGCTTTATCAGCTAGATATCCTCCTACTATGTATCCTACACTTGATCCAATCAGGAATATCGATATAATTATTCCCCATGTGTAAACTGTGTTACCAAATGAAGGTGCTATCAGTCTTGTAGCGGTCATTTCTAGTCCCATTATTACAAAGCTGACAACAAATAGCGTAAAGTAGATTTTTGACTTCATACACATCTCCGTTCTATCGTTATAATGTTCAAATAGTGTTATTTTCGTTTTACAAAACTAGATTAGAAGCATTAATGAATTTTATTTAAACATGTAAATCCTCCTTTTTATATTTCAGAAAAAAATATTATTGCACATTTGTTTTGAGAAAGTATGGAGATGAAGAAAATCCTTTTTACTATCTAGATAGTTCGATTACAATATAAGTAAAAGCATGAATTTATGACTGTTTCGTTGGGGTCCTATTCGATAAATTAACAAACGCTGGCTAGATTTTTTTTGCTTACAAAAAATCCTTTTGGGCCATTAAGGTCCAAAAGGATTAATTGAAATAAATGTAGTTAATTTTTTACTTATCGATGCACACCAAAATAGGTTAACTTTGCAGGACAGAGGATCATATTCATATCCCTGTAAAAGTCACCGTTCCTTTTCCTTGTGTCGGTATAAAAGAGGTTAACCTATGGAACTTGCTGAATTAAGACACAAAATTCTGATTGATAACGTCACTGGATTTTCCTTTATTCTTATCCACTATACTTGCACAAACAGCATCTCCGAGCACATTTACGGAGGTTAATGCCATATCAACCAATCTAAATAGACCTAAAATAATTGCAATTCCTACCCCATCAATCGGTAAGCCTACTGCGAGGAAAACCATTGATAGCGATACTATTCCGCCTCCTGGTATTGCAGGTGCACCTATTGAAGCCAATAAAGATATAAAAATAATTGTTAAATATTGAGCTAGACCTAAATCTATCCCATTAAGCTGTGCGACGAAAACGGCAGCTACTCCATGACTTAAAGAAGCACCATTCATATTTATAGTCATTCCAAGAGGGAGAACAAAAGAACTTACATCATGAGATATTTTGAGGTCATTTTCACAGCAGCTTTTTGTAACAGGGAGTGTGGCAGCACTGCTGCTTGTTGCAAAAGCAGTCCCAATGGCCGGTGTCATTTTATGAAAAAAATGAATTGGCTTAAACTTTGTAAAGAGAGATATCATGCAGCTATAAGTAACTAACACATGAACAATTAATCCCACAGCAATAACAATAAGATACTTTACCATTGATCCAACAAGCTCCAAGCCTGCAGTGCCCATTGATGTAGCAACAAGTGAGAAAGCCGCGAAAGGGATCACCTTCATAATAATTTGAACAAGCTTCATCATTAGCTCATTAAGCTGATGAATAAACTGATTTATAGTCTTTGCCTTATCGCCGAGAAGTACCAATCCAAATCCGAAAAATATAGAAAATGTTAGGACTTGCAACATATCTCCCGAAGCAAAAGCTTCAAAGGGATTACTTGGAATAATGTTTAAAATTGTGTCCTTCAATGTTGGTATTTCTAAAGTGTCAGTTGACGAAGCACCATGGTCATTATGGTCTTCATCTTGTAATATAGATGAAGTTTCAGGGATTACAATATTTTTACCGGGTCCAATTATGATTGCAGTTGTAATTCCGATGGTACAGGCTATCATGGTGGTCACTACAAATAAAGCAACTGTTTTCCCTCCCAATTGTCCTAATTTCTTTGGACTTCCAATTGAGGTAATACTTAAAACAACTGCAGAAAATACAAGCGGAATGACAATCATTTTTATTGCTTTAATGAATAATTCACCGATTGGACTAAAAATATAGGTGTTTAATATTCCGTATATATTTGGAGAAAAGATGCTTAAACATAATCCAGCCAGGACTCCTAACATAATAGCAATAAGCGTTTTGGTTGCTAATTTCACCCCTTGTTCCCCCTTTAGAATAAGCTTGCTAAAATAGTATTAATAACCTGATACAATTACACTCCTTTAAATCCATGTGATGTAATCATCAAAAGAACACGGTCATTTTCATCAATCTTGCCTGTTTTGACCAGTTTTGAGACAGCCGGCCATGTTATAGCTGCTGACCCTTCAGCAAAAATCCCTCTTTTAGCTAAATCCCATTGAGCCTTTTCAACTTCAGTATTGGTAACTACTATAGCGTCTCCTCTCGAAGATTTAATTGCATCTAAAGATTGGTACGTTACCGTTTCTCCTCCGATAGAAGGTAATAGTCTTGAATCGCCTCTAAATTCCCCTCTGTAATCGCGTCCTTGAAGAACATGAGCCAAGCGGGGAAAAGGTTCTACCGCATATAAACGGGG
Organism: Cytobacillus oceanisediminis 2691; assembly: GCF_000294775.2. Taxonomy (GTDB): domain Bacteria; phylum Bacillota; class Bacilli; order Bacillales; family Cytobacillaceae; genus Cytobacillus; species Cytobacillus pseudoceanisediminis. The sequence continues at coordinate 113,728 of NZ_CP015507.1, forward strand.
TATGGATTCAATCCATCCTAGCCGCAGCGATTCAACAAATCCTTCCCAAATTCCCCAAAGTAGATCCCCTCTTGCACAAGGTATAATAACAGCAGTAGGTTGGCATTCTCTCAATTGCTCAACGATTTCATATGCCACCGTTGTGTACCCTTGAACTCCAAACATATTGCTACCCACTGGGGGAATGTTGTAGTTCGTAGCTGGATAGTCACCTTCTTCTTCCACCAACTTCCGGACTGTCTCCCATCTTTCTAATGAATTCTGGACTTTAATAATTTCTGCTCCAGAAAGACGAATTGCTTTTTCCCACGGTCCATTAATTTTAGGGGTTGTCACGATTTTGCAACGTAATCCTGCAGCTGCTGCATAAGCTGCCAATGATGCACCAGCATTCCCACTAGAAGCAGCAATAACCGTCGAACGATTCAACGAGGCAGCTCTTGCAACGATAAGTGGACTCATCCTGTCCTTATGGGATCCAGTAGGATTTTGCCCCTCATTTTTTAACCAAATTTCGGGTATGCCAAGTTCCTTTTCAAGGCCGTTCATACTAATAATGGGAGTTTCTCCTTCACCAAGAGTAGGAAAAGTTTTGTAGGGTAACCGATCTGCGTACCGAAACATACCTTTAGCTGACTTGTCTATTTTCCATGGCATGTCTTGTTCATACAAAAACTTGAGACTTGAAGGTTGCTGTTTTTTCAAACACACAGGGCAGCCTGTAAAGTAATCATTGGGAGAAAATTGCTGATTACATTTGATGCATTCAAAGACTTTCACAGAATTATTCCAAGTCTGCACAATACCCATCCCTCCTATATTTTTAAAATATTTAGAATTATTTGAATATATGATAATCTTAATAGGTAGCTATTTATTTGTAAAACGAATATTTTTAATTACTGTAATTTGGTTTTTGAATTAATCTTAGGGGGAGTCTGATGGATATTGAACAGCTTAAAGCCTTTATATTTGTTGCCAATACTAAAAGCTTTACCCGTACAGCAGAGATACTAAATGTTGTACAGTCCACTGTTACATCTAGAATCCAAATGCTTGAAAAGCAATTAGGAAAAGACTTGTTTGAAAGGGATAAGAGAAACATAAAATTAACAGAATCCGGAAGTGTTTTTCTCCCTTATGCGGAGAGGATATTAGAATTAAACAATGAAGGACTAAAGGCTATCCAATTAGAAAATGGCTTTAGAGATCATTTAATAATAGGCACAACGCACGCATTATGGGATTACGTGCTATTTGAATCCATTGATAATTTTCAACAAACACACCCTGAAGTCTCATTAACCTTAGTAACGGAACATTCCGATATCCTAATTAGAAAAATGATTGATGGATTAATCGATGTCGCGATCGTTTTCTATCCAATTAATCATGCAAATATCATTATGGAGCTAATTATTGAGGATTCCTTTGTTCTGGTTGCCGACTCGAATTTTACTATTCCTGATCATTTCGTTTTAAGAAAGGACCTGAAGAATTACAATTATATACATCTGAATTGGGGTGGAACATTTACAGGATGGTTTAGAGAAGTTTCCTCTAATCAAGATTGCCATCTACAAGTTGACCATGTTTCACTCTTATTAAAGTTTTTGAAAACACGAAATGGACTTGGTTTTCTTCCCAATGCAGTTGCTAAACGTTTGATCCAGCAAGATGAAGTAGTTATTGTTCCCTTTCATACAGACATAGCTGTGCCGAAAAGATCAATATATCTACTGAAAAGAAAAATGACAAAATCAATGGAAAGCTCTGAATTACTTACAAACGTATTAAAGGAAGCTTTTTTGTGATTTCAATTTTATTTTGGAGCTCATTCCCGCATTAAATTGGATGAAGTCTCAATGGTTAAGTCCTTTATAATTTCGGAATAAAAAATCTTTGCTTAATATAGCAACCCCCTGTAAGATAAGCACTTCATTCTTACAGGGGGGATTTTATTATATTAATCTTATATATAGATGCTCTATTTTTAGATAACTGTTTTTCCTTTTAGCCAGTGAGATCTGATTCTGGCCTCACTTGAGGAATATACTTTAAGCTAGTTAAACTTTTGTTGGATGGGCAAAAGCTAACCCCTTTTTATTGATACAGCTTTCTCTACCTGCATAAGATATTTTGTTTGAAATCCGAAGCTATTAGCCTGGATGCCATATGCTCTATATCTTTTGAAAAGACTCGGTCTTTTTTAATCGATGGAACCATATTTCGGCCGAATTCATATAACTGGTAAGTAAACGGTGCCATTTTTGAAATACCTCTATATTCAACTGCCTGCATAGCGCAAATGTATTCAATTGATAGTACTTTTCTTGTATTATTAATAATTTTATATGCGTACCGGGAAGCTATTGTACCCATACTAACATGATCTTCTTGATTAGCAGATGAAGGGATAGAATCTACACTAGCCGGATGAGCTAATTTCTTATTTTCAGAAACTAAAGAAGCAGCACAATACTGCATGATCATTGCACCGGATTGCAGCCCGGGTTCAGGGCTAAGAAAAGGCGGTAAATCATTTAATTGAGGATTCACCAAACGTTCAATTCGTCTTTCTGAGATGTTTGCGAGTTCCGACATTCCGATTGCCAAAAAGTCCATTGCAAAGGCAATTGATTGCCCATGAAAGTTTCCACCGGACAAAATTTTTTTACCGTTATCGAAAATGAGCGGATTATCTGTCGCTGCATTCATTTCAATTTCTAATTTATCTTTAACATAGGACAATACTTGCCATGTTGCTCCATGGACCTGAGGGATACAACGCAATGAATAAGCATCTTGAACCCTCAGATCACCTTGCTTTGTTACAAGCTGGCTACCATGTAAAACCTGCCGGATTCTTGCGGCTACCTCTATTTGTTCTTTGTACCCTCTTGCTATTTGTATGTCCTCATCAAATGCATCTATAATACCTTGAAGTCCTTCTAAAGTAAGCGAGGCGATATAGTCTGCCTGCAATGCGAGATTTTCTGCTTCAATGTAAGAAACTGCTCCCATTGCAGTCATTGCTTGGGTACCATTAATAAGCGCTAACCCTTCCTTAGCTTTTAAAAAAATAGGCTGTAGCCCAGTTTTATTAAATACTTCTAGTGTTTCCATTCTTTTATCCTGATAAATTACTTCCCCTTCTCCCACTAAAACAAGTGCCATGTGGGAAAGAGGAGCAAGATCCCCACTCGCACCTAGTGATCCTTGTTGAGGTACAACAGGGTGAATTTGATAATTTAATAAGTTTATTAATAATTCAATCACCGCCCTTCGAATGCCCGAAAAACCTTTCAGCAGAGCGTTTATGCGGAATAATACCATAGCTCTTGTCACAGCTTCAGAAAAAGGCTCACCAACCCCACATGCATGGCTCCTAATTAAATTCAATTGTAGCTCTTCTACATTCTCTTGTTGTATATAAACATCGCTAAATTTACCGAACCCGGTTGTAATCCCGTATATTACCTGTTGGTTGGCTACAATATCATATACAGCTTTTCTACTTGCATTTACTTGACCCCAAATGTAATCAGGGACAAAAACGGGTTCATTTTCGAATATAATTTTAAATGCTTTTTCCATGGTTAATGAATTTCCTGTCAATTCGATCAAAACTATTCCACCCTTCTGGTAAATTAACTATCCGTGAGATAGTAGTAGATTTAAGAAATATTTAAAAACAAAAGGAGACCATACCACCAGATTCCTACTGTTGAAATCTGATGATATAGTCCCCTGATAACTTAATCACTATGGACTAATTTAAATATGATTGATACCCAAACCAATTGCTTCATGCTCAGAACCTTTTACTGGAGCACCAATTGTTCCGTAAAGGGCCACCGCTACCCATTCTCCTTCTTCCTCGGAACTATATGGCTTGCCTCTTATTACAGCGAAACTTAATCCTACGGTTCGTAAAACAGTTCCTAGTAGTACTTGCCCTCTTGTAACCCCATGAAGCGCCTCCATGATTGCATGATATAAAGCATGCGTTTCACGGTATAAGTCTTTTTCAATGACTTGATTTTGCCTGGCAGCTGTTTCTATTGCAGCAACCACCTTCTGAGTTTCCATCGAGCCGGTTTTACCCTGACAATATATATAACCTTGTAATCTTAAATCTTTAATAAATTCAGGTTCTAGCTTCTCATTACCTAAAAGAGCCAATAGCATTGCGTTTCTTCCAATTCTTGAATCAGGTCTTACGTCCATAGGGCAGACACTCACAATTCTGTTAGATTATATGACTAAAGGATTATATTAATCTTATTAACAGATTAATATTTTGTCAATATCGAATTTTCTAACAATTTTTCAAGCTAAATGGCAAGCTACGAAATGCTGTTTGTCTACTTGTTTTAGAATAGGTTTTTGCTGAAAGCACATCTCTGTTGCTAGAGAACACCTTGTTTGATAAACACAACCGCAGGGAGGATTGGTTGGACTCGGTAAGTCTCCTGAAACAGTTATCTTTTCTTTAGCTTCCTCTATAGCTGGGTCAGCGATCGGGATCGCTTTAAGAAGAGAAGTAGTATATGGATGAAGCGGGTTTTCATAGAGCCTTTTACTAGGTGCTAATTCCATCAAATTTCCTAAATACATTACACCGATTCGATCACTGATTAACTTTACCATGGATAAATCATGAGAAATAAATAAATAGGTCAGCTTTTTCTTTTGCTGAAGCTCCATCAAAAGATTTACAATTTGTGCCTGAACGGATACATCTAACGCTGATATGGGCTCATCCGCTATAATAAACAGTGGTTCAACAGCCAATGCCCGTGCTATGCCTATTCTTTGCCTCTGGCCACCGCTAAACTCATGTGCATAACGATTAGCATGCTTTCGCTTTAAGCCTACGGTTTCTAATAACTGATATACTGCCTTTTTTCTTTCTTCCCCTTTTTTTAAGCGATGGATATCTAGTCCTTCTGCAATGATATCTGCAACCGTCATCCTCGGATTTAATGAAGCGTATGGGTCCTGAAATATCATTTGTATATTTTTATGAAAATCTTTTTTATCGTTTTTAGATAACTTGTGCACATCTTTTCCTTTAAAAAATACCTTTCCTGATGTTGCTTGGTATAATCGAATAATAGTCCTTCCAATTGTTGATTTACCACAGCCGGACTCGCCTACTAATCCAAGTGTTTCTCCTTCATAAATATCAAACGAAATATCATCAACCGCTTTTAATTCGAATCCTTTTCCCACTTGAAAATGTTTTGTTAGTTTTTTTACTTCCAGGATTTTTTCCATCAAGATCTCCCTTCATTACTAATTCCTATTTAATAAAATCCCGGCATCGGCAGGGTTAGTTGGTTTTCACTTTTTTAAAAAATACAAGATATAATAATGGATGCATGGAAGGATTCTTATTCATTAGCCGCTTGGGATACTGTTTTGTTAGTTGCGACTTTCGGGGCTCTTGGGTCCATTAACCAGCAATTTAAATGATGAGTACGTGATAGCACCGTTTTTTCCGGAATATATTCATCGCAGACATCCATTGCAAAAGGACATCGCGGAGTAAAAGCGCAGCCTTTTGGAGGTTCTGCAAGGTCCGGCGGAGTTCCGTCAATGGCCGTTAACTTTTGGTCTCGGCTGTGATCAAGTTTGGGTATAGATTCTAATAATCCAAGAGTATAGGGGTGCTTAGGATTGTAAAAGATTTCACTTTTTGTACCACTTTCGACTATTTTTCCAGCATACATAATATTGACTCGATCCGAAAACCTTGCCACTACTCCTAAATCATGTGTAATAAGAATAATCGCCATGCCCATTTTTTGCTGGAGTTCTTTTAATAGATCTAGAATTTGAGATTGAATGGTGACATCTAAAGCTGTCGTGGGTTCATCCGCAATTAAAAGATCAGGTTCGCAGATCAGCGCCATAGCTATGACAATTCGCTGCCTCATTCCTCCGCTGAGCTGATGAGGATATTTGGTACAGCAATGTACAGGGTTGGGTATACCCACTTGCTTTATAATGTCAATTGTTTTTTCGCGTGCCAACTTTTTATTGTAGCCTTTATGAATAATGAGACCCTCTGCAATTTGGTCGCCAACCTTCATTGTCGGATTTAATGAGGTCATCGGATCTTGAAAAACCATTCCTATCTTTGCTCCTCGAATCTTCGATAACTGTTTTTTCTTCATTGTTGTGATTTCTTCACCGTTAAACAATATGGATCCCTTTGGAATGGTGCAAGATTTCTCAGGCAGCAATTTCATAATGCTTTTTGCAGTAACTGATTTCCCGCAACCCGATTCACCGACAATAGCAAGAACTTCCCCTTTATTGACATGAAAGGAAATCCCGCGGACAGCTTGGATATGCTGGTTTTTAGAATTAAAATTAACGTGAAGGTCTTTCACTTCAAGTAGTCTGTTCACATTTATCTCCTCCCCTAATATATGAATTAAACTATGAGGTATCTTTATTTTTTCAGCTTAGGATCTAGGGCATCTCTTAAACCATCTCCAAGTACATTAAATGAAAACATAGTTAAGGAAATAAACAATGCAGGGAAAAATAGTCTCCATGTTTCCCCTGTTAATAAAGTGACAAGGCCCTCTGACGTCATAGTTCCCCAACTTGCAAGCGGAACCGGCACACCAAGCCCTAAAAAACTTAATGTTGCTTCTGCAAATATGGCACCAGGAACAGATAATGTCATGCTTACAATGATCGGACCCATCGCATTCGGAATAAGATGTTTAAAAAGTACTCTGAAAAAACTTCCTCCCAATACCTGTGATGCTAATACAAATTCAGACTCTTTCAATCTTAGAATTTCCCCTCTAACTAAACGTGCCATTCCTATCCATCCAGTGGCAGCCATCGCTATAATAATTGTAAGTAAACCTGGTTTTAATACGACCATTAATAAAATTGTTACAAGCAAATGAGGCAGTCCATAAAGAATATCTACGATTCTCATCATAATTTCATCTGTTTTTCCACCTTTGTAAGCTGCAATCGCTCCCCATATAACACCTATTATTAGGTCTAATATAACCGCTGTTATCCCAATAAAGAGGGAAATTCGGGAGCCAACCCAAGTCCTTGAAAATATATCCCTTCCTAAATCATCTGTTCCAAACCAATTATCTGTTGATGGAGGGAGATTAGCATTTAACAGACTTTGGTCTGAATATGAATAAGGTACAAGCATGGGACCTATAATGGACATCGTGATTAAACAGATTATGATTCCAAGACCTGTCATAGCCAACTTGTTATGTTTTAGTCTCCCCAATGCGTCTTTCCAAAAAGAGACACTCGGTTTACTTAGTAAATCCTCATCTTTGTTTTGTTTCCTAAACACAAAGAGTTCATCCCGCACTGGCTGCATCTGTTATCCCCTCCCTTTCATAAGTTTTATTCTTGGGTCAATCAGAACATATGCAATATCAACCAATATAATAAAGAATACTAAGATAGCGCTATAAAAAACTGTTGTCCCTAAGATTAATGGATAATCTCTATCTGTAATTCCTTCCACAAAGTACTTGCCTAATCCAGGCACACCGAAAATTTGTTCAATAACAAAGCTTCCTGTCAATACAGTGGCTGTTATAGGTCCCAGTATGGTTACAACTGGAATCATAGCATTTCTAAGCACATGCCTAAATACGAATCTGATACCGGTTACACCCTTTGCCATTGCAGTTTGAATATAATCCATAGATAAAACTTCAAGGATGCTCGATCTAGTTAGGCGGGCAATATATGCCATTGGTGTAACGGCGAGTGCAACACTTGGCAAGACGGAATGCTTCCATGTCCCCCAGGTTGCAACTGGAAACCATTGTAGCTTAATTGCAAAAAAGTTGATTAAAACTGTTGCGAATATGAAACTGGGAACAGAAAGGCCAAGAATAGCGATAATCATAGAAAAATAGTCAATTGCACTATTGTGGCGAATAGCAGCAAATATTCCTAATACAATACCAAAAAAAGTTGCAATAAGAATGGCTTGCAGACCAATCATGGACGAAACTGGAAAACCACTTGCAATTAGTTCATTTACTGTTTGATTATCCCATTTGATTGAAGGACCGAAGTCGAATAATAGGGCTCCTTTTAGGTATTTTATATATTGAATTAACATTGGATCATTAAGCCCATAATGCTCCTTTAAGTTTTCGACTACCTGTTCAGGTATGCGATTTTCACTTGTAAAAGGATCTCCTGGTATGGCATACATTAATAAAAAGGTTAGTGAAATAATAACGAATAGTGTCACAAAAACACTAATAATCCTCCTAACCAGAAATTGTCGCATAATTCCCCTCCTATTTTCCTGTAGCAGGACCTGTCTGATAACAACTGAAAAAGTGTACTTTTAGTACACTCTTTCAGCGATTGAATGTTTTTTTCTTTACTTCACATACGCCTCCCGGAAATCAATGGCTTGGATAGTATATTGAAAGATTCCATCAATATTATCCTTTTGCAGATATACCTTCGTCCTATAATAAAGAGGTGAAATGGCCATTTGGTCTATCAGAACTTTTTCTGCATCCACCAAATACTGAGCACGCTCTTCCAAATTCAATTCTGCTTCTGCTTTTTTCATTAATTGATCGTACTCGGGAATAGAGATATTACTATAGTTATAAACATCCCCTGTCATGAATTGTCCCATTAAATTACTTGCATCATCATAGTCCGCACCTGTACTGTAAATTGCTAGTTGATAATCCCCTGCTTGAATATTTTGAACAAATACTTTACGCTCCATTGTTTGGAGTTCAACTTCTATCCCTAAGTTTTTCTTCCACATTTCTTGCATTGCTTGTGAAAGCTTATTGTACGTATCATCGGTATAGAATAGTAGATTGATTTTCGGTAACGAGGAGAGGCCTAATTCATCTAGCCCTTCCTGTAGCTTTTGTTTTGCTGTTTCCACATCATTATCCTTAAACAAGGATTCTCCCGCTAAATCCCTAAATTCTCCTGCACCGCTGCTCAATCCAATTGGAATTAAACCTAAGGCTGGAATTTCTCCTCCTTGTGTTACTTTTTCAACTAAAAGATTTCTATCCAACGCTAGACCTAATGCTTGGCGTATTTTTTCGTTCGCGAAAACGTCATTTTTATGATTAAAACGTAAGTAAGCTAAACTTGCACTTGGTGCAGTATTTGCCTCTCCAGAAGAAATTAATTTATTTCTTATCGAATTTGGTAGGTTTGTAGAAAAGTCAAGCTCATTTGATTGGTACATTGCATATTCAGTATTTTGTTCATTCACCATTACCCACTTTAGCTTATCCAGTTTAACAACATCTTTCCCCCAATAGTTTTCATTAGGTACCATTACTAATTCTTGTCCGTGCTTCCAACTCTCAATTGTAAAGGGGCCGTTTGAAACAAAGGTGTCAGCTTCTGATGCCCATTTCGAATTTGCTTTATCAACTTCTTCATTGATTGGTAATAAGGTGAAAAAGGCTGTTAGTCCCAAGAAGAAGGAAGTTGGTTTTTCTAGAGTAACTTCAAGGGTATATTCATCTACAGCTTTAACACCAAGCTCAGCAGGATCCTTTAACGAGCCTTCATTATATGCTGCTCCATTTTTGATAAAAAATAAATTACTTCCTAGCGGAGAGGCTACTTCAGGCCTTAATACCTTTTCCCAGGAATAGACAAAATCTTGAGCAGTCACTGGATCACCATTTGACCATTTCGCATCTTTATTTAAGTAGAACGTGTAAATTGTCCCATCATCTGAAGTTTCCCATCTTTCAGCCACACCTGGAACAATTTTTCCTTCTTTATCCAAACGAACGAGGCCCTCAAATAATTGGTTTGATATATCCCCAGCAACCTGGTTATCAATTAAAGCAGGTTCGAGACTGGGTGGTTCAGATAAGGCATTTACTGTAATCACCTGTTCTTTGGTGGAATCTGTTTTCGCATCCTTGTTTTCATTATCTGTCTGGTTATTCACCTGACTATTATTACTGCATGCACTTATAAGTAAGGTAATTACAAAAAAGAAGGTTAGAAATACAATTCGACTTCTTAATTTAATCATCACATATCCCCCTATCTTCTTTTTAAACAGCGGAAACTCTTGTTATTATGAAACTTCTAACAATATCACCTCCAATATCTAATTTAATAATAAAAAAGGAGGCATATCGAATAACCTATGCATAATGCATAAAGAAATTCGATATAGCCCCCTTAATTCAACTAATAACTGTAGACTATATATGAATTGATAAATATAATTTTAAATATTCAAAATAAAATAACTAATCATAATATTAAGTAAATTCGATTAAGTTGTCAATAGTTCGATTCTCGAGATTTTGAATAGACTTTAATTAAACACTAAAAATATAAAAGTTCTCAGTATTAAAATATGTCTCATTCTGCATAAATTCTTCAAATTTAAGAAATATAATTTAAATTAGCAGTTTCTTGAGAAACGGGTGAATTAATTGACAAAAATTTCGATTAAGCTTGGAATAGTATTCTTTCTAATTATCTTTAGCCTTGAGATTTTTATGTTTTTCTTTTTACATTCAGCCCTTGTGGATTCAAGGATAGAAGAAGAGTTTCTATCTTTGCAGACAAGAGGCAACGCTCACAGGGATATACTGGAAAAACACTTTGATACAGATACAATCTCTCATGTAACTTTAATGGAATCGGAGGCAAATACCGATGTCGTTATCACTGATATGAATGGTAAGATTCTTGGTTCATCAGTAAAGAGCTATGAGGTTCAAGACCATATTAACAGGTCAGACTCAGATATCCCTCGAGGTGGAGAGGTTGTTGATAATAACTGGAAAGAGGGAAAGTTTATCTCAACAGTTAGTCCAATAGATTTAGATGGCAAAACATCTGGCAAGGTTTTTATGTTTCAAGAAACAGAATCAATACATTCTTTAATTGAAAGAATTAATAAACATTTTATATTAACAGGATTAATAGCGGTTTTTTTAACCTTGATTGTTATCATTTTTCTTTCTAAAGGACTTGCAAAACCTTTAATAAAAATGAAGGAAGCTACTTCCAAAATTAGCAAGGGAGATTTTACAATTTCACTCCCAAAGAACAGGAATGACGAACTCGGGGATTTAGCAGATTCTATTTCTCAGCTTGCCAGCGACTTGAATTATTTAAAACTAGAGCGAAACGATTTCTTAGCGAGCATTTCTCATGAATTAAGGACCCCCCTCACCTATATTAAGGGCTATGCAGATATTGTTCATAAACGCAATTTATCCAATGAGGACCGTGACAAATATTTAAATATAATTCATGAGGAGGCGAATCGCCTTTCTGATTTAATTAAGGACCTTTTCGACCTAGCGAAAATGGACAAAAATTCATTTATAATACAAAAAAAAGCAATAGACTTAACTGACTTTATTACGAAAATTGAGCAAAAGTTTTCTCCTGCATTCCACGAAAAAGAAATGGATTTTGAAGTAGTTTGTCCAGAAGGAGTATATATTATGGCTGATCCTATCAGACTTGAGCAAATCATCTTTAACTTGCTGGATAACGCTATTAAATACTCTCCATCTGGAGGCAAAACAATCCTTGCTGTCAGCAGCAAAAAGAAGGATGTCAGTATTAAGGTTCGAGATAATGGAAAAGGAATACCTGAAGAAGACCTGCCTTATATTTTAAACCGCTTTTATCGAGTAGATAAGTCCAGAACCAGATCTTTAGGAGGAACAGGTTTGGGGCTTGCCATAGTAAAGGAGCTTGTCCTTGCTCATGGTGGGACAATCTCAGTAAAAAGCAAGGAAGGCATCGGAACTGAATTTGAATTAGTCTTTAAAGGAGCAGATAGCATTGAAAACGATACTATTAGTTGATGATGAATCCAGAATGTTAGATCTACTTGCGCTTTATTTAACCCCATTAGGTTATAAATGTGTTAAAAAGTCATCTGCGGTAGATGCAATAACGTATATAGAAACAAATCATGCCGATTTAATATTGTTAGATGTGATGATGCCTGAAATGGATGGCTGGACAGCATGCAAAGAATTCAAGAAAATTAGGGATATCCCGATTATCATGCTCACGGCCAGAAGTGAGAAGCCTGATATCGTTAAAGGGTTAAAAATAGGCGCAGATGATTATATTTTGAAACCATTTGATGAAGAAGTACTTGTAGCAAGGATAGAAGCCGTACTTAGAAGAACTACAACAGAAGAAGAATTCCTCTCATTTAAAGGCCTATTACTTAAACCAGCTTCTTATGAACTTTATTTTGAAGATAAAGAGATCTTGCTCACACCTAAGGAGTTTGCGATGGTCCAGTTATTTATAAGTAACAGAAACAAGGTTTTCTCCAGAGATCACTTAATTGAATCGGTTTGGGGATATGGAGTATCAATTGAAGACCGCACGATTGATTCGCATGTTAGAAATATTAGGGAAAAGTTGAGAAGGGCAGGATTTCCCGCGGATGAGTTTTTACTAACCGTTTGGGGTGTTGGATATAAATGGACTGGCAAGGAATAAAACTCTATTTGGGGCAGTACCAGCGTTCGTGCAACCAGGGGCAAAGTAAATCTGAGAAATGATCGACAGAATTCCTTTGTCCGATGGTTGCTACTCGATTTTATTGTTATTTTGCATCTTACGATACAAAGTCATGCGAGAAATACCAGCCTTCTCGGCAGCATCAGTACGACTCAACCCTTGGTCCATAAGATACAAGGCATACTTAACCTTTTCCTCATCGGTTTTCGGTCTTCCAGGATATTTTCCTCGTTTCCTTGCAGCCAGAATCCCTTCTTTTGTCCGTTCAGAAGTTAAATCTCTCTCAAATTGAGCAATACCTGCAAAGATAGTAAACAACATTTTCCCATGTGCTGTTGTTGTATCAAGCCAGGATTCCTTTAAACTTTTTAAATGCGCTCCCTTTTGTGAAATGAGTTCTGTAATTTCAATAAGGTCTTTCGTAGAACGGGATAGACGAGTCAGATCCGTCACAGCAACCGTATCGTTCATTCGCAAAAATTCCAACATACGATTCAACTCCGGTCGCTCTCGTTTCGTACCGGTTACTTTTTCAAAGAAAATGCGATCACACCCAAATTCTTCAAGTTGTTTCTTTTGGCGATCCAAATTTTGATCAAATGTAGAAACACGCATATAGCCAAACTTCATGTTCATCCTCTCCTATTGTACCAAAATCGATTCGTGATAAATATTGTTACGAATAATATTGTTACATATTTTTGTTACGCTCATTATACGAGTTAGCTAGAGTAAAAGTTGATCATTACTACACGTAACAAAAATGTTCGTTTTTGTTACGTGTAGTACAAAAAAAGCTTATTATTAAAAATAATAATGTTTATGATATTTATTTTATGTACTATTTGGGATCTAATACAATAAATAGAAAAGATAAGACTGATTTCTCCAACACTAAGGTGAATTAGCCTTATCTTTATATGTCCAGAGCAAAAACGTGAATTTAATACTTTAAGCAAATTTGAAATCTCTTAGCGTACAGAATATACGTCAATGTTATTTAATATTTGTTTTATTTAAGATAATCAATCAAAACATGCTGGTACTTTCCACTTTTAAGGTGCCTTTGTGGCAATTCTTCCGATTTTTCTATTGAAAGGTTAGTTAGTCCCTGGGTAGCAAAGTAATCTAGAAGAGCTTCTCTAACATTTTCCCAAATCTGATCTCTAGGATTACCCTCGTCTACTTCTAAACGTACTGTTAATTTATCCGGTGCCGTTTGAATCAGTTGAAAACGCCTTACTCCTGGTATTTCCTCAACAATAGTTTTGAGAGCCATGGGCAGAATATGAATGATTTGACAGTTGGGGGTAGAGAATTTCAAAATGTCATCCGTTCTCCCTTCAACTTGTACTACTGGGAATGGTCTTCCGCATTTGCATGGTTCCGAAAACATGGTGACACGGTCAGTTAGTTCATAACGAATAAGGGGCTGAATTCTGTTGGCCAGATTTGTAATTAAAACCGAATGGGATTGTTTTCCTGGTGGCACAGGTTGGTAAAATTCATCTACGGGTTCAAATATAATCCAATCGGTATTTACATGAAACTGACCTTCTTCACATTCGAAAGTCATGGCTGTTGCTTCTGTACCGCCGTAAAGATCTAGAACGCGAGCTTGGAAAAAAGATTCTAGTTTCGCACGAACATTTGGATATAACTTTTCTCCCCCCAAAAGGATTGCAACAGGCTGAATATTTAACCGACCTGCTTTTTGTTCCTCTGCTAGAATTTCCATCGCTGTTGCATACCCCCCAATTAAGGCTGGTTGATATTCATTCAATTCTTTTACAAGCGTGGAAAGGGGGGATTGGATAGAAAAAGCTCTAATTTTTCCGTTTGATGGATTTTTTAAACGCAGACGTTCAGCTGTGCTGAATGCCGTAAAATGACCAGCTGTAGAACATACCGCCGCATTTCGTCCGCCTTTTGCTGCCACTTTCAATATGTCACTCCATATCAATTTTGTTGTTCCGCGAATCGCCATCAATGTTTTCATGATTGTATCTGAACTTTTATCCTGAATAAAGATTCCGGGTACCCCGGTTGACCCTGAAGTGGTCGAAACCATATAGCGTTCTAAATAAAGTTGTCCAACTAATGACATATCTGACACAAATTCTTTCACACTTTCGATGGATACTTCTGGGTCAGTCACCCAATCATTAAAATTGGCCATGAGTTCTGATTTCGTGACTGGTGGGATTTGCTGTAAGCTTGAAATCCGTTCAGGCAACAGGCTGTATTTTTGTGCGTAATATTGAGAGTTTGATCTTGCAAAACTAATAAGGTCAGGTAAACGAGATTGTTGCCGAGAGAGAATGTCTTCTGGTTTGCCTCGTTTAACCTTCCAGATATCCATAACTGCTTTTAAAGGTGAAATATTCTCCATGTATGTCATTCCCATCTCTCTATTTTAATTTTATGGTCAATACTATTTACAGTAAAATGGACATTAAAAATTACATGTGCTAAAAATGCAAGAAGTCTGATAAAAAATCAAAAAGCTTATGGCTTAAAAGCTTTATATGCTCTTAGTGTGCCCGTGATAGTAGAAAATTGACCAGTTTCTTCAATTGAGACAAATCCAGTTTCTTTTAATAGATTAGGAATTATCCCTTTTACATGATTTGAAGTTGTTTCAAACCCATCTAAAAATTGAATAGAGAAAAATGCAACACGCATCAGCCAATTTTGTGGCTTTTCAAAATCAATAATATGGAATTGGCCACCAGACCTGAGTGTCCGATAAACTTCTTCAAATGTTTTCTTTTTCATTTCTTGAGTTAAATGATGAATAAATAAACTTGTAAATATGTGATGAAATAGATTATTGGAAAAGGGCAGTTTATCAGAAAACCCTTCCTCAAAGGTGATATTATTAACTTGAGTTTCTTTAATTTTCCCCTTAGCAATTGATAATATTTTAGGATCAGCATCAACCCCAATTACTTGCACACCAGGTTGTGATTGCTGTATTAAAAGTGCAAGTGTACCTGTACCGCAAGCTAAATCCATTATCGTTTCATTTGGTTGGAGGGTAGCTTGCTTAACTAAATGCGTTTTGAACTTTTTTTCTTGCATTCCCCATTGAATTAATGGATCATAAAATCGAGTCATCCAATGGTATTTTAGTGCAGGTATATACTCACCTTTCTTGTTTTTATCCATTAAACATGCATCCCTTCATTCATAATAAGTTATGATTTTTTGGTTATTCTCACGCGTTTTTGTTAAGAGCCGATATAAAGTAACACGTGAATCAGATATACTTACGTCTTCAGACATAAGAGAATATGAAACACTTCGCTTCTTTATTCAAGTAAATATTTGAATGTTGACATGAAAGCTTACTCATTATAAGCTAATCACATATTTTTTAATGAGGTGGGAGAATTGTCTTTAGTTGATAAAAATATGAAAGATACTCTAAAAGATGAATGTGAAATCTATTGTTATGACCCTGTAAAAGTATCAAAGTTACAAGATTTGTTAAGTTCTAAAAGTACACTTCATCTATCAAAAAAATTTAAACTTCTTGCTGATGAGACAAGATTAAAAATTATTCTTTCATTAGCTATAGAAGGGGAACTTTGCGTTTGTGATGTCGCTAATATTATTCATTCCTCAATAGCTACAGCTTCTTATCATTTACGGTTTTTAAAAAAATCAGGTGTAGCTAATTATAGAAAGGAAGGTAAATTAGCATTTTACTATATCGATGATGAAATTTTCAAGTCGATGGTATTACTCTCTTTTCATCATAAGGAGCCTTGAATAGGAGTATAATTCGGATGTGTTTATAAAAAATTTAAAAGAATTTTATCGATTTACATAGTTGGAGGGGATTTAAAAATTCACCCCTCCAAGAACATGGATAAAAAATGAATTTATTTTTTTCATAGTAAACTTTTACTTTTAAAAAAACCCTCTTAATTAATTCCTTTACGCATATGAGTGTAAACCAGCAATAATTAGATTAACGAAAATCAGGTTAAAAATAATAATTCCAAAACCTATAACTCCGAGCCATGCTGATTTTTCACCATGCCAACCTTTCGATAAGCGGAGGTGTAAATAGGCAGCATAAAATAACCATGTAATTAATGCCCATACTTCCTTAGGATCCCATCCCCAGAAACGGGTCCACGCAATTTGAGCCCAGATCATCGCAAAGATGAGTGCACCTAAAGTGAATACCGGAAAACCTATTGCAACCGATCTGTATCCAATTTCATCAACCAAATCAAGTTTGATATTCTTCGTTAATGGCTGAAGCGCTGCAGCAATTCTTTTTCTTAAAATCAGCCTTAGAATTCCGTATAAAAATAAACCAGTAACAACAGACCAAATGACTGTGTTTAATTTTCCTGCTGCGATAATCGCTGGTACCTCAACAAGAGCTTCCATTTTACCTTTTGTAAGTAATTCACCTTGATTTGGCCCTACAATTGAAGGTAGATTATATGTCATTTCAACCTCTTGATCATTTTTATCCACCCATTTGTAGACGGCTTCATACTCCACTCCTCTGAAAATACTTGTAATCACTACAAAAGCAAGTGTCGCTACAATCGTGTACATAACAACCTCAAGCCAAAAAGTCTCTTTTGAGCGTTTCGTCTGATCAACAGAACGAAGTAAATAAATGACCCCTGCAATGAAACTACTGGCTAAAATAGCTGAACCTAGTGCAGTTGTTGTTACATGGATGGCAAGCCAATCGCTTTGCAGTGCTGGAATTAATGGAGAAATGTCTGTGGGAAACATACTCCCATAAGCAATAATCAATAATGTTATTGGTAAAGTAAACAAACCTAATACAGCTACCTTATAGATAAAATAAAGAATTATGAAAGCCAGGACCATCATCATGCTAAAGGCTGTAATAAATTCAAACATATTACTAACAGGCGCTTGTCCAGAAGCGACCCATCGAGTAATAAAATATCCCAAATGGGAAGCAAAAGCTAGAATAGTGATAGTTATTGCGACTTTTGCCCATTTACTTGGTTTTTCGTATTGTTGTCTCTTATCTCGAATGGCTCCTCCAAATAAAAATGTTGCAACTAGATATAGTAAGAATGCTGCATATAATAAGTTACTGCTAAGAGCTACCACATCATTTCCTCCTTTACGAATTTTAGCTTTTCTCGTTTGTTTGATCGGTTAGTTCTTGAATGCTGGTTTCTTTTAAAATACGGTTCACTTCATTTTGAATACCATACCAATTTTTATTTGTATGTCCTGCAATTAATACGTTGTCACCATCCCGTCTAATCCATATACGTCTATGATTCCAATACATTCCTTGAATAACTCCAATCATGAAAATAGCACCGCCAACTCCAAGAAACCATAACGTATTATCTTTCCGAACTGTAAGGGCTGACAGGTTTTTTGTTTCAACGCCTTCAAATTTCATTTTAAATTGATTATCTTCGTCTGGGTCAAACGTTTGTTTAATGGCAACAAAGCTTCTTTCACCTTCTGGTTTTTCAGGAGATATCATGTTAAACACAAATGCTGGATTGTCGGGAACGCGGTTTTTTGTATCAGGTACACCTTCACTATTGAAATAGAAGTTTGGCAAATAAGTCACAATTTCAACTTTATACCCATTGCCTAAATCATACTCCTTCTTTGGTTCTAACAAATCAACTTTAATCTTGCCAAAACTTTCTTCTGTCTCTTTGTCTACTAAATTAAAATTAAACTTATTTAGTTCATTTAATTTATAAGAGGTTTGATAAAGAGCATATGAATCGTGTTTTAAGGGGTAATTAACTCTAATTTGTTCATCTTTTATCTTTTCAAGTTCAGGTTCTGCCCCGTGAACAATTTCACCCTTTCGTTCATACAAAATCACGTTTGTTTGAAAGTTTTTAACGACATTTCCATCACCGACCCGTGAAAGAGTATTAGCAAAAACTTCATCCTCTTGATCTTTTTGATAGGTATCCATAATGAACTTATCGCTGGTTAAATAGTATTTTCCATCGGTTCCTGGGATAACACTTGTTTCACCGTCACGAATCCAGAGCATTTCGTCTACATACATCCCCGGCACAAATCGCAGCATTCCTCCAATAAGGAAAATAATTAGTCCAACATGGTTCACATAAGGTCCCCATCTTGAAAATCGACTTTTTTCAGCTAAAAAATGACCATTTTCTTCACGTACTTGATAACGCTTCCTTTCCAAGTTGGATATTATCAAATCCAGTTGTTCATCAAGCTTCTCTTCGACTTTTGTTTCACTGAAAAGACGTTGTCTACTCAAGAAACTTTTATGACGTGTAATCCCTTGTTTGTTCAAAGCGCGATACAATGGAATAAACCGGTCCAAACTCGCGATAACAAGTGATATACCTAGAGCTGCTATTAATAAAAAATACCACCATGAACCATACAGATTGTGAAAACCTAATTCATAATACAGTTGTCCAAGAAATCCATATTCATCTTTATAAAAGTCTTTTGGAACAACCGTTTGAGGTATATATATCTCTTGAGGAAAAATTGTTCCAATTGCAGAAGCAATTAAGAGGAGAACAATTATCCAAACCCCTACTTTAACGGATGAGAAAAAGTTCCAAATCTTATCTATAAGTGACTTTTTATATGTTTGTGAGCGTCTTGCGCTTCCATCGTATCTCATATCCAATAGTTTTTCAGAAACTTCATTCTTGCTATTACCGATATTGCGTCCACAAGATTCACAAAGAAGCGTTCCATATGGAATAGAGTGACCACATACGCATTTGACATGTTCCATTCTAAAACTCCTTACGATTTAATTCTTAAAAATTTATTTAACAAAATACTTCTAACTTTTAAGATTTGCTTTTTAATCCCATTAAAAATGATGATAATCCACTTTAAAATCCAGTAAATCCTCCGAACAAACTAGTTAAGACTGCAATAATTTTTGTCATCATATTAAAGTACAATAATCCCCCCATCAAAATCATCAAAATGCCTCCTATAGACATAAAGATTGCACTGTGTTTCTTTAGAAAAGTCATTTTATCGATAAATAAAGACATTAATAGAAATGGAATAGAAAAACCTAAGACATAGAAAACCATGTATAGTAGTCCTTTTCCTGGGTCTGATACACCTAACGCAATGACTCCTGCAAGGATTGGACCGGTGCAAGGAGTCCATCCAGCAGCAAAACCAATTCCAATCAAAATTGATCCTATATAACCTGAAGGTCTTTTTTGAAAATGAATTTTCTTATCAGAAAGTAAGAAATCAAATTTAAGAACCCCAGTTAAAACTAAACCAAAAAACACCATTACAATAGCCCCAAGTTGTCTTAACAAGTCTTGATAATCCATAAAGAACGTCCCTATAAAAGAAGTGGAAAGCCCCAAAGCTAAAAAGATAATGGAGAATCCAACTAGAAATAAGATAGTGTGTAAAAAAGCTTTCCTTCTTAAAATACCTTTTCCTTCCTTTAGATCATTAATGGAGACTCCTGTAATATATGAAAGAAAAGCCGGATACAAAGGAAGGGAACAAGGTGAAATAAATGATAAAAGACCTGCACCAAATGCTAGAAACAAGCTTATTTGTTCCAAGAAGATACCACCTTACTGTTTATTTAGCTCTACGGCTTAATGCGTTCCATGTATTTTGCTATATCCCTTTCAGTCATACTTCCTGTGATCACTTTTAACACTTTTCCATTCTTATCGATCAAAAATGTTGTAGGAATCGGGGTTATATCATATGCTTCCGTTACAGCTCTATCTTTATCTTTAAGAATAGGGAATGTAAGCCCATGCCTATTTACAAACGATTCAATAGCAATATCACTTTCTCCGATATTAACAGCTAATATCTCTACACCAAGATTTTTAAAATGACTATACTGTTTATCCATATAAGGCATTTCCTTTTCACAAGGCTTGCACCAAGTACCCCAAAAGTTAAGAAAAACTCCTTTTCCTTTTAAATCTGAAAGTTGAACGTTATTACCGTTCATATCTTCAAGAACAAAATCAGGTGCTTGATCACCTGCTTGAACCCGTATTTTTTCAGTGATAAAGTTTTGATAAAGAGTATAGGCTACTGCTAAAGCCATAAGAAATAGAAGACTAATACGTACAATAGATCTGGTTCTTTTGTTTTTCATTTTACTCTCCTTTTTTATTTCATTCAAACCAACATTTTAATGTTGATATTTTACATTAATAATTTTAATCTAAAAGCACATTATATTCAAATAAATGTTTGAATAATAACTTCCAATATTTTCACCTAAAATACTATCTATTAATATTAGAACGTGCAAAGTGAAATTCTAAATCATACATGAAGGAGAAATATAGAGATATTAACAAAACTAACAAAACTAAAATATATTGTTTTCCGATTAGGAAGTATTTTAGAAAGGAGTTATTTTATGAATTTAATTTTTTACCATTCTCTCTGCTTTAGGGTCCTTTATAGTAACCAATATCGATGACATTTTTATTTTGATGTTGCCGTTCTCTCAAGCAAGTTCACAAGCTAAAGCAAGTAATGGCCGAACGTTTAACATGGGGCCAAAGGGAAATCGTATTTACCCTAGAGATACAGTCATTGGCCAATATCTTGGTTTTGCACTTTTAGTTTTGATTAGTCTTTTAGCTGCATTTGGTGTGACACTTATTCCTGATCAGTGGGTAGGTTTATTAGGACTAATCCCGATCAATTTAGGAGTTAAACTGTTTATAAAGGGTGAGGATGAAGGGGAAATTCTATCAAGTTTAAACAAATTTAATAAGCTCTATTTAAGTGTAGCCTTAATCACCTTTGCAATAGTAAAGATAATATTGGCATTTATGTTCCGTTCTTTTCCACTTTAATTAACAACCAACTGGTCATTATAGTTGTTACTTTCTTTATAATGTTTGCGGTCTGGTGTTTAATCGGATATCGTCTAGCAAGATTCATTTTGTTTCTGAAACACTTGAGAAATACGGCCGATGGGTTATTCCAATTGTATTTATAGGTTTAGGCCTTTATATCATGGCAGAAAATAATATATTTCCTAACCTGTGGTCTCACTTCGTAAATTTTGAAAATAATTAAATTCTCGAATTAACCGTAATGGTTTACGATCATTTTACTGATAAATCCCCTTTACTTTTAAAGTATTAAGTTCAATTCTTTATAAAAATAGAACTCCGAGGTGACGACTTTGTATTGGATCATTATTCTCACAGTAAGTATTGATCAATTATGTAAATATTTAGTACGAAACTTCATGGACTACGGGCAATCCATTCCACTTATCAATGGTGTTTTCCAATTAACATCTCATCGTAATGCGGGTGCTGCCTGGGGAATTTTTTCGGGACAAAAAATATTCTTGATTAGTATTGCAATTATTGTTATTGTCTTTGGCCTTATTTATTCTCGTAAAGTCTCCGATAAGCTAACACGTATCGCCTTTGGATTTTTTATAGGAGGTGCAATGGGAAACGTTGTAGATCGTTTAATTTTTGGGGAAGTAACAGATATGTTCGAAGTTACATTTATTAATTATCCAATTTTTAATACTGCGGATGTATTTTTAGTTAGTGGAGCTATTTTATTAATGATAAGTACTTATAGAGAATCTAAAACACAAAAAAATCTATCCTAGATTATAGACACAAATCTATATCTCATTCGACTTTTAAAGAAATTGACAAAATAACTTTATTAATCAAACGATTATTTTATTATTGAAAGGAAGTGTGTTTTTCTTTATATGAATATTCCGTAAAATTCTTCAGGAAAGAGCTTTTAAGTTTTTTTTATCGTCCTTTCGAAAGGAGGTGATAATTTGTATTATTGATTGAAATCGGAACTACTGCGTTAGCACACAACAGTAATAACAATAGCAATAATCACTCAATCTTCGATCGTACACACTACCATTTATGAAGGAAATGCATCCAAATCTAACCGAACAAGAAATCAAAAATATGTATGATTTGTGTCTCAGCGACCATGGACAAGCCTTAAACGATATGCTCAGTACGAAAAATAATGAGCTAAATGCAAGCAATGTTGAACTAAGTCATAGACAATACGTGTATAGCGACTGTGATATAGGGTGGTAATAAATAGCTATCGCCATTACAGGAAAGATAAGCTCTATCACTGTGAAGGGCAGTGGTTGGCAAGCTTATACCAACAATTACTAGTATTGGAGGAGATTTTGATGAAAGTGGCTAATTCAATTGTAGAACTTATCGGGAATACTCCACTTGTTAAACTAAATCGCGTTGTAAATCCTGATCATGCAGATGTCTATTTAAAGCTTGAATATTTTAACCCAGGAAGTAGTGTAAAGGATCGTATTGCTATAGCCATGATTGAATCAGCTGAAAAAGATGGAATCCTAAAGCCGGGAAGTACGATTGTTGAGCCAACTAGTGGAAATACAGGAATTGGGTTAGCAATGGTAGCTGCCGCAAAGGGATACAAAACGATTATCGTCATGCCAGAAACCATGAGTATGGAACGTCGAAATTTACTCCGTGCCTATGGTGCCGAGCTCGTTTTAACTCCTGGACCGGAAGGTATGGGCGGAGCAATTCGCAAAGCTCAAGAGTTATTGGAGGAAAATCCACAGTACTTTGTACCTCAGCAGTTTAATAATCCAGCCAATCCAAAAATCCATGAAGAAACAACTGGACAAGAGCTTCTTGGACAAGCTGAAGAAATTGGTAGAATTGATGCTTTTGTTTCTGGAATTGGTACAGGAGGTACGGTTACAGGTGCTGGTCAAGTCCTTAAGGAAAAGTTTCCAGCAATACATATTGTTGCCGTTGAGCCAGTAGCATCCCCAGTCCTTTCTGGCGGTAAGCCAGGACCTCATAAAATTCAAGGAATTGGAGCTGGATTCATACCGGAAATTTTAGATACTGAAGTTTATGATGAGGTCATTACAGTAGAGAATGAGCAAGCTTTTGAAACTTCACGTCTGGTAGCAAAACAAGAAGGGATTCTTGGTGGGATTTCTTCAGGAGCTGCCATATACGCCGCCTTAAAAGTAGCTGAGAAGCTTGGAAAAGGAAAAAAAGTTTTTGCGATTATTCCAAGTAATGGAGAAAGATATTTAAGCACACCTCTTTACCAATTCGAAGGTTAAAAATTCTATGGGTGTAACTTGTTAAAAGCTACACCCATAGAATTTTTTTAGTGAAAAAGGAGTAACCTTTTTAAATATTATGAAAGGCCTTTATACTTTCTTTCTAAATTACATAATCTCGTTTCAATATGATGGATCTTTTCTAATATTTCCTTTTGCATCAACAATTGTTGATACACCATTTTCCTCATATCATCCATAAATTTTTTCTCAATTTCCCATTCTTGTTCCTCTTGTCCATTATTTTCTTCTAATCGATAAACATATGGATATTGATACCATTGATTTGGATAATAATACATTTTTACTCTCCCTTTCATACGAGCGCTCAATCTAAAGTATGTATATAGGTAAAACTCAGTGTTTGTTCAAAAAAAGTTTTTTACTTATAAATAAAACCTTACCAAGTTTGACTTTTTGTAAATTTCAATCTTCACGGTTTTCGAATTTTATATATATGGGTATAATGGGACAAAGGAGGGTGGAAGTATTGAAAAAATTACTTACGTCTATAGTAGCTATTGCTTTATTTCTAGGTATTGGCACTGCTGCTCTTGCACATTCAAACAGTACGCCTAGTCAAGGGAATGGAAATTGGCAACAAATGATGGATTATTGTTATGAAATGATGAATTCTTTCATGGATAATAATCATCAAAACAATATTCCTAATGAAACCTCACCATCAGAGAATTTAAATACAGGACAGACAAATTCAATTAAAAGTATGCACAATACCACAAACAACCACCAGTACCAAGACCATTCTATGTATGATGATTGTTGAGGGAAAAATAAAAAAAAGAAAGAGCATGGGTTTTGTCCCTGCTCTCTTTCTTTATTATGATAAAATATTTTTCTTTTAGGGGTACTCGATTCGATCAATATGTCAAATATCTTTCATATTAGTAACTTATTAATGAGATGAAATTTAGCATACGGACATCTGACAAACCTATTCGGCACCCCAAGCCTCCAGAATAGAACTATGGTACCTGAAGGAGACGTTTAGTTTGAATTTATTTGAACAGATTTGACAGCGCGCTAAAAGTTTCATTTTCTAACATAATATATATTCCTAACCCTATAAACACAATTGGGATTATCCATCTGCCATACTTCTCAAGTGTTTCAGAAACATATCTGAATCTTGCTAGACGATAGCCGATAAAACACCAGACCGCAACCATTATAAAGAAAGTAACAACTGTAATGACCAGTTGGTTTGAATTTAAAGTGGAAAAAAACGGAACATAAATGCCAATATTGTCTCCACCATTAGCAAATGTAATAAAGGCTACACTTAGATAGAACTTATTAAATTTGTTTAAATTAGATAGAATTTCCCCTTCATCTTCATCTTCACCTTTTATAAAAAGTTTAACTCCTAAATAGATCGGGATTAGTCCTAGTAAGCCTACCCACTGTTCAGGAATAAGTGTTACACCAAATGTTGCTAAAAGACTGATTAAAACTAAAAGCGCAAAACCAAGATATTGGCCAATGACTATATCTCTAGGATATATACGGTTTCCCTTCGACTGCATGTTAACCGTTTGGCCGTTACTTACTTTAGCTTGTGTCCTTGCCTGGGAGAAAAGCAACATCAAGACAAAAATATCATCGACATTGGTTACTATAAAAGACCCTAAAGCAGAGAGAACGGTTAAAATTAAATTCATTAGTGTCAACTCCTTCATATTTTCATAAACAATCAAACAAACGATTGAATATATTTTCATGGATTATATTAACCTGTTTAATCAGATTTATTTTTCACCTAAAAATTTCAATAAGATCTTTAAAACTCTAATGTACGACTGGAGCAATTAGCTCCAATATCCAATGAAGTAGAAAATATAATATAATTCCCACAAAGAAGAAAAGAATAATTGGTCGATCTTCAGTCGCACTAACAACAGGTAACAAATCAGCCGTAGCTATATAGAGAAAAATACCTGCTGTAATGGATAGCGCAATGGAGAGGAGACTGTTATTTACCGTAAAAAATTGATTTAAAGACAAGGCCACAATCGCACCCAATAGCGTTGATATTGCCAATAAGAAAGCTGCCCCGATTGCCTTCTTCTTGCTTCCCAAGCTTGTAAATACGATAGAAGAAATCGTTAAACCATCTGGGATTTTATGTAGTAAAACACCAATCAATACAACAAATCCGATTCTTTCATCTATTTTAAAACTGGCCACAATCGATAATCCATCAAAAAACGTGTGAATCAACATTCCTAATAAGGCACCAAGTGTTACACTTTTAGAGTGAGAATGTTTATGGGTTTCTTCCCCGAAATGAAAATGCGGAGCAAGCAAATGTTGAAATAGAAAAATCAATAAAAAACCAATAACAATATGTACAGCACTTGATTCATGCATTTCTAATGCTTCTGGTATTAAATCCATAATTGCAATGGTGAAAAGTATTCCCGCACTTAGGGCCATTAAACCATTCAAG
The DNA here is from genome assembly GCF_000294775.2 of Cytobacillus oceanisediminis 2691. Taxonomy (GTDB): domain Bacteria; phylum Bacillota; class Bacilli; order Bacillales; family Cytobacillaceae; genus Cytobacillus; species Cytobacillus pseudoceanisediminis. The sequence continues at coordinate 139,890 of NZ_CP015507.1, forward strand.
CTTCTTCTAGACCAATTTTTTTTAAGAAAGATCACAAGACCTCCCAAGACATTTGCGAAAGCTACGGTTAAAACATAAAACAAAATGTCCATTGATTCCCACTCCATTAATAAAAAGTTCAACCTGCACTTATCATAAGTGCAGGTTTGCCTGCCTTCACATTATTATTTTTTATTGAGCATGTGAATAGCATGTCCCATAACGCCTTCAGCTGCTTCCATGAGTGGTTCAGGTAAAGTTGGGTGTGCATGAATTGTAAGGCTGAGATCTTCCGCCGTTGCCCCTGACTCAATTGCAAAAACGGCTTCAGCAATAAGAGAGGATACTTCTGGACCTACCATTTGTACACCTAACACCCGATTAGATTCCTTTTCCGCCACAACTTGTACAAAACCATCAGCATCCGAAACAGATAAAGCTCTCCCGTTAGCTTGGAATGGAAAACGGCTAGAAACTGTTTCATATCCTTCTTCCTTTGCTTCCTTCTCGGTTAAACCTGTATAGGCTACTTCAGGATCACTGAAAATAACAAAAGGCATTGCCTGAAAATCAATTACACTTTTTAGCCCACTTATTACCTCTGCAGCTATCTTACCTTCGTAACTAGCTTTATGAGCAAGGAGGTAACCACCAGCACAGTCCCCGATCGCATATACATGTTCAACATTTGTTTGACATTTATCATTTATCTTAATAAAACCGCGTTGGTCTAATTCAACCTCGATATTTTCCAATCCAACTTTTCCTGTGTTCGGTTTTCTTCCAATGGAAACTAAGCAATAATCCCCTTTAATGATCTCTTCCTTTCCATTAACCTGAACACGAACGTTTACTTCATCGCCAGTATTTTCTCCGCCTTGGACTAAAGCATTCGTTATAACTGTGATTCCAAGTTCCTTTAAATGACGTTTTACTACATTCGTAAGCATAGGGTCCGTACCTGGAAGAATTGTATCTGATCCCTCAAGAATGGTCACTTTAGCCCCAAATTTAGCATAAGCAGTTCCCAACTCCAAACCGATATAACCACCACCTACTACAACTAAATGTTTTGGTACTTCTTGAAGCATCAATGCCTCAGTTGAAGAGATAATTCTTTTTCTATCAAATGGAATACTTTTTAACTCAGTAGGTAATGATCCTATCGCAAGGATTAAGTCTTTGTATGAAAAGAATTGTTCTTCGTTACCAATTTTGATTTTGGCAACATAGGGTTCAGTAAGATAAGCTTCCCCACTAATGACTTCCACTCCATTGCCTTTCAGTAAAGTCCGGACTCCATTCGTTAGTTTATTTACTATACCGTCCTTCCACTTCACTACTTCTGGCATCTCTACTTCAACTTCACCAGAAACCTTTATTCCCATTGAGTTGGCATGTTTTATGTGTGTTACTCGTTCAGAAGCACTAATAAGAGCCTTTGAAGGTATACACCCACGGTTAAGGCAAACCCCTCCTAATTCTGCTTTATCCACCAAAACCACTTTTTTCCCTAACTGAGCAGCACGTATGGTCGCCACATAACCTCCTGATCCTGCGCCTATAACTAACAAATCCACTTCCTTTTTACCTTCAACAGTCATTTCAGTTTCCTCCTTCGATCTTATAAAGAATGTAAGCTTTTTTGTTCCAGAAGATACCTATATGTAATGTAAAATCCGATGTTTTACTTATACCCAATCTTTCCATTTTTAATTAGGCTGGATATTTAGAAGTTATAGGATTAATGAAATTATTTTTAGAAAAGGGCTTTCCAATCTGTCTGGAAAGCCCTTTTTATCCCTTTTCACTTTATTCTTTCACTCTCATTAGTCGCAAACCATTTAGTGCTACCAGAAGAGTTGCGCCCATATCTGAAAGGATGGCAATCCAGAGCGTTAACCAACCTGGGATAACCAATAGTAAGGCAATAAATTTAATAGCAATTGCAAAAGTAATGTTAGCTTTGATTATATTTAGAGTTTTTCGGCTAAGTTTTACAGTGAATGGAAGTTTTCTTAAATCATCACCCATTAGAGCGACGTCTGCCGTTTCCAGGGCTGTGTCTGTACCAGCTCCACCCATTGCAATACCAACTGTTGAGGCCGCCAATGCAGGTGCATCATTGACACCATCTCCTACCATTGCTACGTTGCCATACTCGGATCTTAACTGTTTAATAAAGTCTAATTTGTCCTGCGGCATTAGTTCTGCCTCAATGTCAGATACTCCAACCTGCCCTCCGATAGCGTTAGCAGTACCTTTGTTATCACCTGTAAGCATAATTGTTTTTTTGATTCCAAGTTGATGTAACTTTTGAATAATTTCCTTACTTGATTCACGAACTTCGTCAGCAACTGCAATAACTGCAAGTATTTCTTTTTCGGTTCCAATAATCATGGCTGTCTTACCTTGATTTTGAAGAGTAGTAACATTTTGCTCAAATTCTTTATCGAAATCAGTGCTCAATAATTCCTTAAAGAGTTTCGGGCTACCGATATAATAAGTCGTTCCGTTTATAGTACCTTTAATACCCTTACCTGTAATAGAAGAAAAGTCCTCTACCTGTACGTCAGAATAAGTAATGTTCTCCTCTTCTGCTTTTTTCATAATCGCAGATGCAAGTGGATGCTGAGAACGATACTCCAATGCAGTAATGATGGATAGTAATTCTTTTTCACTTATCTGTTTGTTCAACACATTATAATCAGTTACAGCTGGGATCCCTTTTGTTAAGGTACCTGTTTTATCAAATGCAATAGCCTTTAAGGCACCCATTTCTTCTAAATACACTCCGCCTTTGACAAGTACACCTTTTTTTGCGGCATTTCCAATCGCTGAAACAATAGAAATCGGAGTCGATATGACCAACGCACAAGGACAACCAACAACAAGAACAGCTAAGCCTTGATAAATCCATGTTTCCCAGCTACCATCAAAGAATAATGGTGGAACAACAGCAACTAATGCTGCAATGATCATAATGATCGGTGTATAATATTTGGCAAATTTATCGACAAATGCTTGTGAAGGAGCACGTTCTCCTTGTGCTTCCTCTACAAGATGAATAATTTTAGAAATCGTTGTATCTTCTACAAGTTTCGTTATTTTTACTTCAAGTAATCCTTCTTCATTTAAGGTACCTGCAAATACTTCATCATCAACGGTTTTCTCAACAGGGACTGATTCACCGGTAATAGCTGCTTGGTTGACTGCAGAGTAGCCACTTACGACTACACCATCCATCGCAATCTTTTGACCTGGTTTTACAATCATAATATCCCCAACAGCAATATCATCGACATGAATCATTATTTCCTGTCCATTACGTCTAACGAGTGCCTCTTTAGGAGCGATATCCATTAATGAACGAATCGATTGTCTTGCTCTATCCATAGAGAATCGCTCAAGTGCTTCACTGATTGCAAAGAGAATAACAACAATGGCAACTTCTGCCCATTCTCCAATAATAGCACCACCTATAACGGCTACTGTCATAAGGGTTTTCATGTCAAATTCAAAGCGTAGTAAATTTTTCAAACCGACTTTAAAAAGTGACAACCCTCCAATAACCATGGATGCTAAAAACAATAAGGTAGTAACAATGTTCTCTTCTCCGTTCACAGACGAGGAAAGGTAACCAAATGCAATCAATAAGGAAGCATACAGTAGAGTACTCTGCTTTTTATAAAACGGCACTTTTTCTTCTTTCGTATCTTCTTTTACCTCTTGTGAAACTTGGCGAGCAGATTTTTCAGGAGTCACTTTAAGATTTTCGAATGCACCTGCTTTTTCTAGTTCTTCAATTGTTGCATCACCGTAAACAGATATCTTAGATGCACCAAAATTTACTTTTGCATCCTGAACTCCTGGAAGCTGTTTTACGTTATTCTCAAATTTCCCAGCACAGTTTGCACATGTAAATCCTTCAACACGGTAAACATTTTTATCCTCTTTAACCTCTCGTTTAGCTTCCCGCCTTGGTTTTTCAGGAGCCACTTTAAGGTTCTCAAATGCACCAGCTTTTTCTAGTTCTTCAATCGTTGTATCACCGTAAACGGATATCTTAGATGCACCAAAATTCACTTTTGCATCTTGAACTCCTGGAAGTTTTTTAACATTTTTTTCAAACTTCCCTGCACAATTTGCGCATGTAAACCCCTGAACGCGATAAACATTTTTTTCAGCCTTTAATGCTTTTGCTTCAGACAATTTTTACAACCTCCTTTTGATGTGCAAATGCAACCTGTATTAGTTGCTTTACATGATCATCATCTAATGAATAGTAAACTAACTTACCTTCTTTTCGATATTTAGCTAATCCAAGATTTTTAAGTAACCTCAAATGATGAGATGTTGTGGCAGTTGTAGCACCAACAATATTTGCTACATCACATACACACAATTCATCTTCCAAAGAAAGAGCATACGCAATCTTAATCCTAGTATCATCCGATAAAGCTTTAAAAACTTTGGCTACTTCCAAAGGATTTTGTTGGAGTAGTTCATTTTTACCTCTATTGACTTTTTCTTCATCTATACACGTAACTTCACATGCATCATTTTGCAAATTTTTCACCTCAGATCAATCAAATATTCATTTGAATATTATTATATGTGAACAAAAACAAATAGTCAAATATACGTTTGAATATAATTCCCATAAAAAGCAGGTTTTCTTTAGTTTGCAGTAATTAATTATTCTTATAACTAAATTTAATTTCCTTTCTATGTTGGATACACTAGGAATAGTGTAAGGGTGCCAGTTTTAAAACTTGAAGAGTTTTTCAATATAAAAAGCCCAATTTATCTCTTTATTAGGGGTACCACCAACATCTTGACATAAAACCCACGCTAAGCAAATTTCGACATAAAATAAGCCGATGATTCCTACTCTAAGGAATCATCGGCTTATTAGTAACTATTCTAGTCGTTTTATTCTCCGTATAAAATAAATCTAGATACATTACCATTTGGTTATTCATGATAATCAACATGCTGGTACTTGCCACTTTTAGGGTTCCTTTGTGGTAACTCATCAGTTTTTCTATTGAAATGGTAGTTAGCCCCTGTGTTGCAAAGTAATCTAAAAGGGCTTCTCTAACATTTTCCCAAACTTGATCTCTTGGATTACCCTCGTCCACTTTTATACGTACTGTTAATTGTTCCGGTGCCGTTTGAATCAGTTGGAAACGTCAACTCCTGTAATTTCCTCGACAATGGTTTTCAGAGCCAAGGGCAGGATATTGACGACTTGTCCGTTCGGAGCAGAGAATTTTAAAATGTCATCGGTTCGCCCTTCAACTTGTACGACTGGGAATGGTTTTCCGCATTTGCATGGTTCCGGAGACACCGTGTCTTATATTTCATAGATTAAGTGAAGGGTTGACATTTTCCATTAATAATTATAATCTAGAAACGCAACTTACTCAAATGTTTATTTGAATGAAAGGTAAATAATGATGCTCACAAATAATAACAGAAACTCTATAATTTTGAGGTGACAATTTTGTATTGGATTGCTCTTATAACATTAACAATTGACCAACTTGCTAAATATATGACCAGGAACTTTATGGAATATGGTCAAACCATTCCTATAATTAATAATTTTTTCCATCTAACCTCCCATCGTAATGCAGGAGCTGCATGGGGAATTTTTTCGGGACAAAAATTCTTTCTAATCAGTATTGCTTTTATTGCAATAATCGGAATTATCTTCTATTCCCGGAAGGTTACAGATAAACTAACACGTATAGCTCTTGGTTTGTTTATTGGAGGTGCGGCTGGAAACGTAACAGATCGATTAATTTTCGGAGAAGTCACGGATATGTTTGATATACAATTTATAAATTACCCCATTTTCAACACAGCAGATGTCTTTCTAGTTAGTGGAGCTTTCTTGCTGCTAATTAGTACATATAAAGAATCAAAAGCATCCAAAATCAATCCTATTAAATGAGAATGGAACAATAAGTGTATTTTATTTAAGAGATACTCTAAACCATTAAAAAAGTGTTTCTTCAGTCCCCTAATGAACAAAAATTGATGCTTTTACACATCTACTTAAAATCCATCAGGAGAATTGATATGTTTATTTTTTTAGCAGGGGTCTCACTCACTCTTTTTCTTCTTATATCAAAATTAGGAGCATCTAAACTTATTGCTTCAACTTATAAAAAAGCAGCTTTTGTTTATTCTGTTTTATTTTTGATTCTATTTTTTATAAGTAGTTATGGCTATTTAAATGAAGAAGGATTTTCCCCTTTTTCCTATTTAGATGAAAATCACATGACATTAAAGCCTGTCAACGTTACATTACATTCAGAAAAACATAATAATCTATCATTAAAAAAGCTAGAATTTAAGAAAAGTGTCCTTTTAAGTGCACCAATTATCTCTCAGCTTCCAGAATTACCAAGAGGATGTGAAGTTACATCGCTGGCAATGCTGCTCCAATCCGCGGGTGTTGCAGTGGATAAAATGCATTTGGCAAAGGTAGTCAAAAAAGATTCTACTCGTTATCGAAAAGAGGGAGATAAAGAGTATTTTGGGAACCCTAATAGTGGTTTTGTTGGAAACATGTACATATTAACTGAACCTGGCTATGGTGTGTACCACGGTCCAATACGGGAATTAGCTGAAAAATATTTACCTGAAACAATTATTGATATAACAGGAAGCGATTTAAGTACTATTAAGTATTATCTTAATCTTGGATCGCCAGTATGGGTTATTACAAATACCTTATATACTGAATTACCAGAAGATAAATTTGAAACATGGATTACTCCAACAGGCCTGATTGAAATCACTTATAAGCTGCACTCTGTATTAGTGACAGGATATGACCAAAGCTATATTTACTTTAATGATCCACTAACAAATACAAAGAATAAAAAGGCCAAAATAGCAGACTTTGAAGCTGCATGGGTGCAAATGGGTAGACAAGCAATTACTTATATCCAATAGTTAGTTGGTTAAGATAGATTCCATTATTTAAAAGGAGAAAAACATAAGTCCCTACTGTTAACCAGAGGGACTTTTGAAGCTTACTTTTTAATTTATTAAACTCAAAGGGGCACTGAATGAATATACATTTGACTTAAAAAAGGCACCTAACTCAAATAAACTACGTCCATTAAAGACATAAAGATAAGCTGATCTTCTCTTAGCGTTAGAGAAATCAGCTTTTGTTTTCCATTTATTGTCTTAACGTGGGTTTTATGTCAAAATGTTGGCGGTACCCCTATTAGAGAAAAATAGGCTTTGCGGCTGGTTCTCCATTAATTAAGGTGTCCACCTTATAAAACAGACTTCTGTGATTAAGAAATCAACTTTTGTCATTTATCTTGTTCGGCAAAAGGCGAACTTAATAAGCTAATTATCTACAAAAATTTAGTGTAATTATAACTTTCGTTTAACATTTTTTATCACTACTTTGCTATGGGGAATACTTGGCATGCTCACCATGCTGTAACTTAAATCCTGGTTAGGAATTTCATATTCCATACGCTTGGCCAGATAATCAAGACTTACTTTCATGACTTCAATGGTGACCCACTCTCCAGCACAGCGATGACCCATAAAGTAATCACCACCACCCTGCGGAATGAAGCCAAATGGGCTTCCTTCCCATTTAGCAAACCGATCAGGACTGAACATATCAGGATTTTCCCAAATTTCAGGGTCATGATTTGTGCCATAAAGATCTAGTAAAGTTAATGTGCCTTCTTCAAATTTATAGCCGTTCCAGGTGAAATCTTTTTTTACTAATGCTACGACAAACGGAAAAAACGGATAAAAACGGCGAACTTCCTGTACAAACATCTGAGCATATTTTTCATCACGGGATTCAAGTTTCTCCCTTTCTTCCGGATAATGATACAATGCAAGCACAGTGAAATTGATGAATATAGCGATCGCCACAATAGGTCTCAAGATATTGATCACTTCCACAGCAGCAGTCTCGGTATCCAAAAGATTCCCTTCTAAATCGCGATGCCAGGCAAATATATGTAAAGCTGTATCTTCTGGAGGATTTATTTCCTCATTACGCACCTTATCAACCAACTCACCAATCCAATTTTCCACTTTATTCCGTGCATTTCTCGCTAGCCAATGATTTGGACCAACGGCAGCCGGAGACTCGAACATCGCCGCCAAGTCTTTTGTAAAATCCTTAACATCGTCTTCTTCCAACGGGACACCTGCCCACTGGCAGGCTGTTTTGCATAGGATTTCTTTTACTTCTTCATAAAGAATAACTTCATCCATCTGTCCCCATTTTTTTAGTGCTGTCTTCCACTGTATTTTTGTAATGTTTGTTAATTTTTGAAGTCCTTTAGGAGACATGATGGACATAAACATTTCTTTCCGATGTTTGTGAACTAGTCCATCCAATGCCTGCACACCATTCTTCCCAAACAATGTTTGAACCGCCCGGTTCGGTGCTGCATCTTTTCTTTTGAATTTTTCAGTGTCATAAAAAACTTTCGCAGCTTCATTTCCTACCATGCAAATCGCTTTCTTTCCTAGCAATCGGGTCTCAAATATATCAGAATTAAAACTTTTACGTCTGTTCAAAATGTACATGTATCCTTCTCTCATAAGGCTTAAGCTATGATCTATGCCCTCTTCCCGAGGCATTTGATTTGTATCTGCCATATTATTCATCTCCATTTTCATTAGTGATAATTTTATTCTTTGTAACTTTTCCCTATTTACTCATAAAAAAACATGGATCACATACCACATATTGGACATTATCAAGATAAAAAAATGGCTGCCGACTTTGTCGACAGCCTGAGACCATAATCCAAATTAGGGTCTTTTTATTTTTTTGTTTATTCTGAGTGTACCCTGTTTAAAATGTAGTAAAATCAATGGGTTGTTTCGACTGGAAGATCCTTTTATACTAAATTAACAGCAATCTATATTTGACTTTTTCATCATTTTCTTACAATCTTTCATTTTCATTTTTCCATTTTTCGTCATTTCACAACAATCCATTTGACAGTTCATTTCCTCACACATTTCCATACATTCTTTTTTTGATTGACAACAATCCATCTCTTCCGATTGTGCTGCATAAACAGAACCACTAAATGCCATCACTACTAAAAATGCTAAAGAAAAAATTATTTTCTTCATCCCTTTTCCCCCCTTATGTAAAAATGATTGATGTGTCCAAGGGTATTATACTATATCGCTAATTAACACTCACTAGATTTCTAACACTTCAAACATAAGAAACGAGAGCTTAGGGTAACAAGCTCCCGTTTTAATTGAATTAGTAAGCTTTACATTGGTTGAACACCTGATCCACCACAACAACCACATTTTTTGCCACCATGACAACACGGACAACATCCACTTCCCTGACAATGATGACATCCTCTCCCACTACAACAACAGCACATACCAGCACCACCACAATAACGACAGCATCCTGCTCCTTGGCAGCAATGACATTTATGCATACATACACCTCCATAAAATTACCACGCACAGTATATATATTTACTTGGTGTCAAGTTTAAGCATGCCATCTAAATTAATAATTTAGTTATAATAAATACTCTATTCATTTCTAGTTATCACCCCCATAATCGCTAAGGGGGTTCAAATTGTCACAATTTATGGTCATTTAACATCTGATTTTTGATTTTTGGTGATGTTTTTCATAGTGACCCCTTATTCTTTAAATCGTTTCAGGACCCCATGACGGTAAGTTTCTCTTTAAAAAGAAATGATATATCGTAATTCTTAGGAAGATCTTTCAATTGGCAGACGTTCTTGCATGTTTAGCTTAAATGTCCCATACGGGTTTACATGGGCATAGATTAATGGTGTTAAGGCTCTAAAATCCTCAGGAGTTAACTTTTGGAGAAGAGATTTATTTTGTTCCAAAAGTACCTCTTGAATCATCAGTGTATTAATTAACACTAAACAGTTTTGAAGAAGATGGAGAGCAAGTACAGCGACTTCTTGATCTTCCATTCGGTTTGTTTGAATTTCTCCCCCTTTTCCGTAAAAAATAAAGCTATTGGCAGAGTTCCAGTTTTCAACGACATTTAACCCTTCATGGATTTCTCTTCGGACTTCTTCTGATGATAAATACTCACAAAGGAAGATCGTTTTTAACACTTTTCCTAATTCGCTGAGTGCCCGATACGTTGGATGCCCACTATTACGAGTGAAACGCTTGAGAATCGCCTCTGTTTCAGCTGTACCCAATCGTAAAGCAGTTGCATATTTAATCATTTGATCATACTGTTGTTCAATTAAACTCCAATTAATCGCTCTTGTTAAAACAGGCTGTAAGATTGGATATGAGTCTTGCATGCCTACATCTGGACGATACAGTTTTTGAGCATGAATGGCTTTAAATCTCGGCATTAGTTGGAATCCAAGCAAATGACAAAAAGCGAAGGCAACTTCACTTTGACCGTGTGTATCCACGTAGTTTTTTTCTACTTCCATATTTGTGCAATGACGAAGTAACCCTTCGATCATAGAAGCTACTTCGGATGAAGAACAGGATTTTAGTTGCGAATAAATACATGTAGAGTTCTTTTCCACGTGCCAATAAATCATTACTCCACGTCCCCTATATCGAATATGCCATTCAGTCAACAAGTTCTGATCCCAAGCTCCAAACTTTTTACTATCAGACGCACATGCAGTTGTTCCTTCACCCCATACTTCTGTTACACGAGCATCTAGAATGGCATTGGTTACCTTTGAAATGGCTTGCCGTAGGTTCTCTTTATGGATGAATTTCCGCCGTACATAGAGTAAGTCCTTGTAACTTTCCCCATGTTCACCAGCCGCAATTCGCTTTAATCCTGTGTTTGTTCCCAATCCATATAAGCAAAGAATAAGTCTTCGTTGCAGTGTTTCCTTATCAATGATCTCACGATTACCTAGCGTTTGGAACACATGTGTCAGATGTACACGTAAATCGGCCTCTTTTAAAATATCCAAAAGATTGGTCATGGGCCAACGCTTCATGACCTCTGCCTTTACGAGATTTAGGTTAACCGGTTCAGCCTGTGCCTGTAAAGGTGACACAGAAATCCAGCCATTTCCCTTACTCAATATACGTACCTTGGAGTTATTTTTAACACTTCTATTTAATTTCTCAAGAGCCGTATTCATACTCTGTTTCAGTTCGTGAATAAGTGTTTGTACTTCAAGGGGCTTACAAAGCGCTTTATAATGTTTTTCTCTATTTTGTTCAAAATCTTTTGGTAAATCTTCCTCTGGGTTTCTATACCGATCAGCTCCGACCACCCATACTTCTTTACAACGTAATCGATCTCGCAGAGCTTGGAGTACACAGATTTCATAATTCATTCGGTTTACACTGTTTGTTTCTTTATCAATGACCGTATCAATCCAACCTGGCTTAACGATTCCTTCAATTGGGATATAATCTGTTTCATTATATGTATACTGATTGGTAAGCTTATATTGTGTAAGTAAATCAATTGCATCTATCACAGGTCGATGCACATCATTATTGGATTGAAATTCTAGAATATCAAGTAAAGCTGGAACCATTCTTCTGTAATAAGTACCGTAGGAGGATCTCATAACAGTATGTACTTTTTGTTTATAGGAGGGACCTGTATGTTTCATTTCCTTCACAATATCTTTTAATTTATCTTCGCCTACGACAGGAAATAAAACATCTCGCACAATACCGTCTGGTTGTTCCACTGCCTTTTCAGCCATGCGGAACAATACGTTTGTCTTTCCACTTACTTTACGAAAATCCCGTAAAAATTCTTTTTCTACTTTTCGTTCCGCCCGAGCACCGATTCGATGAACAATTTGGATAATGAGCTCAACTAAGTTATCCGTAATTTCTCTACCTCTACACCAAAAGAAAGCTGCCAATAAAGTATAACGGATCGGATCAGGATGCCTGCGCAACTCTCTAATATCTTCAGAAACAGCTCGCTGTCTGTACGTTCGGATCATCTTGGGTGAAACACCGTAGAATAAATTTGGTGGAAGCTGTATATCTCGTACTGTTCGTAGTTTTTCTATCTCTTGAAATAAACTGTCTAACCCGATTCTTCCCGGATCAGATACAAGCTCTCGGAAACTGAGAATGGTTTGATCTTTTTCTATCTGTTCTGTATGGGACCAAGTACGTATAAACGTATCTAACTTAGATTGGGAGTGATCAGAAAGTTTAGAGTAAATGGATTGAGAAATCCGGTCCTCATACTGATAAATGGCTGACTTGATGTTTCGCTCTAAATGGTCATGAGCTGGGGGAACAATTTGTTGTTTTCTTAGGTGATGTAGTACATGTTTTCTTACTCTGTCTATTTGTAGTTCCTGCGGTAAGATGTTAGCCTGAAGCCAGGATTTTACTTCTTCCATATCAGTAAGGGTGCTGTCCCTAAATCCCATGTAATCGCGAATTTGAGCACGATGATATTTAATTGACCTTCCGTCCCAATCGTACGCATGAAATAAATCCGCAGGTACATCTACTTGCTTGGCAATGTATTGAATAACATCTTTACTTATTTCCTGTTTTCCTTTTGGAAAACGTCCCTGATATTGAAAGAACTTTATTAGAACGGCAAACCCCAGTCGTGTTCCTCCATATCTGTTTCCGAGTAAACGCATTTCTTCTGGAATAACGGTAAAATGTTCAATAAGTTCTTCTAAGTCCCAATTTTGCTTCACTTTGTTTTTCCTCCTTATCATACGTATCAGCAAATCTTATAGGAATTCAGAATATAAAAAAAGCCCCTAGAGTCAGGACTGAATCAATAAAAAGATTTACTTTGCCCCTGGTTGCACGAACGCTGGTACTGGGCCTATTTGTGATTAAGGATTTAAAAAGTCGATTCCATGGTTTGGAATCGACTTTTTATTCTTATTTATTATGTTAAAGTTTTATTAATTTATTCAGCTGGAGATAGCTCGCTTTCTGTTACCCATTTGTGATTTTTCACTTCTTCACCACCGGTTGTTGTAGTAAAATCAACCATATATACAGTAGTTTGTTCAGCGGAGTCAATTACAGCTGTTGCTCCGTCCATACCTTCCATATGTTCCGCATTTACAGTAACTTCTGTTCCAGGTTCAAGCGGTTCTTCTTCGACTCCTTCTAACTCTTCATGGATCACCCATTTATGATCTTCCACTCTCTCTCCGCCAGTCGTCGGGGTATAAGATATTGTATAAACCGTAGTATCATATGCTCCAACTATTGTTGCTTCAGCGCCTTTCATTCCTGACATGTGATCTGACTCAATAATGGCTTTACTTCCAACTTCATAAGTTGGTGAAGCTGCTTCTTCTAAACCTTCAGGAACTTCGCCCGAGCTGGACATATCCATATTATCATGATCCATGCCTTCTGTATCTTCATCCATATTATCATGATCCATGCCTTCCATATCTTCATTGTCTTTGCTCTCTTCTGTATTCTCGGTGCCTTCATTGTTTTCTGCGTTTTCATCATTTGCATTTGTACAGGCTCCCAAAAGTAATAAAAGAGAAGCAAGCAATGCAAATAAAATTGATTTTCTAAAATCTTTTTTCAACATATACAAAATCCTCCTTTAGCAATTTCCGATATTATAACTGTAAAATGTGCAGAAAATATGGTGTAAGCTTATGTAAGATAAAAACATTGGCTTTTAATCTTTTCCCCATTCGATAAATATTTATTCCTCTTGAGTTTTTTTGATCCGATTGAGGACTTACAAAAGTAAATAGCAGCTAGCGAAATCCCCGACCAAAAGTTGTGAATTCAAAATTGAAAAGGTTTTGGTGCCTATTAATTTCTGGGGAACAAAATCGTTATGATAGTGCCATTATTTAATTCACTTGTAACCTGTATGCCTCCACCATGTGCATTTACTAATGCTTTTACTATGGAGAGGCCAATACCAATCCCTCCGGTTTTTCGGGTTCTAGATTTATCTCCTCTGTAAAATCGTTCAAAAAGATGGGGAAGATCCTTTTCGTCTATCCCAACTCCTTCATCGGCTACAACGAAACCTATATTGTCATTCTTTTCAAGAACTGAGATAACCACCCTTTTATTTGGTGAAGTATATTGAAGAGCATTATTAAGAATGTTAGTTAATATTTGAATAACTCGGTCTTGATCAGCACGAAACCATAATTCTTTTCCAGAATTAAGGATTTGGAGTTTTACTCCTTTCTCATTAAATATTGAATCAAATTGATTTTTTAAGAAACATGCCATCTTATTTGCTTCTATATTACTCACATTTAACTTAATCTGTGGATTCTCAGCAGCAAGAAGTTTTTCTAGTTCATTTACAAGACGTACTAAGCGCATTAACTCATTATGGCTTTGTTGCAGCCTTTCCGGAGTAGGATCCCAAATTCCATCTTGAAAAGCCTCTATTTGACTTCTCAATGATGCAAGAGGTGTGCGAAGTTCATGTGCGAGGTCTGCGGTAAACTGCTTTCTAAGATTTTCTTCATTAGAAAGTGAACTTGCTAAATTATTAAAAGACCATCCAAGAGCTTTCATTTCCTCAGTCAATTCCTCAACGTTCAAGCGGGTGTTCCATTTATGTTTTTGGAGCTCCTGTACAGCAACCGAAAGTTTATTGAATCCAGCTGAAAGCCATTTTGAAAATAAAATACTAAAGAAAACTGATAGTATAACTGTAAAAAAAGCTGCAGCATAAACATATCTTTTAATAGCTTGAAAAAATGAAAAATCCTCAGCGACTAGTTCCTCTTGATAATACACTTGTAGGCTGCCAATAATACTATTATCTACAGAAAGATTATAAGTATCTGAATTATAGTTCGCCTCTGAATCTTGTCTGTGACCCATATTCTCCATCATCTTTCTCATTGAGCTAGTCTCAATGAGGATTTTTCCATTTGAATTATATATTTCATAATATAGATTTTCCGTCATAGCTTGATCATGCAGAATACTTACAACTTGGTCACTCTGTAGTGAGCCAGTCTGTTTATACTCATTGAGTATTTCTTCTTTAATCAGATTTATATTTTTCTCTCTTCCTTCTAATAAATAATCATTAAAGCGACCTTCAAAACCCCATAATATCGAAAGGCTAGTTAATAAAATGCCTGATAAGGATACTATTAAGAAATAAAAAAATATTCTAGTGCGCATGGTTTTCCGCATGGGGCCTTCCTCCAAACTTATAACCCATTCCAAAGACGGTCAGTATATAATCAGGCTGCCGTGAATCTCTTTCAATCTTTTTTCGAAGGTTTTTAATATGAGTGTCTATGCTCCGTTCATATCCTTCATAATAAGTTCCGTCCCCCTGACACTTTTCAAGTAACTCCATCCGACTATAAACCCTGCCTGGGTAACTGGCCAGTGTAAATAGGAGTCTATATTCAATTGGTGTGAGGGTAATAATCTTGCCTTTCAATTTTACTTCTTTTTTTATTGAGTCAATAATCATTTCTTTTTCATTAAATATAAGCTTGTGAGCTGATATCCTTTTATTCACTCTCCTTAAAATTGCTTGAGCTCTCACTACTACTTCTCTTGGACTAAAGGGTTTTTTTACATAATCATCCGCTCCAAGATTAATTCCATTTAACAAATCCTCTTCGTCTGATTTTGCAGTCAGCATGATTATTGGTACATCACTTTCTTTCCTTATTAAACGACATATTTCTTCTCCAGAAATATCAGGAAGCATTAGGTCTAGAATAATAATATCAATGTCGTCGGCTTTTGCTTTTTTTAAGGCATCTATCCCATTAGAAGCCAACAGAATATCCCAGCCCTCTTTTTCAAAATAGGCTTTTAATACCTCAAGAATCATATCTTCATCATCTACAAGAAGAATTTTAGTCACCCGTAACCACTCCTTGTATACATTTTATCATCCTCGATTATTAGAATTGCAATCTTCATATGTTCCACATAAGTTCTCCATAAGATTTACATTTCCATAAGGTATTCTAAAAACAAGAAAGGAGATGAATATACATGAGAAAATTTGTGATTGGTATCTTAGGTGCAGGGTTTATTTTAGGAGCAGGAACATATGCATTTGCAGAGGAGAATGGAAACGGAGGTTTAAACTTCGGGCAAATGAAGCCCATGATTGAAGAAATGCATCCCGACCTCTCAACAAAGGAGCAAAAAGATATGTTTGAATCATGCCATGGTAAGGATGGTATGATGCAGCAAAGTGGTGCTGAAAGTATGATGAATAACTTTTAAGGGAGTTGATCCCGAATGATGGGCGGATATGGAATTGGCATGATGGCTTATGGTATTATAGGTTGGCTGCTTAATCTTACCATGATTGGAATCGTAGTATTTTTCACTGTGAAAATGGCAATAAAAAAATCAAAAGTCAATCATTAAACATGGATAAACAACAGCTAATTTAACAACATTATTAGCACATAAAAACGCTTGGAAATAATAATCCCAAGCGTTTTTGATTTGCTCCCTTTCTTGAAAAAAGCTGTTGGTAATCTTGGTTTCATTTTTTATTATCAAATTTTCTTCCTTTTAACTTTTGAAAGGTATTTCGAAATGGCTCCAATTCAACTAGTAAAATACCGCCTTTTTCTTTTACTAAGAAATCTTTGCACCAAAAGGATGTCTTTTTAGAATAAACTCAAATTAATATTTGTTAAAAATGTTACTTCGTTATAAGAGAATAACATAGAAGTTAAAAGACACAAGTGTAAGACTATTTCATTAAGCCAAGGAGTCACCTACTCCTTTGTAGATGGCATTTGTCAGCCGCCATCTATGCAAGTAGAAACAGAGCTTCCTACAGCTGCATTTAGTTCGTGGAGAAGCGGAATTAGTTGTTCTTCATCAATCAATGTTGCTAAGACCTGCTTTGTAAACGGAATTTTATGCCTTTTAAAAATTTCTGCTGTATTGGACCAAACTTCAACTATTGCTGCTGGTGACATATTTGATTGAATAACCACTTTGGCATCTTTCCTTTCTTTATATAAACGGATATTTTTCAATTAACTTCTTCTGTTTATCTAACAATCACTAAGTATGATTTGTGTAAGATTTGTTCTAAAATACATATATATAAAATACTAACTTGATTATTGAGATTTCACTATGACTAATTTCCAGATTAAGAATTGAGACATTAATAACTTCCCATGAAATATAGATCACTTATGGGATATAATGTGTTTTAACTTGGTTTCTTTGAAACTTATCCTTACTTTATCATGACCAACAAAATCACTGCAGCAAACACTATCGCAATTAAAGGTAAAACTTTCTTTAGCTGTACTTTTTCAATATGTTCTATAATAATTATGACGAAAATGATCAAAATTTGAAAAATCCAAGATAAAAAAACCATTTAGTTATCTCCAATCTTATGAGTTATGAAGGTTTATTAAAGATAATGGCACGAGGGTTTTCAGGATATCTAACTCTGAAGCAAGAGTTGATTTCATTTTCTTGGATTGTTGACCATTTATAATAAAAGAGTTTAAAATTATAAAAAGTGTTTTAGATACATCTCACTTTTACCATATAAGTATGCATAATTTATGCATACACAGTAGAAATTGACCATGCATATAAATGTTAAAAAAAAGAAAAATGTGGAGGTCAATACTGATATACAACACAAACCGAAAAATTAAGAAAAACTCTCCTCTCACAGTCTTTAATAAAATGAGGTGAAAGAAATTGTGCTTTACTCATGATGTCATTGAACGACAAGCCCTTAAAATATGTGAAGAGATGAAGATGTATTCCATTTACAGCCTTGTGGGTGTTGCTACCACTGGTGATCAAGTGAAGATTCAAGAAAATACATCCATTGAAAGTAACTTTAAATTACTACCTGGTGAAGCTTTACCTTTGATCACAAATGTCATGCTACAAGATGCTTATGGAAGAGATTATTCGGTTTCACCAGATGAAGCAGGGCTTCAATTTGCTAAAGGTGAAGTTACTTATAAAGAATATAAACGTCTTCAAGCTAAAGAAAAAATACAGTTAACTACTATATTAATAGCCTCTGGTGGCACATTATTTTTATTGAGTTGGTCATTTCTTCGGTTTTTTATTTAAATGAATTACAGAGCCCTCAATATAAAAAAGAATAGGATGACTCTAATGTGAGTCATCCTATTCTTTAATTCCAATTTTATTTTGTTAGGTGTTAGTTCAGACAATATCAACGTACAGGTTTCCATTTTCGTAAAAATAATGTGTTACCAACTACTGAGACAGAGCTGAAAGCCATTGCTCCACCAGCAAGAATCGGATTTAAAAGGCCGATTGCTGCAACTGGAATCAATACAACGTTGTATGCAAATGCCCAGAAAAGATTTTGTTTGATTTTTCTCATTGTTGTTTTGGAAAGACTGATTGTATCAACAATTCCCATCAGGTCACCGCGCATTAATGTTATATCCGCTGCCTCCATTGCAACGTCTGTACCTGTTCCAATGGCAATTCCAACATGGGCAGCAGCTAGTGCTGGGGCATCATTAATCCCATCCCCAACCATTGCAACTATTTTTCCTTCCTGCTTCAATTTTTCAACTTCTGCAGATTTGTCTTCAGGAAGTACCTCAGCGAGGACCCTATCGACACCAACCTGCTTGGCAATGGCTTCGGCCGTTAATTTATTATCACCAGTGATCATAATGACTTCAATTCCCATATTTTTAAGATGTTTAATCGCTTTGGCAGATGTTTCTTTAACTGTATCCGCGACAGCGATTATGCCTGCTAGGCTGTCATCAACTGCTATTAGCATAGCGGTTTTTCCTTCCCCTTCAAGCTGTTCCATGCGGCTTAAAGCAGTGCCTATCTCTATATTATTTTTGATCATTAACTTCTTATTTCCAATCAGCACCTTCTGATCTTTGATGCTTACTTGAATTCCGTGACCAGGGATGGCAGTAAAGTTTTGTGTTTCCTGAAGCTGAATGCCACTTTCTTTAGCACCATTTACAATTGCTTCCCCAAGAGGATGCTCCGATCCTTTTTCAGCTGATGCAGCTATCTGCAGTAATTCATCTTCTTTATATTTTCCAAAAGCTATAATATCGGTGACATCTGGTTCACCTTTTGTAATCGTGCCTGTTTTATCCAAAACAACCGTAGTTACACTCTGAGATGTTTGGAGGTGTTCGGCACCTTTAATAAGAAGTCCATTTTCAGCGCCTTTTCCTGTCCCAACCATTACAGCTGTCGGAGTTGCCAATCCTAACGCACAAGGGCATGCAATAACCAGGACAGCGATCGTACTAACAAGTGCAGGTGTAAATCCTGAGATGAAATAAGTGATGGCAAAGGTTGCTAAAGCAATTAAGATTACAATTGGTACAAAAATTCCAGAAATTTTATCTGCGAGTTTTTGAATAGGGGCTTTTGAGCCCTGAGCTTCTTCGACAAGTTTAATAATTTGTGCCAGTGCCGTGTCCTTGCCAACTTTGGTAGCTTTAAATGTAAATGAACCATGTTTGTTTACCGTTGCTCCAATGACTGTGTCACCAATCCCTTTTGTAACAGGCATGCTTTCCCCAGTTAGCATGGATTCATCAACGGTAGTGTTTCCTTCAATTATTTCCCCATCAACAGGAACCTTTTCTCCAGCACGAACAAAAATCAGGTCACCTGTTTGAACCTCTTCCAGGGGTATATCAAGTTCTTCTCCATCCCTAATGACTCTTGCGGTTTTCGCTTGAAGTCCCATCAGCGTTTTAATAGCTTCCGATGTTTGTCCTTTAGCTCTTGTTTCAAGCAATTTCCCTAAAACAATCAAAGTCATGACGATAGCAGCAGCTTCGTAATATAAAAATTGACCAGTTCCCAAAATTGTAACAATCAGACTGTAAAAGTAGGCTGCTGAAGTTCCCAGTACAACCAAAACAGCCATGTTGGCACTTCCGCCTCGAACTGCATTGTATGCATCACGGTAATAATGGCCGCCTACATAGAATTGCACTGGTGTAGCAAGTAGGAATTGTACCCAAGGACTCATATGAAAGAACATTCCATTGCCATACTCCATAGCAAAATCCGATATCATTTGAACTAAAAAGAATACGGATAAAATTGCCCCTACAGTAAACTTCCTTATTTGCTTTTTATATTCTTTTTCCCTGGCATTGCGCTCATAATCTTCATCTCTCTCTCCAACTACCTTTGCATCATAGCCGACCTTTTTTATAGCGGCGATGATTTGCTCAATATTCGTGTTTCCAGGAATGAACTCGATTATTGCTTTTTCAGTAGCTAAATTGACAGTAGCACTTGTTATTCCTTCTACTTTTTTTAATCCTTTTTCTACACGGGTTGCACATGCTGCGCATGTCATTCCTATGATGTCAAGCTGGACTTTTTCCTCTTGAACACCGTAACCAGTCTTTTTTATTTTTTCAATGACATCGTTAACATTAGCTGTTTTTGAATCATACGTAACAGAAGCTTTTTCTGTAGCGAGGTTAACACTAGCTTTTTGCACACCTGGAACCTTAGCAATGTTTTTTTCAATACGGGTAGCACATGCTGCACATGTCATGCCGGTTATGCTCAATGTAACATTTTCCCCGGCAGCATCATTTTGTGTTTTGGCAATTGATTGCTCAGCCATATTTATGTTCCTCCTTTTAAAATTGATCGAGGATAAATAATTCATTATTGAAGGTCAGTGCTTAATATACCTGTCATGGGTATATTAAACTTAAAAAGAGAGGGTGCTGCGTTTAGCACACCCCATCATTTTATTTAAACTACATCATATCCTTGATCATCAATAGTTTCCTTGATTTTGTCTAAAGAAACTTGCGTGGAATTATATTCGACATCAACTTTTCCACTTTCTAGGTGAACTTTAACATTGGAAACGCCCGCCAACTCGCCGACGCTACCTTCGATCGCTTTAATACAATGACCACAGGACATACCTTCTACATTCAATGTAACTTTTTCCATCATTCATTCTCTCCTTTATTTTTTCATTAATTTCTGAACAGTAATGAGTACTTCATCTAAAACTTCTAAATCTCCTTCTTGAAGGCGGTCCACTACGCATCCTTTTAAATGCCCTTCCAAAAGAATCTTTGCAACGCTGTTTAACGCAGATTGTGTAGCTGAAATTTGTGTAATGACATCGTCACAATAAGTGTCCCTTTCAATTAAACCTTTTATACCGCGGATTTGACCTTCAATTCGGTTTAATCGAACGACAAGATTATTCTTAACTTTATCAGAATGGTGACTTTTTCTCGTACTCTCGCTTGCGCAGCAGCTTACTTCTTCGGTTGGCAATTCATTTTTTTCTAATTTGGAAATCACTTAGCTTCCCCCCTTGCAAATTTAATATATCATACCCCCGTACCCTATGTAAAGAGAAAGGTATGAAATATTTTGTTATAATTGGTAATTTTTTTATAAAGAAAAATTTAAAGGGTAGATTATTTTTTCATTTATTCATTTCCTCTAATATTGCCTCATGCCCGAGCCTGTTTACAAATTTATGGAACGTCTCTCTTTTCTTGGCCTGTTGCTGGTAAAATTCAATGATCTTTTCTACAGATGAATATAAATCTTCAGGTTCAAGATTAGTCATTAATAGGGACCCGGTTTCTGCATCTTTCCCTTTCGATTTTCCTCCAATATATAAATCATAATGATTTTTCACCTTCATTATACCTATGTCATTGATTAGTGGTTCACCGCAGCCGACAGGACAGCCAGTATAAGCTGGCTTTAATGTGAAAGGGACAGGAATTCCTGCTATACGCTCATTCAATTCTTTTGCTACAGGCATTCCTTCTTCTTCTTCCCCTTTACAAAAATTGCATGTCCGTAAGCTTTTAACAAATTTCCCCACTGGATAACATCGAAGCCCTACCTGTTCAAACTCTGATATAATTTCATCTTTCTTGTCATCAAATATATCGATGTAGAGCTGCTGAAATGTAGTCAGTTCAAGCTCATCCTGATCATCCATATATTTTGCAATTACAAGTAGTTGCTTGGCAGTTAGTTTTGCCCCAAAATGTATACCTCCGTTTACAGCTATCTTTACTTTCT
Organism: Cytobacillus oceanisediminis 2691; assembly: GCF_000294775.2. GTDB lineage: Bacteria > Bacillota > Bacilli > Bacillales > Cytobacillaceae > Cytobacillus > Cytobacillus pseudoceanisediminis. The sequence goes on from NZ_CP015507.1 coordinate 161,941, forward strand.
TTCTTTGCGTATCCATATGTTTCCCCTTTTTTATGAAGTCTTTTCTAATAATTCAATATGACAATGGCAAGAAACTGAATGTCCTCTGTCTACATCCTCTAACTCTGGCACTTGCGTATGACAAACTGCTTCTTTATGAGGACATCTTGCAACAAAAGGGCAGCCTTTTTCTTCTTTTGTGGAATCCACTTCCCCATCCAGAATCAGTTTTTCTCTATTTTTAATAAAATGGTTTAAATCTTTTACTACAGCCACAAGTGCTTTTGTGTACGGATGGGAAGGATGCTGAATAATTTTTTTCGTAGGTCCTATTTCTACGATTTTTCCTTGGTACATGACAGCAATTCGGTCACACATATAACTCGCAGTAGATAAATCATGGGTAATAAACATCATCGTAAGGCCCATTTTCTTTCTTAAATCCAGCAGCAAGTTCAGTATTCCGGCTCTAACAGAAACATCAAGCATGGATGTTGGTTCATCTGCAGCAATAAAAGAAGGTTTTAAAATAATTGCTCTTGCAATGGCAATTCTCTGTCTTTGCCCGCCGCTTAATTGATGTGGGAAACGATGGATAAAGTCCTGGGCTGGTCGTAGCTCAATAGCTTCTATGGCCTCAATCACCTTTTGATACTTTTCTTCGTAAGTCAAACCCTTTTCATGAGCATTAATCGGTTCCATTAATATGTCAAGAATTTTCATACCGGGGTTTAACGTATCGTAAGGGTCTTGAAAAATCATCTGCATTTTTTTTCTAATTTTATTTGTCTCTGATTCTTTTAGATTACAAAGATTAACTCCTTCAAAAGTTATTTCTCCTTTGGTTTCTTTCATAAGGCGCATAACCATTCTGGCAGTTGACGTTTTGCCGCAACCGCTTTCACCAATGATTCCCAATATCTCACCTTTGTTTACTTCAAAATTGATATTGTTAACTGCATATACCTCGGTTTTTTTTCTTTTTAAAAAAGTTCCCGATTTTTTTATAAAGGTTTTTTTCAAATTGCTCACTTTTAAAAGGGTGCTTTTATCCATGGTTTCCTTCCTCCTCTAAAAAGCAGGCTGTGTAATGTCCGTTCTTGATTTCTCTAAATTCCGGAGTTTCTTGCCGGCATTTGTCAAAAGCATGGGGGCACCTGGTATGAAAACGGCAGGAATCAGGGAAATTCACCAAATTTGGTACGCTTCCCGGTATAGATACGACTTCCTTTTCCGGATTGCCTAAATCAGGCGAAGCGTTTAAAAGTGCTTGCGAGTATGGATGTCTGGCGTTTTTCAATAGGTCTTCCGTGGATGCCCATTCTACGATATTGCCTGCATACATAATGGCTATTTTATCGCATATAGCTGTTACCATCGGCAAATCATGAGAGATCAGGATGACGGATAAGTCCATTTTCTTTTGAAGGCTTTTGATTAAGGCAATTACCTGAGCTTGAGTTAAAACATCCAATCCTGTTGTGGATTCATCAGATATAACCAATTTTGGATTACAGGCCAATGCCATAGCAATGGCGACTCTCTGTTTCATTCCTCCGCTGAATTCATGCGGATAGCTCTTCCACCTCTCCCCATCAATACCGACCAACTCGAGAAGGGTCTTAGTGCGCTGAAGTGCTTCCCGTTTGCTTACATTCTCGTGCAGTAAAATGGATTCCATTATTTGATCTCCTATAGTAAATATAGGATTTAACGCGTTCATTGCACTTTGGGGAATAACAGAAATCTCTTTCCATCTCAAGGATGAAAGTACTTTTTCAGAAGCCTTTATGAGATCTTTTCCATTTAAAAGGACACGACCTGACACCACTTTTCCGGGATACTCTATTAACCTTAAAATGGATTGAGCAACTGTTGTTTTTCCACATCCGGACTCACCTATTAAACCTAGCATTTCCCCTTTATTGAGTGAAAAAGAAACATTCTCTACAGCCTTGGCTATCCCTTTATCCGTTTTAAAGTAAGTAGAAAGGTTTTCAACTGACAACACGGTGTTCATAAATTAACGCTCCTTTCTTAATCGGGGATTCAGGATCTCTTCAAGTGAGTATCCTGTAAAGGCGAACCCTATAACCAATGTTGTGATTAATAATCCTGGAGGCAGAACCCACCAAATCCACGCATCAGTTAAAAAAGCTCCTCTGGCCTGAGCATAATATAAAATGGTCCCCCAGCTCTTTGTAAATGGATCTCCTAGCCCCAAGAAGCTTAAAGATGCTTCGATTAAAATTGAATGGCTTGCGGCTAAAACAAATTGGGAGAGTGCTATTGGAATAACCCCCGGCAGAATATGTCGGGCTAAGATGACTTTAATGTTTGTTCCGATTGACTTTGCAGCCTCTACATACCCTTTTGTTTTTAAAGTTAGAACCTGAGATCTTATTACCCTTGCTGGGCTAGCCCAGGAAATTAGGCTAATAACCAGTACAATGTTCCAAAAACTAGGACCAATAAAAGCAGCCAGTAATATCATTAAAGGAAGAAAAGGAATAACAAGTACTAAGTCTACCAATCTCATTAAAAATGCATCTACTTTGCCGCCATAGTACCCTGAAACGATACCGACTAGGCAGCCAAGAAGAATGGAAATAAAAGCTGCAATGACACCAATTAATAATGAAATCCTCGTGCCATATAGAAGTTCGCTTAAGATATCTTGTCCGACATCATTCGTTCCTAGCAAAAATTGGCCATTAGGCTTCGTAAAAGGAGCTCCAACTCGATCTGTCGGGTCAAATGGAGCAAGGATTGGGGCTAAAATCGCAATTAGCAAAAAAATCACTAAAAGGATTAAGCCAAACAAGCCAATATTATTAGATGTGAGCACTTGCCAATATTTCTTCCATCTTGAATTAACCATTGCGGCTTCCCACCTTTGGATCAAGTAAAGGATAAATTAAATCTGCTAGAAAGTTAGCAATGACTACACTGAAAGTAATAATCAGGAATGTAGCTTGGATAAGCGGGTAATCTCTGCTTAATACCGATTCAAACATAAGACGGCCTACACCCGGATATGCAAAGACGGTTTCGATAACAGTCGCACCGCCCAGGGTAAATCCTAAGCTAAGCATAAATACAGTAGCCACAGGAAGTAATGCATTTCTCATGGCATGTTTATACTTGATTACCTTTTCTTTTACTCCTTTTGCTTTGGCCATCATAATATAGTCTTCTCCGAGGACGTTCAGCATTGAATACCGCATGATCATAAAAGTGCTAGTAACAGAAATTAGGATAAGGGTGGCTAATGGGAGAATCAGATGCTTACCGATATCAATAAACCGGTCCATTCCCGTATAATTTGACCAAGCGCTTTCTGCTCCAAAAACGGGCAGCCATCCTAATTGAGCGGAAAAAATAGATACAAGTATCATGCCAACCCAAAAAGATGGCATGGCACTTAAAAACATAAAGACTGTTAGAAGGTTAGCATCTGTGTTGGTGCCCCTGCGCCATGCGGAAATTGCTCCAAACATGACTCCGATAACGGTTGAGAGTACCAATCCTAGACCTGTAAGTAGCATTGTCCATGGGAGCCTCTCCATCAAAAGTTCTGAGATAGGCCGTTTTTGCTGATAGGAATATCCAAAGTCACCAGTGAAAATATTCTTTATATAAGTTCCATATTGTTCGAGGATTGAATCATTAAGGCCATACTTGTCTAAAATAGCGTCTTTTTCAGCACTGGACATAAAGCCTACATCTTCGCCTGCTAAAAAAACCAATGGATTTCCAGGCATAAGACGGGGTAATAGAAAATTTAGCGTCAACATTAGGAAAATGACAATGAAATATTGTAAAAGTTTTCCTGTAATAAATTTACCCAACACTTTCACCTCCAAATATGTAAATAATATTTTTAAAAAGAGTTCCCGTAAAAGAAATTGCTTTTACGGGAAGTTATTTCAATTAAAAATCAAAATCATCATTGCCTTTATTTTTTTTCTTTCTTCTTAATAGAATAAATCCAATGACAGCCACAAGAAGTATTAATCCAAATACGATTAATGAAGTGTTATTCCCATCATTATCTGTACTCATATTTGCTGTTTTGCTATCTGTTGAAACAGGTGTATCGCTACTAGCTTTCTCATTATCAGGCAAATCTGATTTTTCAGTCGAAACAAAGGATAGTTTGTTGATAATGCCCTTGCCCACCTGGAAGACATACTGATCATATTTTTCAGGATTAAACGCACCAACAATCTCTTGGTAATAAAGAGGTATAATAGGAGCATCCTCCGCTACAAAAGCTTGTATTTCCTTAATTAAACTTAGACGTTCATTTTCATCGTATGTCTGTTTAAGTTTTTCCCCCAATTGGTCAAACTCAGGGTTCTTGTACCCCCCAATATTGACAGACCCAATAGCTGGATCGGAATGAAATAGATCATTCATTCGATCTGGAAATAGCTGCATGGTGTTGGACCAGCTCCAGACACCAAGGTCGTAATCTCTGCCTTTGCTGACATCAAAATCAGGCCACATTAATGAGTCTACTGTAGTTGAATCCATTGCTTTTACAGCATTTTTGATTCCTACTTCATTTAATGCTTCAGATATTAATTCAGCTGTTCTGATTCTAATTGGGTTACCTGAATAAACCAAAGTCGTTAAGTCAATTTTTTTCCCTTCTTGGTCTTCTCTAAATCCATCACCGTCTTTATCAATAAAACCAGCTTCCTCTAGAATTTGTTTGGCTTTTTCCTTATCAAAAACTGGCTTTAATTCAGAATTAAAATAGGAAGAGGACGGATGAATAAATCCAGGGCTCCCTACTTCTGCGTAGCCAAGAAGCACTGTTTTTACCAAATTTTCTTTATCAATGGCAAAATCAATAGCTTGACGAAATGCGGTTTCCGTCATAGGGTATTTCTCTGCATTAATTTGAAACAGGCTTGTACTGTATCCTGGCCCCCTTACAACTTTCAAAGCAGGGTTGGAACTAAATTGTTCTACAAGTTCAGGAGATATACTTGACGAAATTACATCCAGCTCGCCTGCCTGAAGGGCATTATACATTGCAGTTGTATCTTCAATGATCGGGAATATTAATTCATTTATTGGCGGAGCACCTTTGAAATAATCTTCGTTTGATTTCATTTTGTAGTACTGGCCAGATTTGTGTTCTTCCAGTATATAAGGCCCACTTCCAAGTGCATTAGTTTCATCATCAGGAGTACTTACTTCAGACCAGATATGTTGTGGTAGAATTGGCAAATCTGCAAGAGGCTGAATCATGAAATTGGGGTCAGCCTGCGATAAATTTAATGTTATACCAGTTTCACCGCTTACCTCTATGGACTTTATTGTTTTTAATGGATTCGTAAATCTGGATTTCGGATATTTGATGAAATATTCCATTGTGAATTTAACATCATCTGCAGTAAGAGGTTTACCATCGTGCCACTTTACGTTATCATGCAGAGTCAGCTCATAGGTTAGACCATCTTTGCTAACTTTAAAATCCTTTACCAACCAAGGTTCCGGCTTATTATTTTCATCTAAATTAAACAGTGTATCGTACAATAAATTGACCAAATCTAACCCTGGATACCCTGTAACATACGTATAAGGGTTTAATCCATTCTCATCTTTTGAAATGCCGACTTTTAACGATTGCACTTTCTCTTCGGCTAGAACAAGGTTGAAACTTGATAGAAGTAACAATATTATTATTCCAACACTAAAAAATGATCTTTTCATTTTCACTCCCCCTATTTAGTAGTGATCTAGATTATCTATTTGATTAGTTCTTGTAAGTGGAAGTTTCCTTCTCTTCTGTATGCTTCAGCAAGGGCAAAATGCCCATGAGTTGCCAGACCATGATAAACATGAACAGCTTTGTCTAACACTCTATGCATTGCTCTTCCTTTTTCTTGATGGTTTTTTAATTGGGAATAACCAGGTGATAAAATTTCTACTGTTTTGGAATCAAGAATATCATCAAAATGCATACCGCTAAATTCCATTTGACTTTCAAGCATGTCCATTGCCTTTTCTTTTTTCTCCCAAACTTGAGAAATATCAACGACAGTATTTGGGTGATGAGGTGTCATGTAGTAGATGGTCGGAATGGGGTGTGGGGATAAACCGGGAGTTTCTTCTAATGCGAAATCTCTGCTTGCAAGTGCAATAGATTCAAGCAAAAGGGTCATAGCTGGTCTACGGTCAGGATCTAAATCATGGAAGGAATGCTCTGGATCTTGGGTGATAATAATATCTGGCTTAACTTCACGTATCAACTTAATCAACTTAATTTTGGACTCCTTACTTAAATCCACAGTCCCATATTCAAAATTCAAGAAAGAAATCTTGACCCCCAATATCTCTGCAGCATTTCTAACTTGGGGCTGGCTTGTTTCCCTGCAAAGCATAATGCTAGCATATGACTCTCCCCCATTTAAAACATTTTTAGCTAATGCTCCACCGCATTCAACTACTTCCATACCATAAACACCAAGAAATAAAATTTTTTTACCTTTTGACATTACCTTACCTCCTTTTAATGTTCAGTACAGTACCCCGCTATCGTATATTGGGTATTAAAAACTATAATAATACTGAATTATCATTTTGTAAATAGAGAATTTTTAGAAAATTATTTATTTTTAGTATTCGGATATTTTTTGGCATGGCTTGTTTACTGTTTACATATCATGTAGCAAATAAAGAGGAGTTGATAATTTTGGGAATATACCAGTTATTTGTTCTAACAACAATAGCTTCTTCGGCTATCGCAGCCATTATTCTATCCATAAAATTCAGACACAAATTATCAAAAATGCAAGCAATGGTTATCACAATGGCAATGGGAATGAATATAGGTTTAACAGCCGGAGTCTTGTTTGGAACATATTATCAAGGAGATTTGTATACTTCTACATTGGTTTCTGCTGGAATTGGGGTTATTGCAGGATCAGCTAGCGGAATAGCATTTGGTATCCTTCCTTCATTAGAAGGGTTTATGTCAGGTTTAATGGGGGGAATGATGGGAGCCATGCTTGGTGAAATGGTTTCCCAGAATCAAGCTTTCACCATGTTAAATATTTTACTCACTCTGACAACAAGTTCACTATTACTATATAATATCCTATCAGCAAAGAGCTCTATTGATGAAAAAAAATGGTTTTTAAAGCCTGTTTTAACTTTTGTCCTTCTTTTTTCCATTCTTTACTTTGGAAATCAGCTAGATAAAAGCAAAGCCTTCTCTAACTTTAGCTCTTCACAGGCTGGGCAGGATCATAGTGAGCATGGAAATACTAAAAACTTGAATGCTAATGAAATCGTTTTAACTGTTCATCCTTCAAAGTTTTCCTATGACCCTTCAGAAATAACGCTTAAAAAAGATAAGGAAGCTTCTCTTATATTAAAAAATCTTGATAATACGGATCATGACATTGAAATAAAGGAAATAGCTATTAAGACTGAAAACAATCAACATGGTAACCATGGCACTGCGCAGGCTGATTTTCATCTCCATGCATCTGGAAAAAGTGAAGCCACTCTGACATTTACACCTCTTAAGTCTGGGGTATTTGAATTCTATTGTTCTATTCCTGGTCATAAAGAAAATGGTATGATAGGTACAATTACAGTAAATTGAGAAAGGCCATCCCTTCTGCATTGCAGAGGGATGGCTTTTCTTTTACCATTTTCAAATTAGAATGTTCAATTTACTTTTACATTATGATATCATTCATTTTTGGAATTGCTCTTTATCTGCATCTCGATAATTTTTGTGCTTTTTTATGTACACAACCAATAAAACCACACATGTATATTCATCTGCAACATTCTCAAAATGCACAAAAATTTACTATTAAAGCATTAAATTTCCTCGACAATTCTATTAAAGACTCCAGTACGTAATGGTATCAAGTACCCCAATTATAAGCATTATGATACCTGTAATTTTTTGAACAATAGCCCCTATTCTTCTCCCCTTTTTCAAAAACTTCCCTCCTAGCTCTAGATACCAAATCAGAAATACAGAAATAATTAGAGGAAGAGAAGTCCCTATTGCAAAGATTGGAGGCAATATCATCCCATAATTTACTGAGAGTGCCATTGGCATCAGAGTGACAAAGAATAACACAAACATTGTAGGACAAAAACCAAGGCTAAAACTAACTCCCATAAAGAAGGCTCCAAATCTCCCTTCCTTTTGAAAGCTCTTAAAAAAATCCCCTAGTGATATTGATTTCCTGAATTTAATGAACCCCAGTAAGAATAAACCGATCAAAATAAACATTGGTCCAATAATTCTCCTTATCCAAGGAAAATAAACGGTCAAAGAAGTCTTAATTTCACTGCCGAATATCCAAACTAATAAACCAAAACCAGAAAATACAGCTATTTTACCCAACGTAAAATACAAAACTTCTTTCCAAGCGATATTTTTTTGTATAGACCTGCTTCCATATAATGTAATGGCCCCCAAATTCCCGGTGAATTGACAGGGTGCCAATGCCCCTACAAGTCCCAATATAAAAGCTGATATTATGGGAATGTCTTTAGTGCTCAAACCAATATTAATTAAAGGCTGGCTAAAAAAGTTGCTTATTATGCTGAAAAATTCATACATTTTTAATACCCCTATTCTTGTATGACAATGCCAAATCCATTTGCTGAAAAAAATGAAAATCCTATTTTGTTCACTCATTATTCATAACATTTAATTATGAAGATTTTATGAAGAAACACAATATTTAAGGTATTTATAGAAAAAGGAAAAGTAACCTCCTGTGTCTTTAAACGAATTTTATTTTTTACTAATAGAGTGGGGGGTTATGTGTTGAAAAAAATATCGTAATATAATTAAAAAAGCCGATCTTTGAATGTTCAAAAATCAGCTTCAATCTTTCTAAAAGAAATGTGTAGATGAAAAAATGCAGCCTATCAGCAGTTAAGGATATAAATCATCCTTCATTTCCGCTTACTTCCTCAGCGTCCCAATAATATTCACTGAAAATCTCCGCAAACGCTTCAATAGAATGATCAAGTTCAGTGTTGTTATTTTCTACTCCCCCAAACTCAAGCAGCATGGACTGGCTGGAAAGGTCTTGGTTATAAACTCCGTTCCCATCGTCTTTTGTTTTAATAAATACACCTCTGCTAATCCCTGGATACTTTTCTTCTAGTTTTTTGTTTAATTCTTTAGCTAATGCAAGGTTCCTTTCGTAGTTTATATTTTCCTTCCCGACTATAAAAAATAATCTTGCAAATGGCTTACCGTTTATCATAGTAGTTGTTAGTTTCTTTGGCTGGGAGTCTCTGTGAATATCAATAAGATAATTAATGGAAGAGTTTTGGGCCATTACCTCTTTTACTGTTTCTCTTGATAGAGCATAAGAATAATTATAATTCCAATTTTTCTTTTTCAATTCTTCTGTAACATTAGATGTACTATGATTTGCTCCTATCCCTCGTTTCATTAACTCTTCTTTCAGCTTTTTACCCACGGCTATAATATTTTTACTTTCATTTAAACTTACAGCTTCATTAGCCGTTTTTTTTCCGGGAAGTAAAGGCAAAAAGGCCTCCCAGCTGTGTGAATGATAAATATACGCAACATCTTTTCCGGTTTTAGGGATTGGTGAAGCTCCCTTTTCTTCTGTACCTTTTGGTTGATCTTGGTCTTTTTCTGCCTGCTCTTTCTCTTTCAACAGCATCTCCAACGGTGGAGCTGATTCAATAGGCAACGTGGTAAGGTCTGTTCCGAGACCTGCAATGGCAATTTCGGTGTTAAAAGTAGAGAATCCAGGTATTTCTCTGCCAAGAAAAGTCCGAATGTCTTCTGGCCAAATATTTGTAAAGGTGTGAAATACAACTTGGGAAATGGAGGGCTCTTCTTCTTCCTTAATACTTGATTTTAGCGGACCTATTTCAGTAGACATTAGCCTTAGAAAGAAATTAGTATGCACTTTTTCACTAGTAGCTGTTATTATGGAAGAATTTAATCTTTCTTTTAAATCAAGAAAGTTTATAAAAAATGAAATACTAAAAATCAAGAAAAATAGAGATAAATAAATCCAGTGAACTCGTATAAACAAAATAGATGTATTCTTCCTTTCTTTCATTTGTACCCCTCCGTTCTATTTATTCTGTTTTCTACTCAGAATATATGAACAGAAGAAGGATAATAGAATAGAATCTAGGAAGAACTTTTAGATCTAATAGAGTTTGTATTTTTTCACTGTGATGAGCGGGCTTTTCATTTTGATTTCAATTCATACAAACAAAAACAGGCACCTCAGGTGCCTGTTTATTGCTTATTGTACCATTTGACGGCAAGCATCTGCGCATTTAAAGCAAGCATCTGCACATTTTTGACAATGTTCATGTTGATGTTTCTTGCATTCGTTTCCACATGCTTCACAAATTTCGGCACATAATTGACATATCTGTTTTATAAAGGGGCTATTGGATTGCATCGATTTTGTAGCAAAAGCACAAATATCTGCACAATCACGATCCATCCGGATACAGTCTACCATCATTTTCAAATCATCCTCGCGAAGGCATGCATCATAACAAATATTGCAGGCCTCTATACATTCAAGACATGCCTGAATGCATTGTTCATAGGTTTGGCTATACATAGGATCATCCTTTCCAATATTCTAATTCATTAAATAGATTCCCCCTACTTTAAGAAAATAAACTGCATAAAAAATGCATAATTTTGCATAGCCTCATTCAACAAAGTACTTGTATTTAATTATTTGGCCCTAAAGTAAGTTTTCGGACAACCGTACCCATTAATGGAATATTATCTACTATAACTAGTCCTGATTGATCTATATTATGTAGTGTATCCCGGTTAATATTGGCTCCCCAAAGCCTAACTGTTAATGGATTAAGCGCGTCCATTAACACTCCTGCAAGAGGGTTGCTGCTTCTCATATGCTCAATCATAAAAATCTCTCCTTCAGGCTTACATACTCTTTTAAGTTCCTTTAACCCTTTTACCGGATCAGGAACAGAGCAAAACACACAGGTTGAAACGATAGAGTCGAAAGTATTGTCAGGGAATGGAAGGACCTGGATATCAGCATTCATCAAATTCACTTTAAAATCTACTTGTAATTTTTTTTTCTTCTTCCTTGCTAAGTTGAGCATTCCTTCACTAAAATCTACGCCAGTTAAGGAATTAATATCTTTTGGATAATATTTAAGGTTTATTCCTGTTCCGATCCCTACCTCCAGAATGTCTCCTCTGACATTGGCCAATAGACTATTTCTCCATTCATCCTTAATCATCTTATCCATCCAGTCATAGAGAAGAGAAATTCTGTCATATCTTTGTATGATCACTTCATTTCTTGAAATATCCATTTCTTCTCACCTATCTTTTTGAGATTAGTTTCTCAAAAAAGTATGGATTTTTAATGGATTTGAAGTCTCCATTGTAGCAGGAAATGATTAGGGGGTTTTCGGGTTATAAAAACGGTTGATCTCCTTACAAAGATGAGGAGTCTGCCTGTACTTTGTGATCCTCAAAGAATTATTTGTAAACCGATAGATATCCTTTTTAAAGAATTCACTATTATCTCTATTAAAAAAGCCGAATATATACAAGAGAAAAGGCTTGTATACATTGGCTTTGCTAATATGCTTTAAATATCTAATAACTTCTACTCAATTGGTGCTAGTTCACTTTCAATGATCCATTTGTGATTATCTACTTTTTCGCCGGTTGTGGTAGTAAAGTCAAGCATATAGACATTAGTTTCGGCCGCTGATTCAATGACCGCTTTTGCTCCGTCCATACCTTCCATATGATCTGCAATAAGGGTAACTTCTGTACCAGGTTTAAGAGACTCTTCCCCAGCGTTTTCAATTTCCTCATGGATGACCCATTTATGATCTTTTACCGGCTCTTCTCCAGTCGTAGGATAATACGTAACAGAGTAAGCAGTAGTCTCATATGCTCCTGCAATGGTTGCTAGCGCACCTTTCATGCCTGGCATATGATCTGCTTCAATTATGGCCTGACTGCCGATTTCAAAAGCTGGATTCTCAGCTTCTTCAAGTTTATCAGGAACGTCACCTGAACTTGACATTGTCTCAGCAAAATGAACTTCAATTGTTTCTTTGATTTCTAAAGCATTAAGGCGCACTTCATTAAGCAGTCCTTCGATCTCTTCCGAGGAAACATTTGGTTTGTCTGTATTTTTAGTTATGGCCTCTAAATGCTTTTCCGTAGCGTTTAAACGATTAAGTAGATCGTCAATTTCTTCTTTATATTCCTTGTATCTCTCTACCTCTTCAGCAGATAAAGGGGTTCTTCAAGGGATGCTCTAATTCCCTTTATCTTAACGATAATAGCATTCACTTTTTTGTCTATTTTAGCTAGATTTTTCTCAAAGTTCGATTCAGCTTTAACTTGTGCACTGTTTTGCATTTTGACTCCCATATTGTGGGCATCTGCAGAAACTCCCCCAGCTGAAAAAACGATTCCGAGCGATGCCAAACCTAATCCTGATATTTTTAAAATTTTGTTGGTCATTGTCTTCCTCCTTTAAATTATTTGACATGGGTATATACCTCCTAAAGGGTTATTAAAACATTTGGTTTCCCAAACCAAATTAAGAGAAGCTGCAATGTTACATTATTATTTACTATTTGGTTACTAAGACTCCACAATTATTGACTTAACAAAGAGAAAGCAGCCTAAATCACTATGCGATTTAGGCTGCAAATTAATACATGTTTTTATCCATTACAAAAATGGAACTAATTAGAAAGGGCTTTATTCAAAGCTGGTTTGATATCCTTTACTTATTATTTAATGCTTGTTTTAAGGTTTCAATATTTTTATTCATTAAGCTTATATAGTCTTCATTATTTTGAATATCTTCTTCTGTTAATGATTCTAAATTATGAAGAGTCAGAGTTTCTGCACCGAGTTCTCTTTTTATCACCTCAGCAACCCGATTCTCGACATTTTGCTCGAATAGGATATAATTTAATTCAGCATTTTCAGCGGTCTTAATGATTTCTTCGAGCTTTTTTTGAGAAGGTTCAGCACTAGGAGAAAGGCCGCTAATTCCTATTTGCTTTAAGCCATATGCATCTTCCCAATAACCGTATGCAGAATGGGCGACGATGAAGGTTTTATTTTGTGATTCGTTGACCATGCTTTCAAAGTTAGAATCTACTGTTTCTAAGTTATTTTTGAGAGCCTGGAAGTTCTTTTCAAAGTAATCTTGCTGGCTAGGATCAATTTTGATTAATGCATTCTTTATATTTCCCGCAAGCTGCACGGACCTGCCTGGGTCAAGCCAAACATGAGGATCAACATCATCTCCTTCTTCACCAGCATGCTCCTCATTATTTTCCTCTTCATGTTGTGCATCTTCAGAGGATTCTGAAGCACCAATTAAAGGAATTCCTTCTGATGCTTTTACAATGGCTGTATCTTCATTTTTCACGGCATTAATGACCGCATCGGCAAACCCTTCTATTCCGGTTCCTAAATAGATAAATGCATCCCCCTCTGCTATTTTGACCATGGTTTTAGTTGTAGGTTCAAAGGAATGAGCATCCGATCCTGCAGGAACAATATTTTCCACTTGTACTAACTCCCCTCCAATTTTTTCAACAAAATCCTTGAGCGGAAAAATTGTTGTGTAAATTTTTATCTTCTCATCATCTGTTTGAATGTTTTTGTCCTCTTGAGTTGCTTTACTGCATCCCCCAAGGACTAAAATGCCGATGGCAAACAGTATTAGCCAAATTAATTTATACAAAGTGCTTCCTCCTATGATGTTAAATAGTAACCGTTACGATTTGTATTCTATAAAAAAGTAACTAAAAAGACAATATACCTTCTAAAATATGCAGAAAATATGAATAAAAAAGGGGGGGCATCCCCCCCTGAATTCTATTTCTGCTCCTGAGTCCAATCTTCATTGTAATGCTCGGCTTTTGTATAATCCAATTTTGTTTTATCTGGAGTTTTAATACCGCTAAGTTTGTGGAAACGAAGCAAATCTCCATATACCACCTTATCAGATAACTCTAATTCGTTTTTAACAATCTCTGAGTATTTTTGATATGGTGTCGCATCCTCTACAATTTGCCCTGTATCGTTCTCATAAATTTTACCTTTAACGGATGTCACTTTATCCGTAATGTAATCGCCATTTCTAAATGCGACTATTTCATCTCTATTTTTAGATAATAAGTCTGTTCCAAAGGCAACCTGATGTGTTGTGTCAACACCGAGTAAATTTAATACTGTTGGCCGCACATCAACTTCTCCCCCATATGTTTCATTAACAAAACCCTTCAGGCCTGGAGCGTATATAAATAGAGGCACTCTCTGAAGTTGAGCTTGTTCAAAGTTATTTATGTCCCTGTTTAAAACATTCGACATTGCTTTTTTGCGGTTTTCAGAAATTCCATAATGATCTCCGTACATTACAACCATTGTGTTTTTATCAAGACCAGAAATCTTTAGATCTTCAAAAAACTGCTTTAGTGCTTCATCTAAATATCGGGCCGTCTGGAAATAACCATCAACTGTTTCATCACCAGTTTGTGCAGGGGCTATCGACTGATCTTCTTCGTCAATCAGATATGGAAAATGATTAGAAAGCGTAATTAATTTGGTGTAAAACGGCTGAGGAATGGATTGTAAATAAGGAATTGTTTCTTTAAAAAACGGTTTATCTTCTAGACCGTAGTTAATAACATTTTCCTCTCGCATATTATAATAAGTGGCATCATAAAACATATCGTATCCTAAAGACTTGTACATTTCTTCCCGGTTCCAAAACGACTTGTAGTTTCCATGGAAAACAGCAGAATAGTAGCCCTTGTCTTTTAAGATAGCCGGTAATCCCTGAAACGTATTTTGTGCTTTAGTCGTAAATACAGAACCTTGAGGAAGGGGATACAAAGAATTTTCCATTAGGAACTCGGCGTCAGACGTTTTGCCCTGTGCTGTTTGATGAAAGAAATTCGGAAAATAGATTGTATTCGGATCTTTTGCCAATGAATTTAAGAATGGCGTAACCTCTTCTCCATGAAGCTTATATCCGATAAGAAAGTTCTGAAAAGATTCCATCGAAATGTAAATGACATTCATCCCTTTGGCTGCACCAAAATAATCCGGATTTTTCTCTGTATTCTTTGATAATGTGTAATTTTCAACTGTTGTAATATCACTGCTGTCAGCCATAACTCTTTGGGCAGAAGACCTAGCGTTTTGGACAATATCATATATGGCAAAGTTAAATGCTCCAAGATACTTTACAAGGTAATTCCTATCAAAACTTCTAGTCAGCAATTGTGGCCTATCCGCTTCAGCAAGCCCAACATTTATTCCAAGTATCAATAGCCCCACTAAATATAACTTACCTAAAGATCTTCTCGGTAATCTGTCAGGCATTTTCAGTCTCTTTGAAAGAATAAGGGCAAACAACAAAATGGTATCAGAGAAATAGAATATATCTGTTGGCTCTAAAAGAGCAACTGCACTCCCTCCAACTTTTCCAAAATTTTGTGTCTGAAAAAGAACCGGAATTGTAATAAAGTCGTTAAAGAATCGATAATAAGCAACATTAGCATATAAGAAGAAAGTTAGCACAAAATTGATGGCCAGGAGCATCCAATGCTGTTTTCTTCCTTTAAATAATAGAGCAATTCCCAGGAATAATAATGCTGAACTAACGGGGTTGAGCACTAGTAGAAACTGTTGCATCCCATTATTTACTCCAAGATTAAATTCGGTTTTATAAATTAGATATGTTTTTATCCAGAAGAGTAAAACTGCAAAATAAAATAGGCATAGCCTCTTGTTTAATAGTGATTTTACAAGATTAACACCATTCATATTAACACTCCTAACATTAAAAAATTTTTTCGTAGTTTAATATATTCATTTTAAAACTCTTTTAGGAATGAAGGTCACTGCCTGACTCCCCATTTGCTTCCAGGCTTTAAGAAAGTCTTCTTTGTTCATAGACTTATTTTTCATCCCCGTTATAGGGTCGTTAAAAAATATATTTTTTTCATCATATCCAGTTATCAGGACCGAGTGTTCTTTATAGGTAATATCTATTTCTCCAGCAGGTGTTTTCCATTTTTCAAATGCTGTTTTGGGCAATTCCCTATAAGTTGTATTTGTTATAATCCAGACTGGAGTGTCCAATGAAAGAAAAATCATAAGCTCGGAAAACTCTCTTCCTGTTAAATCAATAATTTGTCCAGGCATATACTTTTCAGCTAATTCCTTTATTGGTTTATGGTATACTCCTAATCCGGGATTATCATATGAATACATATCCCCAATAAAGCCATCATTTGGATGTCCCCAAAAAATATGGCCTCCTTCTTTCTTTAGAGGAACAGCATTCTTTTTAATTTCTTTTGCAAGAGTCATTTTATCAGTGTCAATGCCACTGTATTGCAGCAGCATTGCAAGGCTTGTCACCTCGCATCCTCTTGGAAGTTCGGGAAACTGCTTAATTACAGGCGCATCAAGAAGAACTTGATCTTTTATCTTTACAATTTTATTTGTATAATCATGCACCTCGCCAAGATCGCTGTAAACTTCTTTAGGAGCCTCTGAAACTAGCAAATTCAATAGTTTTGTGAGCTCTTCTTTCCCTAATATGAGAATTAACATAAGAGTTGCTGCAGCCAAACTGTTTAAAATTAAAAATAATTTCATCTTTATTTCCTCAGTTGTATTTTTCTCAAAATTCCGCATTCAAAACGACAGCCCTACTGTCTTCTTTTTTTGCTTTTAAATACCGTTTTAAAAAATCCAATCCACTGAATCACGAAAGCAACTGTCAACAGTCCGAGAAAAGGCTTTTGCACCCAATTGTAACTGCCTAATCTAAAAAAGAAGAGAAAGAATGCCGTGTGTAATACAACTAAAATATATAGAGTTCCGCTTTTTTGCTGCAGGTAGCCCCATCCCCTTTTGCCCAGTAATTCTATTGCTTTTTTATTTGAGATCAAAGCTAGTAAAAACAAATATAAAAGACCTATAGAACCTAACAGGTTTGCAAGAGTAAAGCCGGGATCAAATGTAAGCTGGCCTGTTTCTTGATTAACGCCAATTATTAATCTAATTGGTTCCCAGTAAAACCACCCTTGGAAAAGTACATATACATGCATTAGAGCCAAAATGGAGCACCAAATCCCAAGCTCTCTTCTCCAAGATAAAAAGCGTACAAAGAGGTTACTTAGCCGGCTCAAAGGCCCAATCATAATGGTTATGAAAAGAAAAATGAGCGCTACATCAGCAAATGCCCGGTTCCAAGAGTGCATATCACTCCATTCCGATCTACTTGTTAAGAAAATATATACTAAAAGTATAGTTACCGATCCAATAATTAAATGCCTCATTAGTAACCCCATGGATAACTATCCCTCTTTTCATTTTTCTTTACACTGCTAACAAGGTCATTTCCTTTTAATTGAAATAGGTCGCTGTGATAAAAGATAAAAAATATTATTACACATTAATATCAAGAAAATATGCAGTTAACAATAAAAAAGTACGAAAGTCCATTGTATAAACATGGGCTTTCGTACATTCAGTAAAATTTGATTTTCTCTGAAATAAAATGGTGTTCTTGCTATTTTATCTTGGTAATCTTTATTTAAGCCTTAGATGTATTGTAATACTTTGAAAATAAATATTTAATTGTTCCTGCATCGTTATCGGTGGGAATTTCAAACTCTTGCTCATATGGTTCAGGCCCTTTGCCGGTTATCACTATGTGATCCCCTTTTTCAGAGTTTTTCCACGCATATTCAATAGCCCTTGTCCTATCTATAATCAAGTGGACATTCCTACTTTCAAGATATTTTACTGCTTTTTCCAAATCGGTTACCATTAAATCTTTCGAAACTCCATTTAAATCATCAAACGTTAAAATAATCTCATCGCAATATTTAGCAGAAATGTCGAGCATATCTAGTCGCTTAGTCTTATCTTTGTTCCCTCTAAACCCAAAAATGTGAATAATCCTATTTTGTTTCATGCTTTTAACAGTCTGTAAAAGGTTTTCTAGACCATCAGGAGTATGCGCGTAATCTAAGATAAAATTAGCACCTCGATGTCGAATTTCTTCAAAACGTCCAGGAACACCAGGGAAATTTTCTACGGCATATATGATATTCTGGATTTTTACCCCTGCCCGCAATGTACATAGTATCGCACCAAGTGCGTTTTGTAAGTTATGTTTGCCTGGCATAGGCATTTTGATCTCAAATATTTCATTCGATTCCTTTACTTTTATCTTTGAAATTCCAGCTTCCGTACATAATAACTGAAGGTCGTCGTTTTCCGAATTTCCATAAGAAAAGACAGTTTGTCTATTATTTTTAAGTTGATTCATTAATTTCATTCCCCAGGGACAGGATGAGTTAATGATTGCTTCGCCATTTTTTTTCAGAAGCTTGAATAGTTCTGCTTTTGTATTAAAATAATCATCCATATCTTGATGATAGTCTAAATGATCATGAGTAAGGTTGGTGAAAACCCCATAATTAAATTCCAAACCCTCTACCCTCTTCTGATGGAGACCATGTGATGAAACTTCCATCACCACATTCTTATCCGTGCTCATCCTCAGCATATTATTTAATTCTAGTATATCGGGTGTTGTTGCAGTAGACATAAGCTCGATTCCGTTTACAACATTTGAGACAGTGCTAAAGAGTGAACAGGACTCCTTTGCAGTTTCGAAAATGTGTTTTACCATATAAGCTGTTGTGGTTTTTCCATTTGTTCCTGTAATCCCAATCATGTTATGAATCAATGAAGGATCTCTATATAGTGTTTTTGCAAGTCTCCCAAGAGCTTTCCTTGTATCTTCTACTTTGATGTAAGGAACAGGTAGAGAATAATTGTTTTCTTCACCTATAACAGCGACCGCTCCTTTGGAGATGGCTTCATTTATAAAATTGTGACCATCATGCCTTAATCCTTTGATCGCAACAAAGATATCTCCTTTTTTTACATTTCTTGATTTGAATTGAATTTGAACTACTTCAATATCAGCTACATTTTCATTTGTCCCAGCAATAGATGAAATAAGATTTTTTAGCTTCATTTGATGCCTCCGCTAATTCGAAAATAAAGAAGCTGTCTGATTTCAGACAGCAAATATTTACAGGATAACTCTTAAGCAATATCATTTATCAATTTTCTTCTTTTTTATATTTTTTGTGTTATAACCTCGAGTTCCATTATGTGTATCCTCGGATTTTAACTCTGATAAGGCTAGTAATAAGGAGTACTGTTAAATCTAAAAGGTAATTTTTTTACATACCTCAATTCTACCCATCCACCTTATACATAAACTCCACAAAAACTGCATAATTGGTAGTGTTGTAAGCAATAACAGAATCAAATCTTCACCAACAATGGCTTCTTGTTAGTGCTTTGCTGATTAATTAACCCCCCGCATAGCTATTATTTGTTTTCCCAAACTTTCGTCTAAAAACAATCATAACTGCTGCACCTATAATTAGGCTGAGGGACATAACTTGGGCTATTCTTAAAGATTCTGTTAGCATGAGGCTATCCGTTCTAAGCCCTTCTATAAAAAATCTGCCAATAGAATACCAAATAATGTATGAAAGAAAGACTTCTCCACGTCTTAAAGGAAGTTTCCTAATAACAATCAAAATGACAAAGCCTGCAATATTCCATAGAGACTCATATAAAAATGTAGGATGATAATAGGTACCTTCAATATACATTTGATTGATAATAAAGTCCGGTAAGAAAAGTCCTTCAAGGAAAGAACGGGTAACCTCCCCTCCATGCGCTTCCTGATTCATAAAATTACCCCATCTACCAATTGCCTGGCCAAGAATTAGGCTCGGTGCAGCAATATCAGCAAGTTTCCAAAACGAAACACCTCTTTTTTTGGCAAAAACGATTGCTGTTAATACTGCACCTATTAATGCTCCATGGATAGCAATGCCGCCTTCCCATATCGCAAAAATCTTGCTGGGATTATCAATATAATAATCCCATTTGAATACAACATAATATAATCTGGCACTCAAAATGGATATTGGAATCGCCCACAGTAATAAATCCGCAAAAATATCTTTATCAAGTCCAAGTTTTTTTGATTCTCTTGTCGCAAGAAGCCATCCTAAAAACAACCCTGTTCCAATAATTAGTCCATACCAATAAACTGTAATCGGCCCAAGTTCGAAGGCTATGCGATCAAGCGCCTCAATATTTTCCATAGGTTATCACCTCTTCGTTCCTATTTGTAATTAGCAGTTTAACTGGATAATGTCGAGAAAATATGCAAGAATGATTAATTTTTTTTTAAAATTGTAACCAACAATAATGTAAAGTAATAATAGAAGTTAATTTAATTAAAAAGCTCAAACAAACATAACCCCGTTCTATATATAGGACGAGGTTAAAAATACGGATGTTTAATTTTTGATGTAAGTAACTTTACTACACTAAGAAACATGAAAAAAATTGTCTAAGCTCTTTTAATAATGACTCAGTATTGCTGAAGCGCTATTACATGTCTTACTGAATAATAGCACCCTTTTCTGAAACAACTCGATTGACATTAAACATCTAATTATTTATTTTGTGTTTTGTTTTCCATAGTGGCCCCTCATTCTTTGAATCGTTTCCGTTCCCCTACAATACCATTAATATTTATCGATTGTAGCACCGAGAACAGAGGCACGAATGAAAGAAAGGTCTTGAAAACGTTTAAGCTCTTCAGCTGTTCCCGTCACAACAGCTCCGTTATAACGAATCTTCCCTTCAGTGGAACGGGTGTTTTCCTCAATTCCTTTTAAAGCATCGTTGACTAGACTTTTACGGACTCCTCTTTTCTTTAATTCTTCAAGCGTTCTCATAAAAAACTCTTCATGTTGGTTGGCATAAGGCTCTTGAGGATTAATATCAAATCCAAAAGCTCCACCCCCGCCTTTTGTCTTTACACTATCACTATCTAGTTCATCTTCCATTCTATGCATTTGAGCTTTCGTCGACGTGTCTACCCATAACCAATTCACATTTTTATAACCAAGCTGCTTGGAAACATCAGCTAAGGTCATTGGCTTATCAAAGGAAATTGCTACTTCAATTAACTTATTTTTATCTAAATCAGTAGCAATATCGAGTTCATGAGGTAAATAATCGTATCTCAAACCCGGATAATAAAAATCAATTTTTCGTTCATTATTAAAATTGTTATAGCGTATATGCCGGTGAGCTTCTTTATCAAGTGAAGTAGTATAAACCATACCGCTCCCTTGACTAAGAGTTTCTATCCTGCCGAATAAAGGTATTTTTTTTATTTTCGTATCCCATAATATAGAACGGTCTCCTACGGTCTTAAAAGTACTTTCGTCTACTGTTACACTTAATAGATCATAATTATAAGAGCCACCACCCGATGATAGGTTTGCGCCATAAATGGGGTCCAAAAGAGACTTCTGGTTGTCATCTTCAATACGCTGATTTAGTATGTATTGGCTGCCGCTTATCAGTACATATAATAAGACGATTGTTGTAAAAACAGTAATGCCAATATATTTGAATGTTTGTTTTATCTTGGATCTTTTTACGGCTAACTGTAAGGAAGGCTTGCTCATAAAGTCAATCTCTTTCTCATCCTCTTCTTTTGATATACGTTTATTACTCATCGCTTTCCTCCTTGTAAATCTTCGCTAGTTGTTTTCTAGCCCTAAATAAATTTGTCCTTACTGAATTGATATTTGATCCCAGCAGCTCTGCAATTTCTTTATAGGATAAGCCGGATTGGTACTTTAACAATAATAGTTCTTTAAAGTACGGCTTTAGCTTGGAAATTGCAAACGAAAGATGATTGTTCCGCTCTTTTTCAAGAAAGAACTCTTCTGGCTGATCCGCCGCAACTAATTTTGTAACATTTGCATCTAAATCAAGCTTATATCTCTGTTGTTTTCTGCATTGATCATAATAAAAATTTAATGCTACACGTATTAGCCAACTACGTATTTTTGAAGCTTTAATAGAATCGTAATACAATAAGTATTTGTACGCAGTTTCCTGAACAGCATCCTCAGCATCAGCTTGTGAAATTCCTAATTTACGTAAGTACCTATATACGATGTTAAGCTCTGTATTCAATGCATTATTCTTATTTAACTCATTCATTACTCCCCTCCTGAATACTAGACGTATTCGATTAGAGAAAATATACAGCAGTTAGTAATTAATTTATATATATATATTGGGGTTCAGCAGAGATACGTGTAAAAATAGGTCATATCTTTCTTTTTTTCCAAATTACGCGATATCAAAAATAGCATTAAAGAAACATGAATTGTGATATTCAACCTAAAAAAGTCGAATTCCTGTACGGAAGCAACCGACTTTTTAGATTGGATTATTCAACTAACCAGCTAATAGGAGTCAAGAACTTCTTATTAAAAATTTTTTTCTTCCGTGTTATACTTTGGAAGGCACGCCAAATAACCCTCCAAATACCTTTTGGAAGGTTTTTTATTAGCTGCTTTTTCTTGTTGATTAAGCCATATCTAGGAACTGCTCATTCCTTTTTAGGATTGCATAAATACAGTGTAAAAGCTTGTTTACACAAGCTATCATTGCTACTTTTGAAGGCTTTCCTTCATTTCGTTTCCGATCATAATACTCTTTTAGCTTCTTGTTCCTCGAGCTTCTTATACCGCATAAAACGGCCATATATAAAGCGTGCCGTAATCGGCTTGAACCTCGTTTGGTAATATGATTTATCGTAGCGGTGAACTTACCTGATGAATGGACACTTGGATCAATTCCTGCGTAAGCCACAAGTTTTTTAGGGTGATTAAACCGGTCAATTTCCCCGATTTCAGAAATAATCGTTGCCGCGATTTTTTCTCCTATACCGGGAATTGATTGGATTATCTTACATTCTTCAATTTCTTCTGCCAGGACATCTATCTGCCTCTCCAAGCTTGATAGGTGTTCTTGGTATTGAAGAAGCATATTGATATACATATCCAAACTGAACAACTGGCTTTCATAAACACCTTGTTGGAATGGATTCCTCTTAGCTGAAGCCATTAATTTGTGTGCCTTCTCCCTCATCCAACTTGGGGATCGTTTAATACGCATTTCCTTAATTCGTGCCAAAATCTTTGCTTTTCCTGCCATCAGTACATCTTCGGATGTTGGAAACTCCTTTAATATTTTAAGAGAAACTTTCGAAAATAAATCCCCGAAGACTCCCCTGTATTCAGGAAATATCTGATCAAGAAGAGTATGAAACTGAAGTTTTGCCTGGATGTAAAGGTTCGTAACGGTTTCGTATTGCCTTGACAATGTTCTCAGGTTTAGAAGTCTCAGTCCTCTTTTCTTATATGGCTCAAATTCTTCCTTGTAGTAAAGAACACAAAGGTGATATGCATCAACGGCATCAGTCTTTACCTTTCTAAGGCTTGTTTTCTTAGCTTGATAAGAAATGATGGGATTTACCAAGATGTTTAGATACTGACATCCCTCAAGACATTGAATAATCGGTGTATGGTAATGTCCTGTAGATTCAAGAATAACTGCTGGTCTAACCCCATTATGTCCCTCTATCTCTCTCAAAAAAGAAATAAGCGAATCTAAATCCTCCTTGGTATGCTTTACACTGAAACTTTTCCCGAACGGCTTGTCTTTATCTAAAAAGGCTTGAACCTCACTTTCTCCTTTGGCTACATCTAGGCCAATGACTGGATTCATTAATATCTCTCCCTTAGTTTTACTCACCAGTAACCCCTATACCTTCCTGTAGTTCCATAGCTTCGCTTGTTATACGAGATCATTTGTCCCAACCAGCCTCAAACATCATTCTACAAGTAGGGGGCGAACAGTTTAGTTGACGAGATCTAACTCCCACGCACCCGTACGTTCTACCCTGGCTACTGAAATAATAGGTCCTATAAAAAAAAGAGCAACCAGTAAAAACTGGTTAACTCTATAATACGAAGCACCCGTTAGTTTAAGTGCAACATTTCACAAACTTTCTTATGGAATAAGAAAAAAGGCGACCTTCATATTGAAGAATCGCATCCGTTAGCCGAATAAGAAAGGGAAATTAATTAGACAAAATCCTATCTATTACTACTTGATTTACGTGTCCATCTAGGATTGTTGGTAAATCACTATCTACTTTATCATATTCAATGTAATTATAGACTTTTCCAATAAATGGATAAAATGCTGGATAGTAAGCACTTGCCTCCATAGATAGATGCGAGGGTGTACTCCCTTCTTTTCGTACTGTAATTTCTGTTAATTCTTTATTTGCTTCTCCAAAGCACAGTTTGTTGTCATTGCTTAATGTGATTGTCCCTAAACTACCGAAAATTTTTAAATTAGAACCGAATCCGTGGTTAATACCTGATAAAAATTGAATTGAGAAGGTAGAGTTTCTTTTCATCTTTCCGTGAACAAAAAAAGCGTCATCTGCATCTCTATGTTCTCCTGCTCCTTTGGAAACGTGAGTATACACTAGCCCATTAAGAGTTTCTATTTCATCTCTTACTAACCATCTCAAACAATCAATCATATGTGTCCCTAATGCACCTAACATTCCTCCGAATTTCTGTCTTTCTCCCATCCAACCTATTTTCATTGATTGAAGAATCTGATACTTGGGATTTGAAATATGGTATTCAAAATGAATAATATTACCAATAGCATTGTGATGAATTAACTCTTTGACTTTTTGACGGGCAGGAAGATATCTCCATTCAAAATCTATAACAACCTTTTTATTATACTGATTAGATAGCTTAATTAACTCCTTTGATTCATTACTATTCATCGTGAAGGGTTTTTCACATACAACATTTATTCCTTTTTTCATAGCGTATTTAACCATTTCAAAATGATAAGTTGGTATGGAAGATACAAATAAGAGGTCAATTTCCTCTTTATCTAACATTTCAGCCCAGTTCTTATAATGTGTAGGAGGATTATCACCAATTGTTAATACATCAGGAAGTTGATGACGCTCCATTGTGCTAACAGCAGTTACCGTCATCATTGGATGAGTTTTAATTATAGGTGCTTGAACTCTTAATCCAAAACCACCACCAATTATTGCGACTCTAATATTACCACCTCCTATCTATTTTTTTTCTGGTTTATTCACTAAAAACCCTTTTTTAATGATTGTAAAAAACTAATGTAAATACTGTTCCTTATGGAACTATACTGTCCATTAGTTCAAAATGAAAAAGCTACTCGATTAGCAGTTAAACACAAGCACCTTTTTTATGACGAGGTTAATCCATATTTTCAGCAATCTTTTTCAATGCCTTTGCACGGGAAACAATAAATGCCCTCATATATTTCTCTAAAAATAACTTGTCCACTACTATGCCAATTAGTCCGAATGGTGATTTATACTGAAATTTATCAATCATAATAGCTCCGCCAGCTTTTTCAATAAATTGATGGGTATGAACAAAGGAATGGAATGCACCCTTCACCATAACATCTACAAACATATGAGGTTTTTCCATTAATGTCACTTTGGCTGTCAACCTTTGTTTAATACCAAAGTGGATGGCTTCCCAGGTAACAGTATCGCCTTGTTCTAATAACCCTTCTGTCACTCCACTAACAGCTCTTTCCTTAGTTTTAGAGGTCGTTTGAGTATGAATATCTACGTTTCTAGCAAGGTCAAAACATACTTCAACAGGTGCTTTAATAAATTGTTGATGCTCAATAACAGGCATTTTATTTTCTCCTTTTACAAACACTTACTAACACTATAATTATAATTCGTCAAAGTCGATATTAACTAATTCTTATTGAACAAACCTGCCCCGTTTATTGAATAAGAAAAGGCTGCATTTTAGCAGCTAGATTTTTATCCAAAGCACCCGTCTGTTGAATAGTGAATTTGGTATAGTTATCTAATATCCACTTTATTCTGTATGAACTCGATCTCTTTAAAGTCTCCGAGGAACCCTTTTGCTTCAATCGAAAAGAACTCATTGGGATCATTAGCATTTCTGTAGAGCCTTTTGATTTGCATTGCCATGGCCAAAAATCCTGTTGAAGAATCATAGTACCCATCTGTGTGATTATACGTCTTACCTCCTATTTCTAAAGATGAACAATCAAAATCAGTATCGAGGCAATTTACATCAAATTCTTTTTCAAACCATTGAACAAATTCATTTTCATTTGGTTTACTCATAAAAATCCCAGTCACTACAACTAATAAAAGCCCAGCCATAACAAATAACATATATCTTTTCTTTTTCAAAGCATCCCCTCCTTTGATTCTTAACTAGCTCTAATAAAGATTGTTCTTATTGAACAAACCTGCCCGGTTAGTACAACAAGAAATTAAATGTCAATCTTACCAGTGATCCAACCTTCAATAAAATGTTTTAGTGAGGCTGCAACCCAGGTTCGACTATCATCCTCGTGATTCCAAACATATATATCGTTTTTTTCAATGGTCCCGCTTTTTAAGATTGCATAACAAAATAAATCGCCATTACCTGCATCTGAAAAAAAGAATAGATCATCAAATGGCATATAAATATCTCTATACCCTTCAAAATTTCTATAAAATAGATTGTCCTTAATAATTTGGGAAGTTGACCAAACCAAAGGACAATTCCAGTTGTCAAACACACCGTTTGTTTCATTAAATAAGGCAGCTAATTCATCTGGTAATTCAACATTTAATCCCTTTTTTATCTGAGCAATCTCAAACTTGGTTGCAGGGTTTTTAAACTGATGTTCCATAGAAATAGAAGTGATAAATTCTTTCCACATTTAATGATTTCACCCTTTAATATTAAATAAGTATGTATTATCTTCAACTTCTATTTAAGAAGCTCCTTCTTGAACAAACCTGACCCGTTAGTCGAATAAGAAAAAGCGATCCTCCATTATTGAAGAATCGCACCGTTAGCTGAAGAACAATTCCTATTAATTTCAGTAACTATTGGTTCATCAAAAGAAATAACATCAATGATATGGTCTAAACAGGCTATCTCGTAATGAACAAGTTGTTCTTCTGGAAATACATCGTTAGCGATAGTACCTTTGTTAATGAAGTCTAAATATCTTGATTTCTTAAATATTCGAAATGACTCCCCTTCAAAGATTTCATAGTCGTCTAAAACAGTAAATGACTCATTAATAATTGAATAAGATACATATGAATCAAAGTCTAACTGTATTATTGGCAATTCTTCATCGACTTCTATTGGGTGTGTGTCTCTTATAATATTTTTACCTATTTCAATATCTTCAACTTGCTGGCTTACTTTACATCTATCAACGAAAATTCTTAACAAATTGGTTTCAGGTTCTATTAAGCTGTGAAGATAGAAGTAACCTTTCTGATTCATTAGATCCCTATATTCCATAAAAAAATTCCTTCTTTTTCGAGATTTTCTTTATCAAATTCGCTAAATATATTTAATTTCCTTCTTTAACTAAACTGCCCCTTTAGCACAATAAGAAAAAGCCGCCTGGTTTGTAATGGTAATTACTCTTACTTTGACAAATGTTTGTAATCTATTATCTCAATCTTAAAATCATGATTGCATTTCAGCTTATTAAGCTTTCCACTGTCTCAGGTTCAAAAAGGGTATCGCCCCCATGCTCTTTAATTACCATTTATCAGTTGTCATATACATCTCTTCTCCCTTTGGCACAGTTTCTGCTGTAACCGTTTGTAAAGGAATATAGGATGAGGATAGCATATGAATTAATTAGTAATACTTATTCCATTCGGCACTCCTTTTACTTCAATTGTTTGAATGACTTTATTCTGTTCCTTATCGATGATGCTAACCGTATCTTCAAACATGTTCGTAACATACACCCTCTTATTGTCTGGACTTGTAACCACTCCATGCGAACCTTTTCCAGTTTTGATTTCGGTAGTTGCTTTCTTTGCAATAAGATCTATAACTGTAACGCTGCTAGAAGGATCTTCTTCTGTTCCCTGGTTTGCAACATAGGCAAACTGATCTTTCTCATCAATATATACTTGTGCAGGACCAGTCCCCACTGGAATTTTATCAACCTTATCAGTAGCCAAATCAACCACAGCGAGAGCATTTTCTCCATTTAATGTAGCGACAAGCGTTTTTCCATCAGAAGTAACACCCGTAGTTACAGGAGCTGTTCCCACTTTGATTCGCTTTTCTTCCTTCATGGTTTCAAGGTTAACAACACTTACTGTGTCTTCACCCATGTTGGCAATATAAGCTCTCTTGCTATCTGATGAAATTCTGAATCCATGTGGCCCTTTCCCTGTCTCCACTGTATTAATTACATTAAAACTCGGCATATCAATGACGGTCACATTATTGTCTTCATTGTTTGTTACGGCAGCGTACTTCCCATCCTCTGAAAAAACAATATGGGCAGGATGGTTGCCAACTTCGACTTCCTGCAGTAGTTCATCGTTTTCAATGCTGTAAAAAATAGCTTTTGCACCCATTTCCATTTCTTCTCCGTGACCATCATCCTCTCCACCGTGCCCTGCCATACTAGGCACCACCGTTACCCCAATCATTTTTCCATCTGGTGAAACCTGCACATTATGAACCGAACCATCTACTTCTATTGTCGATACAATTGAATTATTAGCTGCATCAATTTTAGAGATGCTTCCTCCCTCGTTTGCGGTGAAATAATATTGAACAGCTGTCTTCTCATCGGCCTTTTCTTTATTCCCATCTACTTCCCGCTCCTTGTTTTCTACTTTGGAAACAGGTTCCTCTTCACTCTTTTTATCTTCCCCAGCATTACTTGCTGAACTACATCCTGCCAGTATCGCTCCTAAAAGCAAAAGAAAAATAAATACACTCTTTTTTATATTACTCATTATATGTTCCTCCTTTTCGAATTTAAGGAAAGCATAATAACTAAAAAAGAATACAATAGTGATTTATTTCACTATGCCAAGTTTATTTTTAAAAAGTCTAACAATCTTTTGAACTCCATAAAATTTTCATATTTGGAATGTACGATAAGAATTTTCAACGCAAAAAAATGAACAAACCAAATTGTTGCCTGTTCATTAGGAATTACTAGTTTATTTTATCTGAAAAATAAACTGATTAATCCTATCAATCCCACAATCAAAGACCAGACTATTAAAAATATACCGGTTGGTATTCTATTTTTTCTAATTTTCCCCTTCTTATTCGAACAGCACGACATATGACATCACTCCGTTCATCCTTTTGATTTTTCCCTTTTGATTGGGCTAAGAATAGCTATATAAACATTACCGTCTTGGATATACGTTTTGAAAACATCCAGTGGTCTTGGTAGAGGTCCTCCGACATTAAAACCAAATTCATCATACCTTCCACCTTGACAGGGGCAGTAAAAGGTAATTCCTTCTTTCTTAATGGCTTCTTCTGCATTTCCTGCAATACATCCTAAATGTGTACTAGGCGACATTATGATTAAAGAATCATCATTTTCGGTTTTATTGATGTATACAAACCCTTCCATTTTTTGTTCAACCCAGGCATCCTGAACTGTTGTTTTCTAAGGGACTTTCTTTGGAAATTCCCCCATCCAGTTCACTGATTGGCCCTAAGCTGGCCATCGCACTCGTATCCACCCTTTCCCTGTTGTTACAGGCTGTCAAACCCAGAGGAAGAACTGAAATGGCAAATACACCCGCTGTTCCTTTTAGCGTTTTTGAAATAAATGTTCGTCTGCTCCATTTATCCATTCTCGCTACCTCCCTTATTTAGGATTTATGTTAACATTATTTTTTGCAGAAATTTCTATGATCCTCAGAAAGAGCCTGAAACAAATATGAATATTGTTTTAACTAAAAACCAAAAAAAATCTGCAAAAAATTTTTTATCCATAATTTCTGCACTTATTTTTATTATGATTTGTTTGAATAATTATAGGAGGTATTCAGTCATGAAACTTAAACTGCTTGCTATATTCCTTTTTTCTATCTTATTTCTTGCTGCATGTTCTAATAGCGGCATGAGTGGAATGGACCATGGGAACATGGACATGGAAGAAGAAAATAATACAGATGAAAAAGAAAAAGTAGAGGGACTACAAACTACAACCGCCACAGAAACACTGACAGGAAACGAAATAAACATTGTTGCTAAAGAAGGCAAACATCAACTGAATGAGAGCGTAAGTGTGGATGCATTAACATTCAATGGCTCTGTTCCCGGTACCCAAATTCGGGTAAAACAAGGCGAAAAAGTAAAAATAAATCTTAAAAATGAACTTGATGAACCTGTGTCCATACACTGGCATGGGATTAGGGTTCCTAATGAAATGGACGGGATACCAGGTGTAACACAAAATGCGGTACAGCCAGGTAAATCCTTCACATATGAATTCACCCCGGAGGATCCTGGAACATACATGTACCATACCCATCAAAATGCTGTTGAGCAAATGGATAAAGGTCTTTACGGTTCTTTTATTGTAGAACCAAAAGAGAAGACATATGATCGCGACTATACCCTAATGCTTGATGAGTGGATGAGCAAACCTGAAGAGGGTGAATCAAGTATGGAAGGTATGGATCACAGTAACATGGGTTCAGAAGAAGACAGCGATAAAGAGGCTGATTCAGAGGATTCAGGTATGAGCGGCATGGATCACGGCAGTATGGGGTCTGATAGCAATGACAGCATGAATGAAATGGGGGAAATGGGCCACGACATGAGCGCCTACGATATCTTTTCAATAAATGGCAAAAGCGGCGATAGCATTGAGCCTTTAAAAGTAAAAGAAGGAGAAAAAGTCAGAATTCGTCTTGTCAATGTAGGGTATATGTCTCATAAGATCCATCTGCATGGCCATGATTTTAAAGTGGCAGCCATCGATGGACAAGAACTAAAAGAACCAAAAGAAATCAAAGATCAAGTTATTTCAATAGCACCAGGGGAGCGATATGACATTGAGTTTACTGCGGACAACCCTGGCGAATGGTTCATCGAGTGCCACGGTGACATGGAAGGCACAAGTGGAATGAATACAAAAATTCAATATGAAAACTTTTCTAATTCAACAGATAAATCTAATCAGTCCGAAGAACTTCCAGAATTCACATTTGTTAATTATGGCGCTTCTAAACAAGGGGAATTTTCGCTGGATCAGAAATATGATGTTGAATATAAAATGGATCTGAATACAGCGATGGATGACAATGAAATGGTCTATACGATTAACGGCAAAACTTTCCCTAAATCAGATAATATAAATGTTAAAGAAGGCGATCTCGTTAAGGTGACATTGACTAATAATTCAATGATGGATGATCATCCTATGCACCTTCATGGCCACTTCTTCCAGGTCCTTAGCAAGAATGGAAAACCTGTAGAAGGCTCTCCGATAATGAAGGATACCATTAACTTAAAACCGGGTGATGAATATGTTGTTGCGTTTAAAGCCGATAACCCAGGCAATTGGCTGTTCCACTGTCATGATCTTCACCATGCCACAGCTGGAATGGTAAATATGGTCAAGTACGATGGATTTAAGCCAAGTTTTACTCCTGATCCAAATGCTAATAATAAACCAGAATAGTACTACCGCTAGAAGACATAGAAAAGCGGCCTAAAAAAAGGTCGCTTTTTTTGAGAGGTTAAAAAATAATAAGAAAGGAGTGTTTTCGGGTGGGCATTGTAATTATCTTTGGACTAGTCGCTTTACTTGCTGGTTTTGGAACAATTAGTGCATTAAAAAATAAAAATTTCCTAGGTGTGTTATTTGGATTTGGCAGCTTCCTTGTTTTTGGCTGGTTTGCGGTAATGACTTTTATA
Organism: Cytobacillus oceanisediminis 2691; assembly: GCF_000294775.2. GTDB lineage: Bacteria > Bacillota > Bacilli > Bacillales > Cytobacillaceae > Cytobacillus > Cytobacillus pseudoceanisediminis. The sequence goes on from NZ_CP015507.1 coordinate 193,759, forward strand.
AATTCCGGATATCCTGCTATGTAAATGTTGGACAAATTTTTATTGTGAGGAAATTATCATAATAATAAAAGCAGTGCAACTTTTTTTAAAGTTTTATTTAAATCCTTAAATCTTGCAAAACTTTAACATATAATAAAGATCCCCCTATTTTTATAGAAAAATGAAAAAGGACCTTTTATGGTCCTTTTTCATTAAAAAGCACACAAATTCTTACCTTGGTTCTTAGCAAAAATCAAAAATTAATAGTTGTTTATGCAAGACGACATTGTTTCCTTTGTTGTCTGCGGATGGCATTCAGACTCTGCCTCCGGTGCTTTTTCAAGAGCCATCCACTTTCCTCTTCTGAACTGAATAACCAGCACAATAGCCCGGAATGCTATATCAGCGCCTATCGCAATCCAGACACCAGCTAAACCCCAGCCTAGCTTTATGCCTAATAAATAGACAAGGAGTGTACGCACAGCCCACATTCCAATGGCGGTGAGGTACATTGGGAATTTTGTATTATTTGCACCTTGGAATGCCCCTGTTAAGACCATAAGCACAGCTAAAAAAGGTTGAAAAACTCCCGATATCTTTAAAGCTGTTCCTATGTTTCCGACTACCTCTTGATCTTCTGTAAAGAATCTTCCCGCCCATTCACCAAGAAAAAATAGCATAGCCCCTAGAACAGACATTGATACTAAAGTTAAGACGGTTGTAAGTTTGGCATATCTTCTCGCTTCATCTAGGTTACCTGCCCCAATTTGCTGTCCGACTAGTATTGTTGCTGCCGTTGCGAACCCGTAACCAATCATATATGAAAAGACCTCAATATTTCCTGCGATTTGGTGGGCTGCAAAGGCATTTGTTCCGAGTGCCACAACAAAGCCGAAATAAACGATTTGGCCAGCACGCATTACTAATCGTTCACCCGCTGCTGGAGCTCCGAGAGTCGTCAACTCCATTAAATGCTCTTTGTCTAGTTTCCAATAGTCCTCTCGAAAAGTGAGAACCTCGGACCGGTTTAAGTGATAAAGCAGTGCTATACTTCCAACAACACGGGCAAATACAGTAGAAAGTGCAGCTCCCACAATTCCCATTTCTGGAATAAATAAAAAGCCGAATATCAAGACGTAATCCAATACCGCATTCACAATATTAATTATGATGCTGATTTTCATCGGTGTTTTTGTATCTCCAGCCCCTCTAAGTATGGCACTCAATACAAACATTAAAGACATGAAGATAGACGGAATGCCTACTATTCGAAAATAAAGAGAACCAGCTTCTAACACTTTAGCCTCTATTCCCATAAGCTTCAGTAATGGTTCTGCAAAAAAAAGGGTAATTACTCCAGTAAGCAAACCAAACAGTATGGCTATTACTACAGATTGCTGGGAAATATGCCTTGCCTTTTCCGGTAAGTTCGCTCCAAGAAAATTTGCAATTCTAACGTTTGCAGCCACCCCAATTGCCATGAACAGGGCAATATAGATAGCAAGGACTGCATTGGTAACTCCTACAGCAGACACTTCGGCCAAGCCTATCTTTGATACAAAGTAGGTGTCTACAAAACCAAGGATGGTTTGAAAAAAATTTTCGATTACAGCCGGAATGGCAAGCACTGTAATAATTTTTAGCCTATCTTTATTAGACTGAACATTTTTCAGTTTTGCATCTACAACCTCTTCTTTCATTATCTTCCCTCCGTTTCTGAGAAGGCTGTAAATAATAAATGTTACCCCTTTAACTAAATAAGGCACACCTAAAAAGTGTGCGCTAGTTTATAATTAGGCCATTTATATTATTTACTTACCTGAACATTTATTACAAATGGAACCGTATAAAGCTTTCCAAGATATTTAAATTGTCCCCAAATTTTATACTTTCCTGAAATAGGGAATGTAGTCATATATTCCACATCCGGTCCTTTAGCGGCCTCATCTTTTGGATGGACGTGGAGAAACTCGTCCATTTTTTCACTTACAATGACTACATGTCCTGCTGTTCCAAGGTAAGGCTCCAAATCCGTAATTTTGCTGCCTTTGCTATCCGTAACAGTAAATGTCATCAGTACAGGCTGTTTTACGGTCAAATCATCGAATTTCAACTCAAACATTAATTGATCTACATGCTTTTTTAACTCCTTATCAGAATTGACTGTTTCATCCTGTTCCTCGCCTTCTACTTTTACGTCATACTTGGCAAGTTGCTGAGCAGAACCATCTGGAAGGAATTCAGCAAATATTTTATACTTTCCTGCTTTTGGGAAAGTGGTCTTTACAATAAACTTACCTTCCCCATCATAATTGGGATGCAAATGTTGAAAAATACTTAGATCGTGACTTATAACTAGTATGTGCATTTGTTTTTCATGTACAGCTGAGAAGGAAATCATATTCTTTCCGTTGCTTTTGATTGATAAAGAAATTTCAGTATCTTGCTTAGGTTTAACAGTAGCAGGACTGACATTCCATTCAGTTTGTATTTCTTCTACGCTATTAGAAAGTACCGTATGGACATGAGATTCATGTCCATGCGTACTATGGTTCGATTCCTGATTCATTATTTCACCTCAAAAAAGTTTTACTATCAACTCTTCTATACAGTTTTACCACTGCATTTTTTAAATAAACTCAACAAAAAATGCATATTTACCACTAAAATTTTGGGGTAGCTTTAAAAATAAGCTATAAATAAAAAACATCATCGTGAAACTATGCAGTTAATATACAAGTGCATAAGATAAAATACGAAAGGGAGCAGAAGGGTTTAAGATATTAATTGAGGGTAATAGCAGAAGACTTCATTATGCACCAAAGCCATATTGTAGAGCACAAAGAAGCGGTGATGTAAGGACAGTATAAGGTTAATAATAGCTGTTTAAAAAGCAAAAAAGATCGAAGAAAGCCTTCGATCTTTATAATTAATTTATTTAATTTTGCCTGCTTCTACAATGGCATCCCAGTTTTTAGCGCCATCAGTTGTATAATATATGTCTCCATTAAAAGAAACAAACGTCATTTCCTGTTCATTATTTGGGTTTTGAGCAAAATACATAACTGCATCTTCTTTCATTTTAGGCAATGCTATTTCCTCTTCTGTTTCATCAGACAGAGAAACCTTTGTCAGTTTAGCTGTACCATCGTAAGTCCCGTAGATTAAGCTGTCATTTGTAAAAAAGACGGATGTGCCTTGTCCGCTTTTCGAGATTCGTTCAAAGGTTTCACCTTTATCCTTGGACAGGTATATTCCTTGCTGACCTGAGGCAGCCAAATAATCAGCTTTTTGAGGATGTACAGCCACACTAAGCAATGTATCATCAAGACCATTTGCTGCTACTTCCTTCCATGTCTCTGCATTATCTTCGCTAAGATAGAATTTTCCCTTTTCCATCATGGAATTTTTCTGTGGATTCATTAGGAAAATCACCTGATTTTCATACCCCACTCCCATCAGATGGAAATCTGTTTCACCTTCAAGAGCTAAATGTTCAAGAGTTTTTCCATCATCGGTACTCTTTTGTATTCCTAATGGATTTGGAAGGCTTGAATCCTGTCCAGGGTGACCACTCGTATAAAAGCCGTCTTTGGTTGCATTAAAGCCCATATAGTCATTGTTTTGTTCCTTAGTTTTAAACCATTTCCCTCCATCATAAACTTTTAATCCATCATGAGCTGCATAAAAGGGCTTACTTTGATTTCCGGAATAGCCTACCCCATGGATGTGATCAATTTTCCCATCAAAGACTTCAAAAAAGCTATCGGATGCTCCCTCGCCCACGTTTCCATCTTCATTTGTTTGAGTTTCGGATTGTTCGGTAACCTTGTTATTTTTTTCTTCAGCCTGTCCACATGCTGCTAGGCTAAAGGCTAAGGCAAGTACTGCTAATAATAAAGACTTTTTCATAGATCTCACTCCTGTTACCAATTATAGGATCATTTCAGGAAGAAGACAAACTAAAGATGACACGTGGCGAGAACGAATCAGAGTCCTTTTCCCTATATATTCTATATAGACCACGCGCCTCTCAAGTTTATTCATTTTCTTAATTCTTCTTCAAACGATCAAATAAAGATTACAACAAAAATATGCACTTAATGTGCAGAAAAGACACAAGGTAATACGTAAGTTATTTTCGCTTTGGTGAGATTCCTAATGGGTAAAATAAAAAAGAGAAAATACCTGAATATGTTATACAAAATAAATAACATTATCCTGTCTAATGGTTAAAACAAATAATATTAGTAAATAAATTACAATGATTAATTAGCAAAAAGCAAAACAAAACAGTGATTTTACTTTTCCAATTGAGTCAACTTTTATTTCTACTTTCTCTTTTTTATATACTATCAAGCCCTGTCTTAATAAATACCTAATAATTCTCTTCAAAGTTTCCTCCTTATCTTGTTTATCCCTTTGTTAACTACTCCTTAATCCACGAATAAATTTCCACATAGAAGGAATGCTTATAGATTTCAATTTCCAAAGAAAACACCTAAGAATTTTTATAGAAGTTAATAATAATGCAAAATTTCTTCATATTTTTTTTGTAAAGTAACTTTAAGGATATTACCAAATGAGGAGTAACTGAAATGAATAAGATCATGATTATTGATGAAGATCAAGGAGTGATTAACTATTTAAGAGAGCTTTTCTTACCATACTATCAATGTGTGCGTCCACACTCTATCAAGCATGCAATAACATGCCTAACTTCAGAAAATGTGTCGTTAGTATTACTAGAGATTTCATTATCTAATATAGATGGTTGGACAGTCTGCAAAGAGATTCGAAAAATTTCTAATGTACCAATCATAATTTTGACAACCAAAAAAGAAAAAAAAGAGATACTCACTGGGTTTAAGCTAGGAGCGGACGATTATATTATCAAACCTTTTAATGAGGAAGAACTGTTAGCGAGAGTAGAGGCTTTAATAAGAAGGACTACTATTCCCAAGAAGAGGGGGCTTTCCTTTCAAGGATTATTGTGGGATGAAAGCGGATTTGATCTTACTTATAACGGAACATCAATCCCCTTAACCCCGAAGGAATTTGCCCTTTTAGGTACCATGCTAAAAAAGCCCAACTATGTGTTTTCCCGTGAAGCACTGTTAAAAAGTATCTGGGAGAATAATGACCAGACAGATAACAGGACGATTGATTCGCATATAAGAAATATCCGAGATAAGTTAAGGCAGTCTGATTATCCCGTAGATCATCATTTAATTACAGTTTGGGGAACAGGATATAAATGGAATTCCAACGGAAATTTGTAGAATAGAAAGGATGAAGATTCCTTGTATATTAAAAAGTTATCAAAAAATGGTCAAATCTCAGTTCCGTTATCACTTAAGAAAAAATTGGGTGTAAATGATGGAGAGTATGTCTATATATATATGGAGGCCGGGCGGTTACTGATTAGCAAACACCACGAAGATGATCATTTAAATAAAGTAATTTTTAGGAACGGGAAGTTCTCTATTCCAACTGAGCTGAGAAGAATGTTAAAAATATATCCAAATTCCCTTTTATCTTTAGAAGCTCATTCAAAAAAAGGTTCTATTTCAATTGCAAATTTAGATTATATTGAATATCAAGGTCAGCTAAGGAATTATCATTAATAATTTTAATTAAATCTTACACTAAAATATAAGTTCAATATCTGGGAGCTGGACAGCTCCCTTTTCTTTTGATGACAATAATAGATGCAAACTCTTAAACTAAAATTTGTAAAATAGACTAAAAGCAAGCTATGTTTATTAAGATTCCTATTCCCTTTTTAATACTCAATTGTAATAATAGGGCTTCCAATTGTAATGCTTATCAATTTATCTTCATGATTTTTTCTCAAACCTAATTGTAAGTTCATTTTTTCATTATTCCTAGTTAATAAGAAATTTTCCCAGGAATTTTTATAAGCTGAGACGGAAACAAAGTTTTCCTCTACAAGTTGTTCAACTGGTTGTGATGAAAGTTTATCCAAGATGTTATTGGCCTTATCACTTAATTTCTGATGCTTAGAAGGCATTATATTAGACTTTACAGTAAAGTAAAGGTTATGTTTGTTTTCAAAAATATTAGTTAGTCTTAGGTACTCATCTTGTGACCAAATTTCACTAGTATAACTATATGTTTGTAAAAGTTTAAACCTGTTTCCATCTTTTAGTACTGTAAGAACAATTTGCTCTCGGGTATCTTTTCTGTTTAACTTTCCGGTTAATATTATGTGGTGATCTTTGACTCTATTTTCTTCCCATTGAAAGTTGGGATATTTATTTTTCAGAGTGGCTTCATGCTCTCTAAAAGTGCTTAAGGAATCTGAATACCTTACATCATACTTATAATACATAGACCATTCACTTATTTTTGCGTTCATTTCATCTAAACTATTTACAATGTATAAGAGGTTATCATCTTTACCCTGTCCAACCTGACCATAGAAAAATATTAAAAATACTGCTAATGATATGCTAAAAAATGCTTCTTTCATATCCAACCCTCCTCTTTGTTAGTATGGACAAATTATCTAATAATATTCGTGAGATTTTTTAGATTAGTAGAAATGATTATAAGAAAAAGCACCCCCTTGAGTGTGCTTCTTCTTACTATTACATATAGAGGGTGGGTATTTGTCCTAGACCTTTATAATAAATAATTAATATGCAGAAAGTATGGAAAACTATTAATAATTATGTATATAATATTTTTCAAAATATTTATTAGAGTTTCCTATTTCAAATCAATTCGCTTTACCCGTATAATTTTTTTCCTAGGAAACTAGAATAATTCTTCTTAAGTAAAGAAAAATTTTATTGATACTCCATAAAGTTATAGAATATAATACAAAAATGCCTCTGTAGCTTTAGAAGGGAAGAGCGCCGGAAAACATTGTAGAAACCGGGTCGCAAGGCAAGGGTTTCAGAAGCACCGAAAAGCAAATTAGCTGAGGCAGGTGAAATTCCTAGCCGGTGAAATTCCGTAGGGAAGCGTGTTCTCCCCTAGCCTATGCTTACGAAAGGAGTGCGGGTTCGAATCCCGTCAGAGGCATCTCTTCATATAGCAAATAAAAATACAGGAGAAGCTTATAAATACGCTTCCTACTTTCTAACAACCACGTTTAGAAACTTACCTTTTGACGTAATCAATGCGTTTTACCCTTTTATTAAATTTTTCCTTCCAGTAGCCTTCATTTATATTTGCAATCGCTACTCCAGTAGAACTTTGAGCTCCTATAAATTTCCCACCACCTATATATATACCCACGTGGCCATCCTTTTTGTATGTGTCAAAGAACACGAGATCACCCGGCTGCATTTCCTCCACATTAATGGTAGTACCTATGTGTTTAAGTGTTTCAGTACTGACAGATGTTAATTCACCCAATTTAACACCGACCTGAGAAAAGGCCCAATGGACAAAGCTAGAACAATCGAATCTTCCCATTTTAATATCGTTTTGGTTTCTTCCACCCCCAAAAACATACACTGAATTATTTATCCACCGGCTACCTATAGTGGTTACGTCATTGTCTGCACCAGGAGTTATATTAACTTCACCATTTTCATTAACCTTCATGCTGTTTTTGTATACTTCTGCTTGTGCAATGACCTTATCTACATACCAATCAGCGTGGTTATAGTGCCATATCGCCTTCCTCACATCTTTTTTGAATCCATGACTAGCGAGATATTTAGCGGCAGAGGCCACGCTATCAGCGATACTCCAAGTGCTTGCTATACCGTCATTATCTGCATCTACTCCGTACCCAGAACCCGCCTTAATAAAGGTTAAATCCGTTATATCAATGTCAGGGGCGACTAACCCGCCGCTTGTTTCATACCTATGACCTACCCAAGTTGCCGGCATGAACTGCATGTGACCTACTGCTCCTACTGATGAAAACATTGTTTGGTGCCTAGAAAAATCAGTTTCTATTCCATGTAGGGAGGCCAAGTAGTACCAAGGGATCTTATATTCTTTTTCAGCATGAAGATAATACTTCATATATTCAGGAGGAACCTGGCCTTTAGGATGCGCTGAAACAACAATTGATGTTCTAGGTTTATCCACTTGTAAATCTCCTAAAGTCCCATTCTGCCGAGCCTTTTCATTTTCAATCGCCCTTTCAACGACTGTCTTTTGTTTAGAGAGCATTTGGCTTTCTTTTTCCAAGGTTTCTTTAGCTTCATGATTTTGTTTTTCCTTAAATTCTAATTCCGAAAGAAGCTTATCTTTTTCAGCGATTTGCTCACTTAAAAGTTCAGCCATACCCTTTAATTCGAGTTCCAGGCTTTGCTGCTTTTTTAATTTAGATGTAATTGCTTCTTCTTTCTCTATTAACATATTAAGTGTTTCAGTTTCAGTTATAATCTGTTTTGTCGTTTCCAATGCTGAAGGAATCAGTTGGAACCTTTGGTGAGTTGGCAAAAGTGTTGAATCATAAGTTGGAATTATAGAAATTCTATCTTGCAGGGGCTTGATATTTAGTTTCAGTTCTTGAATTTCAGTTTCTAGTCGAAAGCTCTCCTCTCTAGCTTCTTTTATCTTCTCGCGGTTATCTAATATGGCCGTTTTTAATCTATCGATATGATTCTTTAAAACGGTCTTCTCATTCTGAAATTGATTAATGGTGCTATCCATTTTAACTATTTGCTGCTGTATACCTTCAATTTGTTCCTCAATCCTAGAAACAGTACTGTTTGTTTCTGCAAGGACAGGATCTGGGAGACTGCCTACACCTATAACAAGGGCAGCTGATAATGTTGCTAATCTTTTCATGACTTCCCTCCAAACAAAAAAACCCCAAGAGACACAGTAAGGTGTTCACTGTGTGCTCTTGGGGAATTCCCATTTTATAGTTTATTTTATTAAATATATCATAGCGAAAATTACATCTACCTACAAGATTGGTACTTACGGAATGATTGTTAAGATTGAGAGTATTATAGTCTTGTCCATAAGTCTATATTTTGGAGAGAGAGATCAATTTTGGGTGGGTGTTTAATCCCTCTAATATTTATAAGGAAATGTAGTAGATGCTTTATATCTTTAATGGTTTGTTTAAGAGTAACGTCTTTGAACTCATTCTTTGCATTTTGCATTATATACTTGATAAGACAATCAGTATCTATAAAATCAATGATTTTAAGATTCGAGTGTTGTATAAGGAAAAAATATATTCTCTATAAGGACTCATACATTGTTCGGGGAATAGATGAATTATTCAAGTCGAGCTGCAGTCTTATCCATTTTCTCATGTGAATTTCTTTTAAATTTACGATATCAGTATTCTCGTTAGTACTTTTATGATCTAAATGATCAATCTGTTTTTTCAGTTCCACGCTTGCCTCCAAAACACAAATTCATAATACTATTAAAATATCATAATGTGATGTTTTTAATTGTGAAATCTTTTAGCTGGTTTCAACACACAGTAGTTTTTATGAGCAACCACAGTGTTGTTGTTTTCGTAACCTAAACACTCCTTGGAATCATTTGATATTACCACAAGGACACTGTTGTCCTGGACTTTATAAACTATTCCTTCATGCTCCTTTCCTTGTCTTGTGAATAAGATTTCTTCACCAACTTGTGCTTTCGATTTTCTATCTAATTTTTTTATCATCCTTATCCTCCTATAAACTATCCTCTCTTAAATACAAAAAAAGAAAACCTACAATTGCAGAATGAGGTTTATACATTCTGTAACGTGGGTTCTCCCATTAGATAAGTTTAATTAAAACCAGATTAACATATATCTAAGAAAGGATAAAACAAAAATTACTTACTAACTGACTTGAGCCTTAGTTTTAATAAGGAGATTGAATCTTGGGCCCGTTTATTGACCACTTGGTAACGCTGATTCTCATTAACTCTAATTTTTGCATATTGGTCTTGCAATTTCTTGCTTTGCAGCTGGTACTCTTTATTTAAAGAATCTATTTTAGCGCGGTACCCTTTTTCACTTAAGATATTTTTTATTTTCATGATTTCTGTATCTACTTTGTTGATAAAATATTGGCGCTCTAAGATCTCAGCAGTTATTTTATTTATTTCTCTTTCGGCAACAGCCTGATCCTGGATACTATCCACTTTAAAATTTTTATACTCATTGACTAGTACAATAGCATTTTGTACCTCTTCAACGCCAGTAGTCTTACGAACCTTAGTGCCCTTATCTTTTATCACTTTATCGTTTTGTGAAGTCATTGATTTAATTTTGCTTCTCTCTCTTGCGAAATCAGTCTGTATTTTCTGTGCTTGAAGCTTAAACTCTTCTCCGGCTCTTACTCTTGCTTGCTCAAACTTCCTATGGGCTTCATCAAGTTTTTGTTTCGCTAATTGAGGATTTTTAGTTCTTAATTGATTGAACTCTGCTTTTGCTCTTTCAAGATTTACTTCAGCGTCTTTTACTTTCGCAAGTTTTTGAATCTCAGAAAGTTCGATCTGGAATTTATTCTTTTCACCCACTTTTTTAGTACCAATATTAATATTTTCCCAGGTTGCTTTTTGAAACTCATCAAATGCTGCTACCTCGGTTTTTATTAGGCTGGTACTAATTTCAACTACTCCTAAGTTACTCGATAAATTAGAGGTAGCAGAAGCTCCTGTTGGTAATGCTGCGGCTCCACTAAGAGTTATTGCGGAAGCCAGAGTAATGCTCAATAATTTTTTCTTCATGTTCTTCTTTCCTCCCATAAGGTTAAGTGTAGAGTTTCAACTCGTATCTTCATCATAAGAACACCCAAAAGTTTTCATTGTAGAATTTCACAATAATATTTTTGTGGGATAAAAAAAGCTGATGTTGTTTTGAAATATAAATTCGTTTAAGTTCACCCATTAACAATCTTATTAAGTTATTCGAAAGTTGGACACAAGATAAATAACACTCTAACTAACCTGCTTCGTTCCAAAAGAAAAAACGATTACCTGGTATAGTAACCGCCTTCATTCTCCGTCAACGATCTTTGCAAAGTCATCAAGAGTAGTTGAATACTTGATATAGATCCGTGGTAAGAGATAGTATTCGTCTTTTATACCCTTCTCAGAAAATAGTTCAGGAGTTGTCGTAAGTCCAAATAAGTAGTATTTCTTCGTTTCTGCTACGATCTTGTTACTGAAATTTCCGTATGGATACGCAAGAGCATTAACTGGTTTGCCTGTAACTTTTTGAATTTTATCTTTTGACCCTTTCAGTTCATATTCAAAATTTTTCATTTTCGTCAAATCAGGATGTGTAGCAGTATGAGACTGAATTGATATGATCCCCGAATCAGCCATCATTTTTAAATCCGATTCCGATAATCGGTTGGAGCGACCGATAAAGTCAGATATAACAAAAATGGTACCAGTTGGTTTAAAACGTTCGTTTTTCAGTTTTTGAAAGATACCAAATGCATTCAGATTGTTTTTGTATCCATCATCAAAGGTAATGAAAATGGGTTTGTTTACTTTATAAATGTCTGGCCATCGATCAAAAGTTAATAATGTGTAGCCATGGTCTCTTAGATAAATCATTTGTTTCTCGAAATTCTTCGGTGTTACATATAACTCCTTAGAACCCTGCCCTTTATATTCGTCAATTGAATGATATATTAAAATTGGTACTTTACGTTGGGCAAAAACTTGTGATGGAAGAATTAATATAAGAAGACATAGGAGAAACATTGCAACCTTTTTCATAAAACTCCTCGCTTTATTCTTGTTATTACATTTCAATTTATTATTCCTCAAAAACATAGGATTATTATAATTTCTCCAATATTATATATTCCATCTACCATTGATCAATTGTGACTTTGATAATCCCAAATTATTTTTATTGCACGTTTTATATAATTTACTTATCGAGAGTTATTCAAGAAAATGGCACGATTGCGAATAAAAAATTCCTGTATTGATTCAGGAATTTTAATTAATCTTTAATATAAATTATCGAATTTTACTACAAATTATCCTACTTTATTTTAAATCAACAGCTGTTCAAAAGTTCAGCTTAAATGGTATTTATGCCACTTTCAGTTCTGTAAAAGATAGCTACCTGTTTTTTATTTCTTCAAGTCCTAATAAGAAATGAATATTTTGTTTAGCTTGTAGTGTCTACAGAGAATAGATAAAAATCCAGGAGCATTTCATCTGCTAAGCCTAATCCATAAAACAAACATTAGGGTGTCTCTTTGTTACTTGATCGAGTATATCCCTAAAAATATGTTTTCTACTGCTTAGGAAAGGTACACAACCGCCTAATCCAATAATCGGCGGACTATTATCTAAAGACGCTGGATGGCCTTAACTCGATTCAATAGTGCTATCTACAAACTAAAAAAGCTGTATCCCACAATATGATGGAATACAGCTTTTTTCATTGTAATACATGCTCTTTCTTTCCTTTAATCCGGACAAAAGGTGACGTTGCTCTAATAAGTTCATAGGTTGAAGCCTGTTCTTTATTTCCGCTCATTAAAGATTCGTACCGACTTCTCGCTGTATTTAAGATTTCGTCAATCTCAGCCTGAATTAAGATCCTCTCCTTCTTGTTATGGGCATCAAGTAGTTCAAGTTGAAGTTCATTAAACTTCTCAAGCTCATTAGCATTTAGAAAGTCCTTAAGTTGCATCTTGGCATCTCCTTTCGGGTTTTATTTGCTAAGATTCAGTCTCCTTTTAGATATCGTTTAATTGTTACGGTAATTATATCATATTTTTCTTGCAAAATATGTAAAAAAGAACAATGCTTGTTTATTGTTCTTTCTCTTGTTTTGCTGAGGACTCATTGTCTTTCGGTTCAGGAGCAGGCAAAGATTCGTTTAATTTTTCCAAATTGCTCTTAACCGAATCAATATTAGCTTGCTGATTTGACGCTTCTAATTTGGCAATTGCACCTTCTCCAGCATAGCCGCCTAAGATAGAAGTCAATATTACTCTTTCCATACCATTAGGGTCTGCCACAATAACAACTGCGACGGCAGCCAATGCCCCATAAGCCATATCAGTTAAAAAACCTGGATAGAATGTTCTTTTTGTGTTTCTTGGTTTTTTAATGGTGTTATTCCTCTTAGCATGAGATAATACGCCCATCACTGAACCTATCCCTGCTGCTATTAATATCTTTGTTAACATATTTTACCTCACCCTTTCGTTTTTTGTCTTGAAAATTTGCACAAAAAAACGACCTTTGGGCGATAGAAAGACATTACAAATAAAGTAATGTTCCATCGACCACAAAGGCCGTAACTTTTAAGCGTTCCCGCTAGTCTTCAATAGACTGCAAAAAAATTAATAGAAAAAAATACTCACAGAAATATTTTACTATAAATTTCTAGCTTTATCAATATTTTACTATATCTAGTTTTAACTCACCCATTCATCGGTACTTTTTAATGCAGATTTTATTCTTATAGAAGCTTCCTTGTAACATTCTGGATCTTCCCTACAGGTATCCTCAATGGAATGGATCAGAACATCAATGGCTTGCAAAGTCAGCTCAAGTTCACTTTTGGACTTTCCTTTTATCTAAATTATAATTTCCTTATTATTTGACTCATCTAAATGCATCAGATTTAACTTGAGTTCTTTCATATCACGCCCTCTTTTCTATTTGGGGTAGCGTCAGGAAAATGCGGATTTACAACGTTAAGGAAATTTCAATATCAAAAAGCCTAATTTCTCAATTAACTGTGAAGAAACTAGGCTTTTTTCATTTCTCAATTAAAGCGCCTGATTGTAGAATATAATTTTCTTGTTGAACAGTATTTTTGTACTGTGCAGTAAAGAAATTCTATGTATAATTAAAGGACCTTTCTTTACTTTTTTTATTTAGAGCTTTCCCTCTTTATACTATATTCACCATATCATGGGAAAAAATTGCTTGTCTCTAATCTGCATTTGTCTCGATCAATAATACATTCTTTTTTACCGATACTCTTTTTTGCCCTACGAATTTAATGACGTGAAACAATCCATTATGAAGCTCCCCCTCTTGGAGTAAAACTTCGCCCATAAAAAGAAGCATATACTGCTGGATTAATCGAAATAGAAGACCTTAACGAAGAAAAGGAAAGGACTGAATGGAAAAAATTATTGCCGATGTTAATACAGAAGCAAAAACCTGAGAAGTCGATTCAAAACATTAGGGATACTATTGATTCAATTCCACCCCAAGGCGCTGAACCATTACTACAAACTAGTGTAGAAAAAGTAGATGTTTATGGAGATTAAGGAAATAGAAATTGGACTTAACATAATTTAACGAACTTCTAATTAAAAAAACGAGATTCAATCTCGTTTTTTCTACTTTTTGTAATGTTTTTTACTATCCACTCAACTAAATGTTTTACTCCAGTCGTGAACAGCACTACCTTCTACGTACCTTTCTGCATCTAGATTCTGCCATACAACCTGTACCTGCGGCTGTAATGGCTTGCCGGTATTTTTTATCTTGAACATCCCCACATGCAAAAACTCCAGGAATATTCGTTTCTGTTGTTCCAGACTTAACATTGATATAACCCGTTTCATCGGTTTCAATTTGACCATTTAAAAAACCGGTATTAGGTGTATGTCCAATCGCTACAAATATCCCATCTGTTTGTATCACTTCATCTTCTCCAGACTCATTATTCTTCACTTTTAAACCTGTAACGCCATTCCCTCCTGCCAAAACTTCGATAGGTGTTTTATTTAATTCCCAAGTAATCTTTGTATTTTCTCTTGCGCGGTCCTGCATAATTTTTGAGGCTCGGAGTTCAGTCCTTCTATGCACGATAATGACTTCATTTGCAAATTTAGTTAAAAAACTTGCTTCCTCCATCGCAGAGTCCCCACCGCCTACAATAATTACCTTTTTTCCTCTAAAGAAGAATCCATCGCAGGTTGCACAGGTACTCACTCCTCGCCCGATGTTTTCCTTCTCTCCAGGAATATTTAAAAGTTTAGCTGAAGCACCTGTTGAAAGGATGAGAGACTCTGTTACAATTTCTGCTTTTCCGTTTACTTGTAAGGTATACGGTTTTTTCGAAAAATCAACGTTAGTTACCCATCCTCTTTTAAACTCAGCTCCAAAACGTTCTGCTTGTTTTCTCATATTATCCATGAGTTCTGGTCCCATAATGCCATTAATAAAACCAGGAAAGTTTTCAACTTCAGTTGTTAGTGTTAATTGGCCGCCTGGTTGATCTCCTTCTATAACAATTGGTTTCATATTTGCTCTTGCTAAATAAATAGCAGCTGTTAAACCTGCAGGACCCGTTCCTAAAATAACGACTTTTTCCACGATTATATCCTCCACTGATTTTAATATTTTACGATTATCTTATCCCATCTTTTCTTTATTTACCCAAGGAGTAAAATAAAACTAAAAGGTAGGAAGAGTTACTACACTAGCAATTCCATAACAATTAACCTAGTTCTCTAAACAGACCTTTATTACATATATATATTACTAGTGGAATAACCAAAGAAAATAAAAAGATTGGTATGTAATGATATCCCTGTGTAAAATCTAGCCCCATAATAAGGAATAAATAAAAGGAAGTACGCCCCACATTGAGCATAAACTCCCTAATTAACAGATAGTGAGCCGTTAATCCAATATCACAATCCACCTCTGACTCGCAAGCTAGCTCCTTAATCTTTGTATAATGAATAACACTAACCGGGATCCATATTAGAGGTAAAGCAATTGCTGCCAATACATTAAAAATAATCAATGTTGAAAAACTCGGGAAAAATAAAAAAATAGTCATGACGGTCGCTAATATAGCACCTACATACGTTACCTTCATTCTACTTTTTACAAGTCGTGGACGGCTTATGAAAACAAGTGTTAAGATTCCTGTAATTGCAAATAATGTGTTTAACCATCCAACAATCGTTTCCTTCTGAACATATTGAAATAAGAGAATGCTGGATGCGAGTTGAATTATACTTTGAAAGAAACCAAAAGCCACTATAGAAACGAGAACAGCTTTATACTCCTTCCATATATCTTTATACCGTAAGGATGAAATATTGAAGTTGCTTTTATATTTTGGTGTAAATAAACTTATAATCACTTGAATAATCAACATAACAAATATTAATCGAAATGTTTCATTATAATCATAATAAAGAATTAAATAAGAAAATATTAATGGTGTTAAGACTGCGGTGATCCGGTTCATACCTTGCTCCATCCCCATAAAAAGTTGCCTATTTTCAGGGTTGGTTAATAATATTGAATAAAGATTAAATCCAGAATAATACAATCCTACAGCTGTACCATATAAAGTACCTAAAATGATAATATATCCTATTACATTCTCTTCTTTACTTATGAGTAATCCGAACACCGCTAGTAGAAAGGAAGAAGATAAAACAAACGTCATTCGACTATTCATCCACCTCATCGTATATGCCCCTATCATTGTTCCTATGAACACAGATACAAAAACCGAGGCATTGTATACTCCTATAGTAGAAAGACTTGCTCCTTGATTCCATAAAAAAATGTTTATATATAAGTTTGAAAAAGCTAACACACCTGAGAAGACGGTATTCATAAATAAAACAATAAAAATAGGATTTTTCATTATCAATTCACTCATTTCACGACTATTTTGTGTTATCTTCATGTCCGTTTTCTTTATTTTTCATGAATGTGTATACAAAATAGCCTCCACCAACAAAAATAACTACCCAAAAAATGGTCATAATTAATCCACCCATACCATAAAACATTATATTCTCCATTGTATTTTCCACTTGTATTCACCACCAAAAGAGTTGCTGAAGGCAACTCCAAAGTTATTTTATTCTCTTTTTTGCGCCACAAACTGAATAACATGTGACAAACCATTATGAAGTTCTCCTTCATTCCTTACAACCTCGCCCATAAAAAAGTGAACAATCCGCCAATCAAAAAAAACGCTTAAAAACTCTTCTGGTTTATAAAGTAGTTCTACGTTTTGTGGTCCTCCACTTTTGTATGGTAGCTGATAAACCGAATACACCTCTGAAATAAAATAACCACCTGGTTTAACTGCATCTTTAACACCTTCAAGTGTTTTTGTACGTAATGCCTCTGGAAAGTGACCAAAAATACAAATCAATTCATCCCACTGCTCTTTATCCCAGTTAGCTTCATTTAAGTCTACAAGCTTTGTTTGAACTGTTACATTTCTATCCTTGGCAAGCTTTTCTGTTTTAGCCAGTCCGGATTGCGCATAATCCCATGCAGTTACATTCATTCCTTGTTGCGCCAAGTAGACTGCATTTCTACCTTCTCCTTCAGCAATAGCCAATGCATCTCCTGATAGGTTTAATTTTTTATGGACATCCGCAAGAAATACGTTTGGATTAGTTCCATAAACATAATTCTCATTTTTAAATCGATCATTCCAGGAA
This sequence comes from Cytobacillus oceanisediminis 2691, assembly GCF_000294775.2. Classification (GTDB taxonomy): domain Bacteria; phylum Bacillota; class Bacilli; order Bacillales; family Cytobacillaceae; genus Cytobacillus; species Cytobacillus pseudoceanisediminis. The sequence goes on from NZ_CP015507.1 coordinate 211,125, forward strand.
TTCATAGCTTGTTCTCCTTTGATTTAATTTTTTAGTCAATACTTTTTATTAATTGCTCCATCATTTCCTTATCCATCGGTCCGACAATTTTCTTTCGAACAATCCCCTGCGAATCAATTATATAACTTGTTGGGATCGTAAAAGCTTGATATGTTTCTCCTGTATCGCCTTTAGTATCAAGCAGTATTGGAAAAGTTAATCCATAATCTTTTACAAATTTTCCAATATCATTTGTGTTCTTTTCTGCAGTAGTTAAATTAACTGCTAAAATTTCTACATTTTCATTTTGTTGATCTAGATAAAATTCTTGCATATGAGGCATTTCAGCTTTACAAGGAGGACACCAAGTAGCCCAAAAATTTAAAATGACTTTCTTTCCTTTATAGTCAGACAGTTTTACTTCTCTTCCTTCTAAAGTCTGGAGTTGAAATTCAGGTGCCAAATTTCCTTCTTTTATTCCACTAATTAAATCATTATTTTCTATTCGATTGTTAAGGGAGGTTTCATCCATATTGTCTTTTTCTGAAAATGCATAGTCATATACTCCCCAACCTAAAAGACCAATCAAACCTACTAAGACGAGTATTTGTTTGTTCATAATCCCACTCCTTCAAAAATCGTGAATGTAGAGAGATAAGCACTGATCTTTTCCATTTGACCAGTGAATAATAACAATCCCATTATGATAAGGATTACTCCATTAACTAACGAAAGCTTTGGTAAAACCTTATTGATTCTTTTAATCACATTTAAAGAGTATGTCACAAGAAAAGATAACATGAGAAAAGGAATGCCTAGACCTAAGGCGTATATCCATAATAAAAACATGCCAGAATAAATCGTTTCAGTTGAACTAGCCAGTAATAAAATGGACGATAAAGCAAGTCCTACACAAGGTGTCCATCCTGATCCAAATGCTAAACCAAGGATAAATGATTTTAGAGAACTAGCTTTGGACTTCCTATTATAATCAAACCGTTTTTCAGTCATTAAAAACTTTATTTTAAACACACCAAGCATCTGTAACCCAAAAATAATGATGAGGAATCCCCCTATCATTTGAATTAATTTCTTATTATCTAAAAATATTTGTCCTACAACACTTGCTGAAGCTCCTAGTAACACAAATACAATACTAAATCCAAAGATAAAACTTATTGAACGAGAAAACAGGACACTCTTCTGGGTATTTACTTTTCCATCTTTTACTGAACCATCGGTTAAATGAGCAACATATGCAGGAATTAATGGAAACACACAAGGTGAAAAAAATGAAAGTACCCCTGCAGTTAATGCAAAAAATATTGTGATATTTTCCAATTCTTACCCACCTATCTTTCTACTGTAGTTTTCTATCCCAAAGGTAAAGAGACAAGATTATTAATCCTACAAAAAACCACTGCTCCATCGAGAAAATAAAAATCGTATTTTCATTGATTAGAACCAATGAGAGTATTATTTTGTAGAATGAAAATAAGACGATGACAGAAAAAAATGATTTATATGAGGATAGAATTTTTTGAACTAGAATGAGTATCAAATTAGTCAACGAATAAATGCCAAAAAGAACATGATAAATGAAATTATCCTCTACAAAGGTGGCGGATAAAAAGTGATAGACAGACAGCACTGAAAAACTAAATAGTAAGCCGTATTTCAAAGTAACTAGCATTGAAATATCTAATTTCCTTGCTTTATAAATAAAGTAGTAGATTGAAAAAATAATAGCTAAAATTAAGCCACTTCTTCCTCCTGTAAAATACAACAACGACAAAGGACTTTTTATTACTAATGAAGGTTCCGTAAGAAGTAAGCTACCTTTCCAAATAAAAAAGCCTAAAAACACGCTATTAGTTAATAAGTCAAATACTGCCTTATTATGTTCCCTATTCGGTAAGCGTAGGAGCAATACTTTTATAAAAACTATTCCAAATAGAATTGCCACTCCAAGAAGAAACCATTTAAGGAGAATCGTAAATGAACCGATTTGAATGATATCCATGGGTACCTCCAAAAAAATTGCTTGATGTTTACACAAAAAGGGGCTGTTTAGCCCCTCTTCTTAAAAGATTCTTTGAAACAAGACGATGACTCCTACCAGGAGCCAGACTAAAATCCCTGGTCATATGGGTGGGAAAAATGACCGTGATTTTTTGTTAGGAATTCCTCAACTACCTTTGCCACAGTTGTTATGATCTTTATTCATATTATCAGCCTACTCCATTACTTATTTTATAATTTCTCCCTGCCATTCTTGAATACCGCCACTTACACTTACAACATTACCATAACCATAGTCTTTTAAAATGTTTGCAGCTTGAAGACTTCGTTTCCCACTTCTGCACAATAGAACGATTTCCGCATCTTTAGAAAGACCTTTATAATCGGATTTTAATGTGCTTAGTGGAATGTTTTTCATCCCTTTAATATGACCTGCTTCATATTCATGGGGTTCACGCACATCAACAAAGATTATGTTACTTGATTTGGGATCCTGTAATTTTTGCTCCAACTCATTAATTGAAATTGTTTTAATGCTATTATTTTCAAACTGGGTATAGCCAAAATATAATACTAAAATGACAAGGGGTAGATATAATGCTATTGTTTTAATCTTCAAGGAAACTCCTGCTTTCAGATGTACTTATAGTGTAAGGACAATAAATTGCCCGCCACCCAATATGGTCTTGGTATAATCAATTTTGACATTATTAAAATATGGTTTACTTGTTTCATGTACTAAAAAACTTATGCCATCTTGTTCAATAATCTCATCATTTTCTAAAGCTGACTCTTCCAGAGCCAGACGAAGCTGAGGTCCCCCTCAACCAATGCCCATTGCAAGACGAATAAATGGTTTTTTTACATCTTTAACTTCTTGTTTTATTTTTGATATCGCAGCATCTGTAATTTTAATCAACGTTATTCCTCCTCAATATTTAAAAATGTACAAACAAATCCGCTGAAACTGCCTCATTTAAAACCCATTTAATGGGGACTTGCTCAGCTGGGTACTTAAATTGCGTATGGTCCTTTATATCTAAGTCCACCACATAAAATTTAACGCCAGATTCAACAGCTATCTCAAGTAAATCGTTAATTGAAGGTGCGTTAAAATCAGCTAGAGCATTAGACAAGTATTCAATTCCATCCGATGGAATAGGAATGTATTTTTGATCTAAAATGTTTACTCCTTTTCGTGAGAAGGCTAAGATCACATCAGCCCCGGATGAAGCAGCTCCAACAGCAACATTTAAAGGTGGGTAAGCAGACTCTAATTCATCATGAAGTGCTAAAACGACAACTTTTTTCGTATTCATGTTTAGTCCCCCTCTTAAAAACTTAAAACAGCATCAGCTTGGTAGGCTGTTTCTAAAAAGGTAACAACGCCCGCGAGTTCTGCCCCTTCTATTAATTCCAAACCATCAGCAATTAACACATTCATTTGACAACCATACAATTTAATTCCCGCATTTAAAGCCAAGTTAAAAAGTAAGGATAGATCTACTCCATGTGTTCTCGTCATTCTTTTTAAATAACGTTTATCTAAAACACGCGCTCCATCAAGATCAAAAAATATGGCGACTTCATTTTTTTGTTCAACCATTTCGATTGATTTCTTCAACACATAGGGAACATTTGAGCTTAACGATACAAAATAAACAAATTTCTTGTTCGTCATTATAACCCCTTCTTTCAAACCTACTATGAATACACTTTATTTTCCCCTGTTTTTACAAAATATCTAACCAAATCTTAACGGCAGTAGCTCCAATTAATAACGCTAAAATGACTTGCAACACTTTGGTATTTACTTTTTTTCCAGCCATTGCACCCAATGGGGAAGCAATTAAACTTGCAACGATCATAATAAAAGCTGGGAAGTAGTCAATTTGTCCGGTCGTAATTTTACCTACTGTCGCTCCGATTGATGAAATAAACGTAATCGCTAGAGAAGAAGCGATCGTCATTCTTGTTGGAATTTTTAATACCACTAACATGATTGGCACTAATAAAAAGGCTCCTGCTGCTCCAACGATCCCAGCCCCCACCCCTACAATAAGGGCTAATAGTGCTGCAAGCCATTTGTTAAATTTCACCTGATCTAATGGAATGTCGTCTATTCCCTTTTTCGGAATAAACATCATCACTGCTGCAATTAAGGCTAATATCCCATAAATTAAATTAATGCCTCCTTCAGACATTAACTTTGATCCAAATCCTCCAACAAAACTACCCACTAAAATACTAGCACCCATATACATAATTAACGTTTTATTTAAATATCCACCTTTTCGGTAAGCCCAAACTCCACCAATAGTTGCAAAGAATACTTGAATCGCACTTATGCCTGAAACTTCATGTGCAGTAAATGCTGCTAAGCCAAATAACGGTGGAATATATAATAACATTGGGTATTTAATAATAGACCCGCCGATTCCTAACATTCCTGAAACATATGATCCAATAAATCCTATTAAGAAAATCGTAATGATGAATCCAAAATCCATGGTGTTACCTCCTTTTGAAAAAAGGGAACCCTACATAGGCTCCCCTTATTTTTTAACCTTTTTTAATCCAAAATTTAAATACATCATTTTCTTCTTCATGCTTAATTAGTTCATGACCACCAGATTTTGCCCAAGCTGTTAGGTCGTTTTTAGCACCTTTATCAGTAGCATGAATTTCTAGAATTTCACCTGATGCTAATTCATTGATTGCCTTTTTTGTTTTTACAATTGGCATTGGACATGCTAATCCTTTTGCGTCTAATACTTTAGTTGCTTCCATTTCGTTATTCCTCCTAAAATAAGTTTTTATCGAACCGCACAACGGTTTGGTCCAATTTCCATTTCACGTTGTTTTTCATCATCTGGGTTAATTTTCCCCATGTTAGTTTCACGAATTTCTTGATACGCATTTGGTTGTGGTGGTAGGTTTTCTGTTACTAATTTTCTGAATTCATTTTCGTCCTCGATGTTTAGACCATGATTTTTTGCAAATAGTGTCCCTAATTTTTCTGATACACTACCATCGTCATTCAATTCATCAATGATCATAAAGTGCGCTGGTAGAACAACTAGTTCTTCTGAAAGCTCTCTGTAACGGATGTACAAACTTTCTCTTAAATCTGCTACCCAGTCTTCTGCCATCCCAGCTAAGTCTGGTCTGCCGATTGAATCGATGAATAGGATATCACCTGATAATAAGAACTGAGAATCCACAACAAACGATGTAGAACCAATTGTGTGACCTGGAGAATACAGGGCATGAATATCGATGGCAGTATTTCCGATTGTTACCACATTTCCATCTTCTAAAGGCTTATACTCAAATGTGACTTCTGTTGCATCCTTTGGTGGTAACCAATACGTAGCACCTGTTCTCTCAGCAATGACTCTTCCACCAGAAATGTGGTCAGCATGAAGATGCGTATCAAATACATGCGTAATTTTTGCACCAATTTCTTTTGCAAAATCAAGATAAATATCAGTCATACGAGTTGCATCGATGATAGCTGCTTCCCCATTTGAGACGACCATGTAAGATAGGCAGCCCTTACCGATACGAACGAACTGATACACTTCACCTCCATCGTTTAAGTCCCCGACCTTCACAGGCTCTAAGTACTCACTCCACGCTTTCATCCCACCTTGCAGGTAAGAAGCCGTTAATCCTTGTTCTGATAACATCTCTGCCACCATTAATGAAGATCCTTCTTTTGCACAAACGACTAAAACTTCTTGATTAGCCGGGATTTTATCTAAGATTCCTTCCACTCCATCCAGTAACTCGAAATACGGAATATTATAATAGTCGAAGTTTTCTCCTTCAATTTTCCAATCTTGAAAGTCACTTTCATTACGAACGTCTAGAATAAATAATGGTTCTTTATTAAATACTTTTTTTGTTACTTCTTTTGAAGTCATAGCCTTTACAGTCATATCATTTTACCCCCTATGGTATATTTAAATTCAAAAAAATAATTAATTTTTATTAAAACGTAAGAGTTACATCTGCATCTTTTGCAAATTCTAAAAAGGTTACAGCTCCACCCACTTCAATTCCATCCACAAATGCTTCCTTTTCTAATCCCATCACATCCATTGTCATTTGGCAACCAATGAATTTGACACCCATTTCTTGTGCCATTGCCACTAACTCAGGTATAGCTGGTACGTTTGCTTTTGCAAACCCTTCAGCAAAATGCTCTTTCCCCTCTGGCATTGGTAGTTGTGTGTATGCCTCTTTATGAATTAAGTTTAATCCTTCAAATGTAAAGAATATGGCAACTTCCTGATCAGATGCTGCTGCAGCTGTTGCGATATTAAAAACTTTATATGCATCAAATAATCCACCATTACTTGCTATAATTGCTACTTTACTCATTCTTAATTCCTCCTAGTTTCTTAATGCTAGCATTATATTATTTGGATCATAACCAACAACCCACTTGCCATTTACCTCTGTTTGAGGCACACCCAGTTGTCCGGTCTTTGCGACTAGTTGGTTCATAATCTCTGGGTTTTCTTCAACATTTACCTCTTTAAAAGGTATAGTTTGATCTGCCAAAAAGTTCTTTAGCATAACACAATACGGACAGCGTGTGGTTGTGTATACCGTTACTGTGCTCATATCAAATTTCCCCTCCTTATTTATTTAAACTATTGGTTTTGCCTGACCAAGCACTCATCCCTGGCACAACATTAATCACATTTGCAAAACCTTTTTCAGCTAATTTTTGAGCTGCGAGATCACTACGGTTTCCAGTTCGACACACCACATAAATCTCATCAGCTGTATTAAGCTCTGAAAGACGATCCTCTAACTCTCCTAACGGAATAGAGATGGCGTTTGGAATATGGTTGAATGCGTACTCCGCTGCTTCTCTAACATCGAGAACAACAATATTCTCGTTAACATCTAGTTTTTTCTCCAACTCTTCATTGCTTGTGATGTTAGGATGTTTTCTTTCAATTGTTCCATCATTGGAAGATTTTCTAAGGTAATGCTTTAACACATCTCCTTGTTCAATTGTGCCTAGATACTGATGTCCAGCGCTTTTTGCCCATGCTTCAAGGTCAGCTTTTGACCCTTTATCTGTTGCTTGAACCTCTAAGACTTGACCAGATTGTAACTCATTCATTGCCTTTTTTGTTTTGACGATAGGCATTGGGCAAGCTAGGCCCTTTGCATCTAATAAAAGATCTGTTTTTAATGAATTCATAATATAAAAACCTCCTGTTTATTACCCTTACGAGTATATTGACTTCTAAAAAAAATCACCTTATTTTGTTTCGCCTTCCCACGCAAGCATTCCGCCTGTCATGTTGGTTACCTTAAACCCATGACTTTCAAGAAATTGACAGGCGCGACCACTACGTGCACCAGAACGACAAACCATGATATAGTCTTGAGACTTATCTAATTCATGCATACGGAATTCTAATAACCCTAGTGGAATGTGGATCGCTCCTGGGATTTTCCCAGTTTCAACTTCATCCACTTCACGAACATCAATCAAGTTTAATGGTTGACCTTCTACTAACGATGTTTCCACTTCTTTTGCTGTTAGTTGTTTCATTTTCTCTCCTCCTTTTTATCTCCAGGCACTCATACCACCTTTTACATTTGTCACGTTCGTAAATCCTAATTTTTTTAATATTTTAGTAGCATTTTGACTTCTCATTCCACTTTGACAAATAACAACTACTTCTTTGTCTTTTGATAGTTCCTTCTCCGCTTTTTGCGCAAGTTGTTGGAGTGGGAGATTTTTAAATCCTTTAATGTTTCTTCCCTTAAACTCCCCAGGAGTACGTACATCAACAAATTGTTTATTCCTATCTTTTAATTCATTCTTTAAATCTGTTGTTGAAATCTGTCTAACACCTTTAGCCGGGATGATTCGTTTAATGATAAATAACAGAAAGAGTCCAATGATTAAATAATTTAGATATTCCAAACTTACTCCCTCCTTTTATGTAGGGGATAATCCCCCTAACGTGTTTAGATAAATAGGTTTACATTTCCATCTTCTGCATCAGCTAAATATGCAGCTACACCTGCATACTCGATATTATCTAAAAGTTCTTCTTTTTGAAGTCCTAATAAATCCATTGTCATCGTACAAGCAACGAGCTTAACATCTTGTTCTTTTGCCATTTCAATTAAGTCTGAAAGTGGCATTGCATTATGCTTTTTCATTACATCTTTAATCATTTTAGGACCGAAACCTGCAAAGTGCATTTTTGACAGACCCATTTTTTCAGCACCTCTTGGCATCATTTTGCCAAACATCTTTTCCATGAAACCTTTTTTCACTTCAATATCTTCATCCTTACGTAGAGCATTTAATCCCCAAAATGTGTGGAAAATAGTTACTTCATGATCATAGGCAGCTGCCCCGTTTGCAATAATATAAGCAGCCATTGCTTTATCATAATCACCACTAAATAATACGATTGTTGTTTTTTTTGTTTCTGTCATGTTTGTTCCTCCTCTTGTTGTTTACCCATTAGGGTATTTTTCTGTATAAAAAATTTTCCTTTTACCTTTACCCCTATGGGTATAATATTATTAAAAATAAAAGAGAGTGTCAACCCCTTTATTTCTATCTACTTCTTACAAGCAGATTGACAGCTTCTTTTAATAGTTCTTCTGTATTTTTCTCACCAATTTCTTCGGCGTTACGAACACATTCCACTAAATTTGAACTGACGACAACTCCAATCGTCCGATCAATCGCTGTTCTTGCTGCAGACAACTGAGTAATAACATCTTTGCAGTCTTTATTTTCTTCCATCATTCTCAAAATTCCTCTAAGTTGTCCTTCAATGCGCTTTACTCTGTTTTTCATTTGGTCGTTGTATTCCATCTGTTTTCCCCCTTAACAATAACTTTCTTTATTTAATTGATTTTCCTTTAATACTGTTTGTGTTTGATTTGTAATTAAATAGCCAACGACCTTAAAATCTCTTTTGCGTAAGAAACGAATCGCTAGATTCCTTTCAAGGCGGTTTGATGCCACTACAATCAAGTCACTTTTTGGGATTTCTGAATAAAACCTATTAAGGTATGCCACTGGAACATTGATGGCTCTTTCTATTGGGCTGTTATGAGACTCAATATAATCTCTTACATCTACGACTATTGATGTTCCCATATCAACGTGATTAGTTATATTTTCAACCCTAAAAACGGGAAAATGTCTTTTAAAAAGAGCAACAATAATGGCACTCATTATTATAGCAACTATCATATGCTGTCTCCTTTACTAATAAAAAAAGGAATGTCTTACAACGTTTATATTATACCCATTAGGGTATATTGTCAATACCTTTAAATTTATTTCTTTTTAACTTTGTAAGAATAATTTTGATGTATCAGATACCCTTCTTTTATTTGTGGATATATACCATTGATAACAAAAAATGAAGATTAGAAATATATCGATCACATCTCCACCATAATACATTAGCACTCCACCCATCTCGGCTTGGGAAATTGGTACACTCTTTGGGGGATGGGCATAAATATACTTTGATAGAATACCGTGGATGCCTGAGGCGATTATTAAAACAATAGAACGATAGAGGAAACTTGTTCTATGGGCAACTGGATCAATATAGATCATGGATACTGTAAAAAGGTATCCTGCTATGAATACATGAACGTGTATAAAGACATAAAGATATAAATTCCCGTGCATTTGTGCGTATAAGTCCGTTGTATAGAGTACCCATAGTCCTCCAATATTTAGAAGCGATGCGATAAAAGGATCACTTACAATGCGGACCGGGTAACTTTTTAATATCTGTGTAAACCGTCGTGCTAATTTCACAGACAGAGTTCTTAAAAAAAGCGTCATCGGTGCAGAAAGCGCAATAAGTAGAGGTCCTAACATCCCAAGAAATAAATGACCTAGCATGTGTATTTTAAGATCCATATGGGCTTGTTCAGCTACCGGTCCCACTACAGCAAGTGCTACAAACAGAACCCCTAAAAGCCAAGATAACGTTCGGTATGGCGACCATTTTTTATGCTTTCGATTGGATAAAACAACTCCCATTATATAAAGAATAATCATTAACACAAATACCAAAATGAAGAAATAATCTAAATAACTATAACCGGAACTATCAATGTGATTGTGATCCACTAAGAATTTCCTCCCCTTGGGATAATTGCTTTCTTGTGCGAAATACGAGAATCACCCCAACAATAATGAGTGCTACAGCAACTAAATTCCACACTAAGTCGTAAGGAAGTATTTCTACATTGTAACGAATCTGATGTATTCTCATGAACTTGTGTTGGATGATACCATCATACAAATTAAAGCCTCCAGCCCCAAGCAATATTCCTCCCCACCATCTTGCAAGCCAAAAAGCATTTCTGCGGCGAAGGTCTGCAAACATAAAAGCTGAAAAGATGGTCGCAAACCAACTAAAAGCATGAAACAGACCATCCGAAACTAGTCCAATATCAGTTGTTGATTTATCATAGAAGTGATGCCAGTGTAGTAGTTGATGAAAAACCGTTTCATCAATAAAAGCTACAAGACCAAGCCCAAATAAAAAGCCACCAAATAAATTGCGATTCGCAAAATAATAAACTTTTGTTTTGAGTTTTTAATAATATTCATCCATTTCCCTCCTATATGTTCATATTTAATTATTTTGTCCATTCAACCATTACTTTTAAACAATAGGTGATGAAGAAGGATTTTGATTCTGTTTTCATAATAAAAGAACACTCATAAAGTCACGAGTGTTCTATAAAAAATAACCCAATATCAGCTTTTATTTAGTATCTTCTTTAATGCTTCCTTCTCTTCAAATATTTCTGTTGCAGTCCTAACGCCAAGTCTCCTTATCAGTGGTAATGGAGGACACCACCCCTGTAAAGAATGTTGGATCATAAATACACTTGTTATTCCTGACAATGCCATCCATTTTTTATTGCTTAATAATCCAAGTAAAGATGATATCAATACAATTGATGCAAAGTTAAGTTCTAAAACTCTTTCGGTATCCCATTCATAATTTAATTCTTTAATACGTTTATCTATTTCTTTTTCAGTTTTCCCGTAGTAATTGTTGATATTATGTGCAGTTTTTCGTTCTATATCATTATTGATTCTATCATCTGTGTTTAACTTTACTTTAGTCGTAGTTGGTGGAAATAGATCTCTCATACATTCCCATCCTCTCGTTGATTGGTATATAAACCCATTGAGTTTTTTAAATAAATCTTCTACAATACCTAGTATAACAATAGGAATTAATGGGTATAGGAGGAACCTAATATGAAACGTTTTTTCAAATCTTTTTTCAATGAAAAATGCCCTACTTGTAATAAAAATTTAGTCAGCGATAAAACGAACTCATTACTCTCAATTGTAATCAAATCATGTCCAGATAATCATTTTCAAAAGGAATATCATCCTGCACTTGAGACATACGTTGAAAGTAATAAGGTCTCTTAAAATAAAATATCAGACCAAATTTTAATTGAAGTAGCTAATATGAGTAATGCCAAAATCCATTGTAGGATTTTGGTATTTATTTTTTTACCAAAATTAGCACCAAGTGGCGAAGCGATTAGGCTTGCTACAACCATGATTAACGCTGGATAATATTCGACTTGACCTGTTGTAATTTTCCCAACAGTTGCACCAATAGACGAGATAAACGTAATAGCTAAAGAGGTCGCTATCGTCATTCTAGTTGGAATTTTCAGCACTACGAGCATGATAGGAACTAAAATGAACGCACCAGCAGCACCAACAATTCCCGCACCCACCCCAACAATTAATGCAAGAACAGCTGCGAGCCATTTATTAAACTTCACCTGATCATGTGGGATCTCATCGATTCCTTTTTTAGGTAAGAACATCATCACAACGGCGATTAAAGCTAGAATTCCATATACAATGTTAATTCCACTTTCGGTCATGAGCTTTGAGCCATATCCACCAATAAAACTACCAATTAATATGGCAACACCCATGTATATAATTAACGTTTTATTCAAGTACCCTCCTTTTCTATAAGCCCATACTCCCCCTATTGTGGCGAAAAAAACTTGTACGGCGCTAATTCCAGATACCTCATGTGCACTAAATGCAGCTAATCCAAACAGTGGTGGAATGTATAAAAGCATGGGATATTTAATAATCGATCCACCAATTCCTACCATTCCGGATATGAAGGATCCAATAAAACCGATAAGGAATATAACCACGATAAATCCAATATCCACTTTCTTTTTCCTCCAATCAAAGGGGGAGGGTAACCGTTTAAAGGTACCTTCCCCTAAATTCTATCCTTTTTTTAACCAGAACTTATAAACACCATTTTCTTCTTCATCTTTTAGCAATTCGTGTCCACCCGATTGTGCCCATGCAGTCAAGTCATTTTTTGCCCCTTTATCTGTTGCATGAATCTCAAGGATCTCTCCTGAACTTAATGAATCCATTTCCTTTTTTGTTTTTACAATTGGCATTGGACAAGCTAGCCCTTTTGCATCTAATACTTTTGTTGCTTCCATCTCTTTTCCTCCTATCTCACTGCACAGCGATTTGGTCCAATTTCCATTTCCCTTTGTTGTTCTTCTTCTGGTTTGATTTTACCCATATTTGTCTCACGAATTTCTTGGTATGAATTCGGCTGTGGCGGAAGATTTTCTGTCACCGTTTTTCTGAATTCAGCTTCATCATTAATATTTAATCCATGATTTTGTTGATAAAGTACACCAAGTTTTTCTGAAATACTTCCATCATCATTCATTTCGTTAATTCCCATGTAATGGGCAGGTAAGACTAGAAGATTATCAGCTAGCTCTTTGTAACGTTGATAAAGGGTATTTCTTAAATCTCCTACCCAGTCTTCAGCTTTACCAGCTAGATCAGGGCGACCAATGGAATCAATAAATAAAATGTCACCTGTTAACAAATATTGATCATCAACGACAAAAGATGTACTACCAATGGTATGCCCAGGAGAGTAAATGGCTTTTATGGTTGTCTGTCCAACCTTGTATTCATCGCCGTCATTAATTTGTGAGTAGTTAAATGTGACTTCTTTAGCATCCTTTGGTGGTAAATAATAGGTTGCACCATGTTTTTCAGCAAGTTCTCTACCACCAGAAATATGGTCAGCATGCAAATGAGTATCTAAAACGTGTGTTAACGTAATATTATGTTCCTTTATCATCTCTTCATATGGAGACAACATTCTGTTAGTATCAATTATTGCCCCTTTTCCGTCAGACTCAATTAAATAGGAAAGGCAGCCTTTTCCAATCCGTACAAATTGAAAGATGCTTCCTCCATTTTTCAAATCACCAATCTTTATTGGCTCAAGGTGTTCACTCCAAGCCTTCATTCCGCCTTCTACTGAGTAAACATCTGTAAACCCCTGTTCCATTATTTGTTCGGCGACAAATTCTGATGCACCACCTTTAGCACAAATGACATAAATTTCTTTGCTCTTTGGTAGTTTATCTAATATTGAATCGACTCCTTCTAATAATTCAACGTAAGGAGAATTGATTACCTCTATATTGCGCCCTTCTATTTTCCAATCGTCAAAATCGCTGGTATTACGGGTATCAAGGATGAAAAGGTCTTCATGATTAATGACTTTCTGGGCTAAATCTTTAACAGATATTGTTTTCAGAGCTGTTGTTGTTCCCATGTGTCTCCTCCTTTTACTTTTCTAAAAGTTGAGTAATCGTTTCCGGATCATACCCTAAAACCCACTCACCACTAATTTCAATTTGAGGGACTCCCATCTGACCTGTTGTTTCAACCAATTTATCTCCTGCTGCAGGATCTTCTTGCACATTTACTTCTTTAAATGCGACACCTTGCTCATTTAAAAAGTTTTTTACCATTACACAATAGGGACAAGTGTTTGTGGTATAGACAGTAACATTCTTATTCATCATTCTTCACTCCTTTAGAACGTTAGCGTTACGTCAGCATCTTTAGCAAACGCTAAAAAGGTAACTGCACCGCCAACATCAATCCCTTCTACAAAATGCTCTTTTTCTAAACTCATAACATCCATTGTCATTTGGCACGCAATCATTTTCACACCCATCTCACTCGCCATTGCAACAAGCTCTTCAACTGGTGGAACATTCGCTTTTTTAAATCCTTCTTGATAATGTTCTGTTCCTGTAGGCATTGGCAAATTTTTATGACCTTCTTTATGAATGAGATTTAAGCCTTCAAATGTAAAAAAGATTCCCACTTCAGCATCAGTAGCAGCTGCAGCCGTTGCAATATTGAATACTTTATAGGCATCAAACATCCCACCGTTTGAGGCAATGATAGCTACTTTCATTATTATTCCTCCTTGTTTAATGATTTTTATCGATAGGTCCTGTCCAGTCTTTCATTCCAGGAACTACATTTTTAACGTTGTTAAAGCCTTTTTCGGTTAACTTTTGTGCAGCAAAATCACTACGACTACCCGTTCTACAAATGACATGTAGATTGTCTACATTGTTAAGTTCCTCAAACCGATTTTCTAATTCACCAAGTGGGATATTAATAGCACCCGGTACATGACCGAATGCATATTCAGCCGGTTCTCTCACATCTAAAACAGTTATTTTTTCATTTCCATCTAATTTCTTTAATAATTCATCTAAATGAACCACATCCGGATGTTTTGCTTCAGGTTTTTCTTCTTCTGAACGAACTTTTCGAAGATAATGTTTTAAGGTCTCTCCCTCTTCTACAGTTCCTAAATACTGATGACCGGTACTAGAAGCCCAAGCCTTTAAATCAGCTGTTGAACCTTTATCGGTAGCTTGAATTTCCATCACTTCACCTGGTTCAAGGGTGTTCATTTCTTTTTTTGTTTTTACAATTGGCATCGGGCAAGCCAGTCCCTTTGCATCTAACACCCTATTAACTGTAACTTCCATTGAGATTCCTCCTTCTTGGGTTACGGTTTTTCGACTTCATCTTCCCAATTAAGCATTCCACCAACCATATTTTTCACTTTATACCCCTTATCTTGCAAAAATTCAGCAGCCATTCCACTCCGATTCCCCGATTGGCATACCATAAAATGCTCCTTGTCTTTGTCAATTTCATGTAATCGATTTTCAAGCTCTCCTAAAGGAATATGGTAAGCACCTGGGATTCTCCCTTGTGCAACTTCTTCATGTTCACGAACATCGATAATACTTTGTGCTTTTCCTTGCCTTACTTTTTCAGATACTTCTTTTGGTAAAATCTCAGCAACTTTTGACTTAGTATTCATTTCGTCACTCCTTATGTTGAAGTAATACAAGTCATACTTAGAATTCTCTTTTATCGGTTAAATATGTTTATTTGCCACGTCCATATAAATCCAAAATAAGCTTCTAATTGTAACTTTTATCACACTAATTGATTTTAGTAATGTTAATATCACAATACTAACAGGGGTATAAAGTTGAACTGGAGTGATTAAAATGAATAAAAAAATAATAATAGTAGGTGGAGTTTTAGGTGGAGTTTAATTTTGTTTGAAATATTAGGTGGATTAACCTTAGGGCTATAAAAGACATTTATTCGGGAAAGCAGTAAAAGTGAATGTCTAAACAAGGAGGAAAACAAATGAAAATAAAAACAAATCAACGTGTCGTTGCCGTTTTAGCCTTACTCCTTCTTGCCGGATATGGTGGCATCGATCATATGATGTACTCTGGTGGCATAAGCCCAAATATGTATGCTGGACATGATGGCAGTACCGGAAATGCAAGATGGCATGATAGAAATATTTCAAAGTCCTGAAATGATAGATACGATAAATAAAATAGTAAACGAAAAATAAAAAAAAGGACGGCGATAGTTTTTTATCGTCGCCCGTTTTTTTCAAAGTAGTTATAAAATATTTATTTCTTGACTGGCAAATTCACAGTTTCTATATACTTTTATTAATACAATTAATTAAACGATCCTCAATATCTTTTGCAAGCTTTATGATTTCATCATTATTCACAAGCTTAATAAGTGCTGTTGGTCTAGGCATCCCTATCTTAGTTTGCCCATTGTCACTGTAAACAACAATTTTACATGGTAAAAAATACCCCACTAATAAGTTTTCATTTAAAACTCTCTGAGCTTCATGTGGATTACAGACTTCTAAGACCTTATATTCCTGATTAAAATCTAGTCCCTTCTCTTGAAGTTTGTCTTTGATATCAAACATCCACAAAACGCCAAACTTCTCTTCTTTCAAATTAGTTTCTAAACTTGTTACTGCTTCATTAATACTCTTTTTTGTTTCAACGGTATAGTCAAACATTTTTTATCCTCCTTAAAATTTAATGTTTTTAGCAATTATTGCATAAATTGATTGATTTAAATGCACAAGTTTTGGATGAAAGCCGTTTTGTTCTAATAACTTTTTCATGGTTATAGACGGTACTTTCTGTTCTATTGAAGGTCCTATCTCTGATTCCACCGCTTCCCATTCTAACAATACAAACATTCCACCTGGCTTTATAATCCTACGAATTTCTCCGAGTGCAGCTTTTATATCAGGCACTTCATGTATGACAAAAGCTATTAACGCTTTATCTATCTACAATATTCTTTTCCAATTTTATATCCTCAAGATTACTTTCAACATACCTGATATTACTTATGTTCTCCTTTTCTGCACGTTCCATTAATAATTTCAACATCCTGGGTTCAATATCTACAGCATAAACCATCTTAGATTTTTTCGTTAGTGAAAGTGTAAAATAGCCGTTACCCGCACCTAGATCAGCGACATTTTCAAACTCTTCAAGTTCTAATAATTCCAATGCCTTATTGGGTGTTATAAGCTTTTTTCTCTTTGGATCAAAGAGCCTATATGCTCTATTTGGATCAGTTCGATGAGACAGAATCATCCCCCCTTCCATTATATACGTATACCCGTAATGGTATATATTAATTATAAAATGAGTAATAAGATACTACAAGCCTTAAGTTTGGTCTTTGTCGTACATTGAGTAGGATTTTTCAATAAATCTTTTATATTGATTCAATACTCTGTTCCTACCTTATTAATGTTTCATTCATTCGAACTGCTGTTATGATTCCTGCAATTAGAGGTAATAGAGCAACTAAACCAATTGCCCAACTAATATTAAGCATATCTGCAATAAATCCTGCAAATAATGCTCCAAATGCATATCCACTATCTCTCCAAAAACGATAAACTCCCATTGATGAGGCTCTCCATTCTGGTTGTGCTATATCACTAATTGAAGCTTGTAAGGTTGGATATACCATTGCGGTTCCTAGTCCTAGAAGAATAGCTGCTATGAACCATAGGCTATATTCGTTTACAAATAAAATCATCCACAGAGAAAGAGCTTGAAGCCACATTCCACCAACAATGAACCACTTTCGTCCGATCTTATCACTTAACGCTCCGGTAAACAGTTGGAAAAATCCCCATGAAGCTGGATAAATCGCAACTAACACTCCAATTTCTGATACGGTTAAGCCAACACCTGTAAAGAATAATGGGAAGAGTCCCCAAGCCATACCATCTTTAAGGTTTGTGCTTAATCCTGCAAAAGTGATGCTAGATAAACTTTTATTCTTAAACGTAGTTATTTTGAACACTTCTTTTGCAGATAAAGTCGGACCATTATTGGATGATTTTGTTTGAAGCTTTATATGTTCTTCTGTATCTCTTACAAGTAATGATAAGATAAAACCGATTACCACAATAATAATACCTAAATAAAATGGTTCGGGGCGGTTAGAAAAATTTGTTGCAACAAAACCAGAGACACCAGCCATTACAGCTACTCCTATATACCCTGCAAATTCATTTAACCCTACAGCAAAACCTCTTTGAGTAGGTTTCGATAAATCAATTTTCATATTTACGGTCATGGACCAAGATAATCCTTGGTTGATACCTAAGAAAATATTTGCAACTACAATCATCCACCATGAGGTCGCAAATATAACCAGCAAAGGAACTAATAAGCCGATACTCCAACCGATAAGAAGGACTTTCTTTCTTCCTAATCGGTCTGCGATAGCACCTGCAAAATAATTCACAATAGCCTTTGAAAATCCAAAACTAATAATAAAAGATAATGCCGCACTAGCCGATGCCAAACCAAAATCTTCTTCACCAATAATCGGGAGAATGGTTCTTTCTAAACCAACCATTGAACCAACAAAGAAGTTCGTAACAACTAGAAGTATGAAATTTATTAAATTTTCTTTAATTCCAATTTGTACTTTACTCAAACCATTCACCTCCAAAAAGGGAGAACCAAATAGAGGTTCTCCACTTTATTATTTTCCTTGATTTGTTTTTCTCATCTCTTTAAAACCTTCTGGTTGTGGTGGTACGTTCGTTGTCATAAAATCAACAAATTCCTTCTCGTTATCAAATCTCATTGCTTCATTGTGACGTTTTTCAAATCCAATGGTTGAAGAAGGTTTCCCACTTAAACCACGTCCACAAACTGATCCTGAAAACGCTCCAGGATAAATTTCAACATGGTCTTCTAATTGAGTGATCTTTTTTAAGCTTTGATACAAATCTTTTGCCCCTTCTTCAATAGATACAGCCAATTCAGTTCTACCTGCATCTCCAACCATTAACGTATGACCTGTTAAGACAAACCAAGGTTCATCAGCTCGACGTTTATCAGAAACCACGATAGAAATGTGCTCTGGTGTATGACCTGGGGTATGCAAGAACTTTAATAGTGTATTTCCAGCTAATAATTCATCCCCGTCTTCTACTGGAGTAAAGTTAAAGCTTGTTTCTGCTGAAGAATGAAGGACATATTTTGCACCTGTTTTCTCAGCTAATTTTCTTGCACCTGATACATGGTCAGCATGAAGATGTGTATCAATTACATAAACAATATTCATGCCTAACTTTTCAGCTTCTTCTACATAAAAATCAACTTGATCTTCTAGTGGGTCTACCACCACTCCTTGTGATTGACTTCCACACCCAAAAAAATATGATGCTGCTACTGGATTAGTGTGTAAATATTGACGAAATAACATTTTTAATTCCTCCTTAAAATTAATGAATATAATCAGATTGTTTCCACTCATGAACCCCTTCTTCCATGCGATAAGCTTCGTATCCAAGGGAGTTTAATGTTTCTACTGCTTGTGTTGCAAAAGCACAATAAGGTCCACGACAATAAGCAATTATTTTTTTATCTTTTGGAAGAGAAGAAATATGCTCCTCTAGATCTTCAACAGGTATCGATAGAGCTCCCGTAATATGTTGATTTTTATATTCATCTTCTGGTCTAACATCAATTAGAACAGCCTCACCATTTTGTATCTCTTTCAACATATCTTTAAGATGAACCATTTTAATCCTTTCATCTCTTCCTATATAACCTTTTCTTACGTGTGTAATATCACTAAACTGCATTTCGGCTAAATTTTTAATCGAATGCAGGAGTTCAATTACGTTATCATCTGTTAAAGAGTAGAATACAAAGTTTTTATCCTTACTAAATTTAACTAATCTAGCCTCTAGTAGTGCCTGAAGGTGTTTTGATGTATTTGCTACAGACATCTTTGCTTCTTTGGATAACCTCTCCACTGTTTTTGGTCCTTGAGATAAATAATCTAATAACTCAAAGCGCTTAGGACTAGATAGAGCTTTACTAATTCGAGCAAATTGACTGTAAACAAGATCTTTAAATTCTCTAGGTTCCATATAATCACCTCTAATCTATTCAACTTATTGATTGAATAGTTGAATTGTATAATATATGATTTAATTTGTAAAGTGGTTTGCTAAGTGGAAAAATATAGTTTGAAAAATTTAATGTATTTTATTATTAACCAAGCTGAGAAGATTAAATGATATATAAAGTTAATAATGAAACTAGGAAGGATATGCTTTAGCCAAAATGTTTGCTGCAATCGTTAGATTTTCCGAAGAGGTATAGGGTCTTTTTATTTATAAAAAAACACCGCAAACCACGGTGGAAAAAGAAAAACCATTAATAATGGATAGCTGTTTATCTCTTTTTATTTCTGCTATCTTTCTTGCAATAACTTAATTTAAGACATTATTTATTGCGCAGTATTTAGTCTACTACGTAATTAGAGATACTCCACAATCGGGGCCTTATATGGAATAAGGAGTGACTAATTGTTCACTTCTGACAGCTTTCTATATAATGAAGCCCTAGATACATTTGTAATTTCACAAATTTGATTTACAGTCATATTTCCTTCTTTATATAGCTTTACTGCATAATTCATTCCTGCGTGATTTTTATGATATTTCTTTAACCGTCCTTTAAACTTCCCTTCTTTCTTTGCGAGCTCAATTCCTTCACGCTGACGCAAACGAATAAGGTCTCGCTCTAATTGGTTAACACCAGCCATTACCGTAATTAAGAATTGGCTGTATGGATTATCTTCTGATAAATCTAGCCATGTATCCTTAAGTGATTTTAAGCTTGCCTTTTTATTTCGTATTAAATCAATCAATTCAAATAAATCTTGCGTACTTCGAGTGATCCGAGTTAAATCTGTAACATAAATAACGTCACCTTCCTGTAAATCCTCTAACATTTTTTGAAGTTGTTCACGATCCTTTGTGGCTCCTGAAATTTTTTCTTCATAAATAATATCCATTCCAATTTCGTTCAATTGCTGAAATTGCCTTGAAGGATTTTGGCTAGTCGAACTGACGCGTATATAACCGATTTTCTGCAAAATTTCACCTCGTTTTTGAGACAAGTCTTATGAGACACTCTTAACTATGATTTTATCAGTCTACTATACTTGTATCAATAGAGTACACTCTATTGATATATAATTAAACTAATTAACTGAAAAATTACAGAAATGGGATGAGACTATATGAAAATTGCGAGAGGTAGAGAATTACTTACACCAGATCAGAGACTTGCTTTAATGCAAATCCCTGAAGATGAATGGGTATTGGGAACCTACTACACTTTTTCCAAACGAGATTTAGAAATTATAAATAGGCGAAGGAGAGAAGAAAATCGTTTAGGGTTCGCAGTTCAATTGGCCGTTCTTCGGTATCCCGGATGGCCATACACTCATATCAAAAGCATCCCAGATTCCGTCATACATTATATATCGAAACAAATCGGTGCCACACCATCCACGATTAGTCTTTATCCTCAAAGAGAAAATACACTTTGGGATCATTTGAAAGAAATTCGAAGTGAATACGACTTTGTAACTTTTACTCTAAAAGAATATCGAATGACATTTAAGCATCTTCATCAAGTAGCTTTGGAAAATGGTGATGCCATACATTTACTACATGAATGCATAGATTTTCTAAGAAGAAATAAAATCATATTACCTGCTTTCACCACACTTGAGAGAATGGTGTGGGAGGCAAGGGCGATGGCTGAAAAGAAGCTATTTAACATGGTTAATCAATCTCTAACAAAAAAGCAAAAAGAAAAGCTGGAAGAGGTCATTACTTCGCAGCATCCATCCGAATCCAATAAAACGATATTGGGTTGGTTAAAGGAACCACCAGGTCATCCTTCACCCGAAACATTTCTAAAAGTAATAGAACGACTCGAATACATACGAGGAATGGAGTTAGAAACGGTACAAATTAGTCATTTGCATCGCAATCGCCTGTTACAGCTATCTCGCTTAGGTTCAAGATATGAGCCTTATGCATTCCGTGACTTTCAAGAAAATAAACGATATTCGATATTAACCGTCTATTTATTACATCTTACTCAGGAGTTAACGGATAAGGCATTTGAAATTCATGACAGACAAATACTAAGTCTGTTATCAAAAGGCCGTAAGGCGCAAGAAGAAATTCAGAAACAAAACGGTAAAAAGCTAAATGAGAAGGTAATACACTTTACGAACATCGGACAGGCTTTAATCAAAGCAAAAAAGGATAAACTAGATGTTTTTGAGGTTTTGGAATCTGTTATTGAATGGAATTCTTTTGTTTCTTCTGTAGAAGAAGCTCAGGAGCTTGCACGTCCTGCTGACTATGATTATTTAGACTTACTGCAAAAACGCTTTTATTCACTTAGAAAATATACGCCGACGCTATTAAGAGTATTAGACTTTCATTCTACAAAGGCAAATGAGCCACTTTTACAAGCTGTAGAGTGTAAACGCTAAAATAAAAGTTGACCACTTTAGCGCAATTCGCTAACCAAAAAGTTGACCACCCTTAACACCCAATCCCTTATCATAGAGTTTGTCGAGAACTTCATGATTCGGGAGGAAAAAAAGGATGTTAAAGATGGCTAATATAGAGCTTATCAGAAAATTGCACTTTAAAGAAGGTCGTTCTATACGACAATTAGCGAAAGATCTTACATTATCAAGACAAACCATTCGAAAAGCTTTACAACAGAATAAAATTCCAACCTATCAACGATCAAAGCCGGTTACCAACCCGGTCATCGACCCCGTTAAACCAATTATTATCCGATGGTTAACGGACGATGAAACAGCCCCCCTAAAACAGCGTCACAGTGCTGCTCAAATCCACAGACGCTTGGTGAAAGAATATGGCTTTAAAGGTGGAGAATCCACTGTACGCCGTTTTGTACGCCAATATAAGCAGCTCAAAGAAACTCCTAATTCCTCTATACCGTTGGAATTCGATCCCGGTGAATTTGCCCAATTTGATTGGGGGGAAATCATTGTGCTTTTAAATGGGATTGAAACGAAGGTAATGCTTTTTTGTATGAGACTTTTGTATAGCCGTAAGATTTTTGTAAAAGTGTTTCAGCATCAACGGCAGGAGGCGTTATTTCAAGGTCACGCAGATGCCTTTGATTATTTCGGTGGTGTCCCGAAAACGATTGTCTATGACAATATGAAAACAGCGGTAAAGAAGGTGTTAGAAGGGACCAAGCGTGAAGAACAGGAGGCCTTTATCCAGTTTCGATCATACTATCTTTTTGATGCCCAATTTTGTGCACCCGCAAAAGGAAATGAAAAAGGACAAGTAGAGAAACTAGTTCAAACAGCACGAGCTCAATTTTTAGTTCCCGTTCCACAGGTAAGTGACTTACAGGTACTTAATCACTATCTTTTAGAACAATGTGATGCCTATGAAGAAACCTATGTTCCAAAAACGAAAGAACAGGTGGGTGAACGATTTTTACTAGAGAAGCAACAGCTTCTGCCGATTATTGGTACTCATCCTTGCGCAAGGAAGGTAAGAGCCTCTGTCAACAGTCTTTCGCTTGTTAATTTTGAAACAAACGCCTACTCGGTACCTACTAGGTATGCCGGTCGGAAAGATGCACAAATAAATGCTTATGTAAATCACATTGAAATAAACATTGACGGAAACTGTGTAGCCAAACATGAGCGTTCATACGAAAAGCTTCAAGAAATTTTTGAAGTGGATCATTACTTGGATGAACTGGAGAGAAAACCAAGGGCCATCCAGCATGCGCGCCCAGTTCGAAGAGCTAATCTTCCACCAAGTTATCAAGAATTTTATAAGAGAAGTCTTTCAAAGTATGGGCATGGAAAAGAGTTTATTCAACTATTAAAACTCCATCGGGAGTTTACGATGGAAACAGTAGAAAGGGCAGTGGCAAGTTGTGTAAAAGAGCAGCTATATACAGCTGATAGTGTAAGGCATTATCTTTACCTCATGACTCAGCCGGAAGCAACAAAGCCAGCCCCAATAAAATATGAAATGGAGCAGTCCGTCACCGTCAAGGCTCCTACATTTAGCCCGTATGACCAACTATTACAGAAAGGGAGGTATATTCACTGAATACACACCATTATCAAATGGATGAATATCTAAAAAGGCTGCGCTTGCCGACTATACGTGAACAAGTTGACGCTTATTTGCGCGAAGCAAATGAGCAACAAATTACCTATGAAGAATTTCTCTTTCAATTATTATCGATTGAAATAGCTGAGCGAGAAATCAAAAAGAAAGAGTTAGCCAGAAAAAAGGCGCAATTCCCTGTACATAAGGACCTCCTCTCTTTTCAATTTGAGGAGGCTCCCCACGTACCAAAAAGACGCATTCTGGACATCTTTCAAGGAGAGTACATTCAGCAGAAAAGGAATGTCATTTTTATTGGGAACTCAGGTACAGGAAAGTCGCATTTATCAATTGCGTTAGGGGAAGAGGCGATTAATCAAGGCTATACTGTCAAATATTATACGGCCGCCCGCCTATCGAATGAACTGATGGAAGCCCAAGACGAAAAAAGGCTCCTCCAGTTGGAGAAACAATGGTTGGCTGCAGATGTCACGATTATTGATGAACTTGGCTATATCCCCTACCACCAGAGAGCAGCCGAATTACTGTTTCAATTTTTTTCTACTCGTTATGAAAGAGGAAGCATGATTATCACTAGCAATCGGGAGTTTAGCCGATGGGTAGAAGTTTTTCACGATGAACAGATGACCGCCGCCTTGTTAGATCGAGTGACTCACAAGGCCCACATTATCCCAATGAACGGAGAGAGTTATCGTCTCAAAGAAACATATTCGAAGTAACAAGAGGGTGGTCAACTTTTACATGAGCGACATGGTCAACTTTTGGGTTGACATTTACAGTAATTCATGTTTATTGAAGAATCACAAGTATAAAAAATATGTACCTATTAAAAAAAACAGGGCCTTTTAAGCTATGACAATAGATCCTTACGAAAAGCATAATTAATAAGTTTATGGGTTGTTTATCTTATTTTATTTTCCAAAAAAAGGGTGTTTCTATTAAAGATAGAATTTCTTATGAACAGGAGGTGTTTGGTAATTTATGGGGTAAGGAAATCAAAAATACTGGTTTTCTAAAGGCAAATCAATTAAAGGGGAGTGTTCTATTTGAAAAAGTTTATTAGTTTGGTATTCTCGCTTCTACTATTAATATCTATTTCTTCTCCAACTAGTGCCTCTACAAATCATACAGATAATCATAACCATGAAATAGAACATCACAATCATGCGCACGAAAGCTTCTCTGATACTAGTAAGAGTAAGAAAAAGCAAGATGGGGATTTTGGAGTCTTATACGTTCCCTGTCCAGAGACAGGAACAAAACATCAAATGAAGGCTCGCGGGACTGGAAAGCATACCCTAACCAATGGAAGTACATGGATTGGGAATTTGTATCAATGTTCCGGTTGCCTTATGACATTAACTACTTACTATAACTATTTTAATTCTGGTGAAAGGCCAAATGGTCCTGGAAAATACATTTTAGCTTCAGCACCTGTTTTTGTAAGTCCTGCAGGCTACGTCTTTTCTGGAAGATACACGTTATCAGGACCAGCCACTTCATGGATTACAGGTGTATTTGGAAGCATGTCGTTTTCATATTAGTATCCTAACAACTGACTAAATCGTTGCTAAATCTTTGTTCACTATACTAGTTAAAAAGGGATTTGTGACGCGAAGAACTCTATAAACTTAAAAATGGCTTGCCAAAACTATTTTTAGTTAGCAAGCCATTTTTATTGTCATTTATTTGATATGCATTTCAAAACGAAACTTTTTTCATTATGAGATAAATTCTACAAAGGAAGGGATACGTAATTTATTTTCTTTTGTCAGGTTACGATATTTTACCTTTGCCTTTATTTTTGGTTCCAGGAAAATAAAGTCCTTGTTTTCATCAACTACATAATTACGGTACTCTTGATAAAACTTTTTCCTCGCTGCAGGAACCATGAACTCCATTAATCCAACAGGTCTCATTTTGTTCCCCTCTTCCAAGCTTAGAAGGAGTCCAAATTCGTTTTTTCTCAATCCTGTAATGTAAACATCAGCGAAAGAGTAATTGATGACTTTAAGCCAATTATGAGACCTATTTTTAATTTTATATAAGGAGTCTGCTTTTTTTATAACAATCCCTTCTAGTCCATGCTCTTTGGTTAAATTAAAATATGCTTCCGCATTTCCGGTTGTCCATTCGACCGGTGCTATATATTGAGAAGGTTTGATTAAAGATTTTAATAGTTCTTTTCTCTTGAGCAGAGGTAAATGCGTAATTCTTTTATCCTCAAGATAGATAATATCGAATACACAATACTGTATGGGTTGTATTCCATTTCTCCCCGCTTGAAATCTGCTCATTGTTTCCTCGAAATCAGGTTTACCTCCAGGACCAGGCACAACTACTTCTCCATCCAGGATCGTTCCATTTGGGATAACTATATTCAGGAGCTCAGGAAACTTCCCTGTTATTTCATTTCCATGTCGAGTATATAGTTTTATAACGTTATCCCATTTAGCTAGAAGTAACCTAATCCCATCTATTTTTAATTCGGAGATATATTCATTTTCATCAAATGGAAGCTCATCGAATGGAGGACTGAATTTATGCAATAACATTGGTGAAACAAACATCCATACCACCTCATTTCAACATTAACAGATACCTTTAATAGTATCCTTATAAAATTGGTGGCAAGTTATCCAAATGCTTGTAAAGTAACCATTTTGGAGGATTTGAAGTCTGAATTTTCTTGACCCTGCCATAATTAGGTAATATAATAAACACTATAAATTGGTGTAATTTAAAACGAATTTATTTTTTTATTTAATTACTGGTGGTGAATAGGATGAACACTTTACTTAGTGCGGCTAATGCAGCATTGCAATATAACAGAGGAAAACAAACAGGGTTAGCGGGTTTAGTTTTTATAGGAATTGTATTACTTGCTGCTTATCAATGGGATCATATCGTCCCTATTTTGGAAGCAATCGGTTTGATAAGTTTTCTCGATAAATGGGGTCTCATATATGAAGGTGAATCTTATATGACTGGATTCAGCATCTTTATGGTTGCATTTAGGATTTGCATATTGTTTGTAGTACTAGGATTTCTAACCTTAGTTCTTGGTATTATATTTTCAATTATTGGCTCAAGTAATATAGGTGCTGCAATTTTGGGTACTTTTGTGGTTGTACTAGCATTACCTTTTATTTTGTTGTGGTCACTCTACGATACTATATTTACACCAAAAGAAGTCCGGGAAGAACGAAAAAGAGAACGAATGAGAATATATAAAGAAGCTAATAGTACTCCAATTGATATCATAAAGGAGAACTATAATGAAATTACTGAAGATGAGGCAATAAGGTATTTGAACCGAATTCCTACTAAGGGAGACCATTTATTCTTATTAGGGATAACAGAGGAAAACGAAGTATTTTTTGTTTTTCCAAAACCATATTTTTTAAATACTGAGAATTTCAGTGCTGGCCTATGGGGAATAAAATCCATTATGAAACGGTGCAATGGCTCAGAATTTGGTATTGGGCCATTTCAGATAGATATTAAGCCAGAAGAGATTTACCCAGGTAGAGGTATTCAGCCAGTCCCAATTGATCGGATTACTTTCTATCACTCTGAAAATAGCCATAAGGATATTAAAGCGAAATCTCAGCAATTTAGTTACCGGGATGAATATAGAAAATACATTGATGAAATACAGTCAACATACATTCAAAAAAAGGATAATTTAGAAAAAACCATTTCTATTACTCCAAATAAAGAAAGATTCAATGAAGCAGTCCAAGAAATAGTAAATTTCAATGCTTCCAATGAAGAGATAGTAAGGATGATGATACAATCTGAAGGAAGAGTACAATAGAGAGGCAATCTATGGATAACGAGGAATTAATAAATCAATTAGAACAACACAAATCGGAAATAACAACTGCTGCACATTGGAACTCATATGCAAAAAGTGTTGGTTTACCAGATTCAAATAAGTTGATCGCTAATTATGGGTCATGGAATGAATTAAAACGTAAGCTAGGGCTTCCGGTAACAAATACATCATATACTCCGAGCGAGATACGAACAATAGTCAAAAAGCATAAGAATCATGTTAGGACCCAATCTGTATGGGATCTATATGCGAGGGAACATTCTTTACCCTCTTCTAAGACGCTTATAA
This sequence comes from Cytobacillus oceanisediminis 2691, assembly GCF_000294775.2. Lineage (GTDB taxonomy): Bacteria > Bacillota > Bacilli > Bacillales > Cytobacillaceae > Cytobacillus > Cytobacillus pseudoceanisediminis. The sequence goes on from NZ_CP015507.1 coordinate 239,055, forward strand.
AGAGTTTTGAAACATGGAGTGAAGTAAGGAAATATGTTGGGAATAAACGTGAAAGAAAACCGACATATACAAAGAAAGACATTAAAGATATACTCAAAAACCATGCTCCCAATTTCCAAAATCGTACACAATGGGATGTTTATGCAAAAGAGAATAAACTTCCGACTTACAAGACTATAAAGAAATATTTTGATTACGAGGAAATTACAAAAATTCTTAACAAGGAAAAAAAGATTAATTTATCAAAAGATGATCTAATACGCATAGCACTTAAGCATAAGGATATATTTTTAACATCAAGCATGGCAAGATGGGATATATATGCTTCTGAGAATAACTTGCCTAGAAGTACCACCTTCCATAAACATTTTGGCTCCTGGAACACAGCTAAAAATGTGATAAAGCCAATGTAATTTAAAAGCCAGCTCTCCTGTTATTGGAGGCTGGCTTCTATCTGTTTAATGATATCCCATGCAGAAGTAGTTATTACGTAAGTGCCTATTTCATCCTCATGGTGAGAGTCTGATAAAGTTAATAGATCAAAATTTACTGTGGCTTCTTTTTGATCGTCGTATTTAATGGTTAGTGAGATTGTGTTGCTATCTGCATTTAAGAACCCTTTATTTACTTTATACAAAATCTCTTTTAGAGTACCATTGCGAGAAATTTTATCCATTATTTCTTTAGTAACAGCATCTTTATCGGGATTTTTACTCTTAAATAAATCTTGAGAGATAGACTCTACATAAAAACTAGATAAAAAGATGTCGGTATTGTTGCTAAGAAGCCCAGCAATAAAATATTTTATGGCATCTTTTTTGGGATCTTCTTTTCCCTCATGCTCAGCATGTTCTGGATGGAAATAACCGATGTCTTGGTCGTTACCTTCCGCTAATTGAATTGTTTTCTCAGTGTATTCTTTTGAATCTTTTATTTCCTTCAGTACCTCTTCTTTAGTAGCGTCTAACTCAATCCTTTGTTTGTCTGAATTGATATCTAGATAGATAAACAAAGAAACACCTAAAATGGCCATTATTGATATTAAAGCGGCAGATTTTTTATTCATGATTATTGAGGTGTCTCTCCGTCTGAGGTTTCAAGACTCTTTCTTAGTATTTTCCATTCATTATTGATAGATGCTTGATTCGTTTTAATTTCTTGGTACTCAGTTCTTAGATAGTTTTTATCAATTTCATTTTCTTCAGTGTTGGCCATATCAATAGCAGTTAACAAAAGTCCGTGAGAACGATTAATTAGCGCAATAAGATTTTGATGGTTCTCAAATAATTCGGGCTCTACATCTAAACTTTCAACATCAGAAACTAGTGTATTTGATATTTCTATATTGTCTTTCATAGATTTTGCGAATTGTTCACGGCTGTATTGTTCAGTATATAAGCCATCTAATGAATTATTAAAGGACTTAAAAATTGATGTCATTTGATCAAAATATACTTGTAAGGACTTATCATATTCTTCTAGATAGGATTTATTTTCTTCAGTTACCTTTAAACTTGCTGTAGCATTTTGTTTTGAGGAACATCCCATTAAAATAAAGATACTAGTAATGATAATAGTTGCAATCCCTAGCTTTTTCACAAATACTGATTCTCCTTTTTAGAGGGGGAATCCCCCTCATTTATTAAAATTGAACAACTAATGCCGGATTCATCGCATTCCCTTTATTGGGTGTCCACTGGTTTTTGTGCACTTCAAAGTGTAAGTGTACTCCAGTTGAATTCCCGGTCGTACCCATATAGCCTAAAAATTGCCCTTGCTTGACTTTTGCACCTTGACTCACTGCTCTATTGGTCATATGAGCATAAACTGTTTCATAAGCTTGCCCATTAATGTTGTGCTTAATAAAAACAACGTTTCCATAAGATGAAGAAAAATATGATCGGCTAACTGTCCCATCTGCAGAAGCAACGATAGGAACTTTGGATTTACCCCCAGAAGCGATATCAGTTCCATAATGTACCGTTCCCCATCTTGCTCCAAAAGGAGAAGACACAGGACCAATAGCTGGCCTCATAAAGCTACCTGGCTTTAATGGAGGAGTATCTCCACCACCTTCATAGGTTGCTGCAGTCTTAAATTTCTCTGCGTTTGATAGTACCTTATTAACATACCAATCTGCGTGATTGTATTGCCAAATGGCTTTTCTTGCATCTTTTGCATATCCATTTTTTGATAGGTAATATGCTGCGGTATGAATGGCATCTTCCATGTCCCAAGGGTCTGCTTTGCCGTCATTTTGTGCATCTCTTCCGTATCCATTTCCAGCAGCAATGACTGCTGGACTGGTGATATCTAGACTTGACGAAACCAGTCCTCCGCCGATATTGTACTTCCAGCCAACCCATGTTGCGGGCATGAACTGCATGTGTCCAACAGCGCCAACAGATGAAACCATAGTTTTATGTGAACTGAATCCAGTTTCAACAAAATGTACAGCTGCTAATACATACCAATCAACACCATACTTCTCTTCCGCAGATCGATAGAAAGGCATGTATTGTGGAGGTACACCTGCACCAGGTATTATAGTTCCGTCAAAGCCAGGGGAACCACCGAAGCTACCGCCGGTTCCCATCGTTTGAAGCCAATCTGTATAAGCAATAGTTCCTCCCATAAACATATAGTTTGCTTCTACTATACTTTTATCGGTTAGACCAAGCCCATAAGAATTGAGGATGCTATCAAAAGTAGCATAATCAGTAATAGTAGATTTAGAGGACTCGAAATATTGTTGACGTGTTTTCGTAATTGTTTTTACTTCTATTTTTCGAACTTTCTCGACTTCTACTTCTCTAACCCTTTCTTCTTCCCTTGATTTAGCTTTTTTTACAGGAACTTTTTTATACTCTGTTTTAGTTACCTTTTTATACTTTGTAACAGTTATATACTCTACGTACCTTCTACCGTTTTCATCAAGTTTTACAACAGCAATTTTTTCTTCATAAGGAACGTATTCGGTAACTGTATAGGGCCGTGTCTCATATTCGATATAGTACTCCACTACAGTAACGGTGTATGTTTCTTTTACTTTTTCTTTATATTTTTCTTCCCGGTATGTGATCTTCTCACTAGTTTTCCAAGGAGTAACTTTAGGTGTGTACGTAAAAGTTGTTGTTCCATTCCAATACTCTACATGGTTTAATTTTGTAACCATATTTGAGGTTCTTTTTACAGGTCCAGCATTACATTTTCCATCTTCACATACCGTGACCTGTTTTTCTTTCCATTCATCATATTGACCGTAATCAAATGTAGGAGCAAGAGCATTGGCCATTTTTTTAATGACGCTTTTAATATCATCATTTTTTTGGAAAGCATCTAATTGAATAGTGGCAGCTATTAGTTTTTCGGGTACGCGATAGGGTCTTTCAAGTGAACTATTCATATTTACTGTGCCATTTGCCTGTTGCACGATATATTCATGAATCTTCTTATCTTCACCCTCTAGTCCATCGCCTGTACCGAACATGAAGCTCCAGGCTAATGAGATAACAATAAGAGCAACAATTACCGCTAAAGCTATCCCTATAACAGGGAGGCCAACAGCTCCAACTAGCCAAGCTAGTACTTTTCCAAGTAGCAAGACAAACTTTTTTGCCGCGAATTTAGCTAATTTAACTGCAAATTTAGCTCCTTTTTTAGCTACTTTCCTGCCCTGCTGTTTGGCCTTATGTTCAGCATATTTTCTTAATACGGATGGATCACGTTCTTTTTCTTGAGGTGAAGGCAGCATGCGATCACCTCAAGCCTTCCACAAATGCTTTATTTCTGAACTTGTCATTCTGTTTTCTCATCATATTTCGTTTGTTAGCTGGACGATAAGCGACTAAATCCTCTGGTTTTAATGAAGTAGTATAACCATCAGTATTATTTGGAATCAGCTTATTATTTCTCATCTCACAGGTGATCTTTTGAGTTTCATCTGGGCTAATTCTTGTATCACCCGGTCCATAAGGAGAAATGCGGTAGGTTTGTCCATTCTTTACTCCTTGAAGGTAGCTTCGATTTCTGTCAACAATCATTTCAATGTTGGACATTTCACTCATTGCATTCTTTAAATAATACTGTCCGCTATCTACCAATTGGTTATAGCTTTGTACTTCTTTTACAACCCTTGGAGTTTTAGGTGTGTTCCTATTAGCTACCAGTTTATTAGGGTTAACATTTATTGTGCGGTTTAAATTAACCCTCCCTCCTCCACTGTCTTCTTGGTAGACATTAGAAGTTGGAGTGAGTTGGCCATCTTGAATTGATAAATCTTGATAAAGGGTTTCTCCCTTTTTTAAAGAAGAATCACCCGAGCCAATACGAGAAACTGTTTGAAGCTGTCCCGATTTCGTTCTTACTTGAAGGACTGTTTGACCCTTAGTAGTAACCATTCGAACTGCTCCAGATGCAAGTGTTTTTTGGCCATCATCCCCAATTATAGTTTGAGCCATTTGTTCTATCTCAGATATTTCAGCAACATCCGGAGACTTTTGATTAACAGCGTTGTTATATGGATTCCATCCTCTTAAGCCAAATGCTTTAGTTACTTGTGTTCCTCCAGCTGCATAATTCGCTCCGGCTTTATAACCCTTTACTCCTCCCAAGATACCTACTGAATAAGCAACAGTGTTTCTAAAACCGGCTTGTTTACCGACCACATTTTGAGCAACATGATTATCTGCTGCACTCCAAGCATTCTTTAATCCAATTCCCACAGAATCTGCTCCTGCAGTGACTGGATTTTTTACAGGATTTCTATTTTCCCATGCCGTTTTTGTATCTGTTACTAATGCTGTTCCGAATGCGCCCATCTTAGTATCATTCAGAAATTGGCCAACAGCTTTCGGACCAGAAATAATACCCGTACTTTCAAGGACTCCACTAGCAACACCTGCACTTAAAGCAGATGCTCCTCTAACGAAACTACCTCCTCCGATTAACCGATGGTCTAAAGGTATATGTCTAGGGAGTCCGCTTACAGGATTGGCTAACGCGTTTAAGTTCTTTTGAAATTGAGATGGTGCATGTGATGTGTTCCATTCTTGAACAGCCTCTTGTCTGGTGGCCCCAGGGTTGCTACTAATATGCTGTTCAACAAAAGCGTCCCTTTGCTTGTTTGTTTGCATTGAAGCTAATTGATTACGTAAGAATGGTGTATTTACCGACTTCCCTGAATACAGTGAAGCGTTCTTTACGGCACTTGTAGCTCCACGAACAGCGAGGAGGCTAGCGCTTTGACCCGCTCCAATTACCGCGCCTACTTCATTTCCAACCTCATTAACAAAGTCGTCCTTATTAATGTAAGAATTGGTACTAGAAGGGATATATCCTAATTTAGAAGCGGCCTTACTAGCAATCTGACTAATTATGTTTCTTTTACCAGCAACCGCATTTTGCCAAGCAACTTCCCGATTTTGGTTATGGGTTTGTATAGTATCTGAACTTGCATCTGCAGGCAATGGGTTGGACATATCATAGTTCTTCATAAAGGATTCACGATTATTTTTAGCCCACTTGCTTGTCAAATTGCTTACAGTTGCACCGATTAATTCAGAACCCTGAGCTTGTCCCACTTTAACTCCATTAGTCGCAGCTTTGACTGCTTGAATACTTTCAGGATTATTAAAACCGGTAATGGAACTTACTTTATTTCCAAGCTGATTTACAAACTCTTCTTTATTAATAGAGGATGAATCAACTGGAGATCCATTCCCTAGTTTGGAGGCAACCGAAATGGCAGCATTTTTAATAGCATTTTGCTTTTGACCAAGTGCTTGATTCCAGGCAGCTTCTTTAGATTGTTGATGCATTGTTTTTTCTTCTGTAGAAGCATTCGTTGGTAAGGGGTTTTCATTATCATAATTTCTCATAAATGCTTCTTTATTTTTACTGGCCCATTCTTTTGTTAGGCCACCAACAGAAGTATTTATCAAATCTGTAGCTTTTGCACGATTTAAGTTAACGCTATTGATTGCATCCTTAACGGCACCTAAACTTTCTTGTTTCCCATTCATGCCAAGAACGCTACCGACTTGATTGCCAACCTCACTAATAAAGTCATCCTTATTAATGAAAGATTGGCCATCTAACTTGCCAAATCCGAGTTTAGAAGCTGCAGCCACGGCTACACCATTTATGGCATTTCTCTTTTCAGCTATCTTCTGATTCCAGGCTTCATTTTTATTCTGATTATGTTTATTCTTTTCAGCTTCCGTAGCATTTGCTGGCAACGGATGAGCGGCATCATAATTTTGTTTAAAGGTATCTTCATTGTTTCTTGCCCAATCATTAGTCAGGTTATTTACGGTGGAATCTACTAAGTCTGAAGCTTTTGCAAGTTTCCCATTTTGTGCTTTAAGTCCTTTTACTGTTGACCTTGCTTTTTCGAGAAAATCACTTTGCTTAGACGCAACTTGTTTATCCCACATTTGATTGATTTCGCGATCAGTGGCATCAGGGAAACGCTCTTTAATATCTTTTAGAAATGCATCTTTATTTTCACCAGCCCATTGAGAGGTTTCTTTATCAGCAAGGGTATTAGCTAATTTTTCATCTGCATGAGCTTCAGCATTTTTTAAACCATCAAACTTGTTTTTCCCCACCTTAAAACCAGCTTTAGCTCTGTCTGCCAATAATTCTGCACCAGCCATACCCGCTCTTCCCGCTACTCCACCGATTGCACCACCAGCACTAAAACCTAAAGTTGAGCCAGCAATTGAAGCGACAGGACCCATCGGTGAACCAGCAATAGCTCCGGCGGCTCCAAAGACAGCTTTACCGCCTTTTGAAAAAATTTCTCCAGCTTTTAGCATTCTTTCTGCTCTTGAGGTAGAACCTATGTCTGTTCCAGCTCCTGCAAGGAGACCTTTTGCACCGTCTTCTTCAGTACCATCTTTTCCGCCTTTAGCATTTTTAGCTACCTGGCCAGCAGCACTTCTTAATGATTGAGCGACAGATTGTCCACTTAAGGCCCCTTTAACTGCACCAGCAACACCCATTAGTGCAGAACCACCCATCATGGCTGCCGTTTTACTTAACCGGTCATTCATCTGTCCTCCTAAACCTAAAAGAGATCTGATTGATTCCGTAACAGGAATAAAGATGATGTAAAGTAAGATACTTCCGATACCAGGATTCGCACCAGCAATTGCTGCAATTACCCAATATACCCCGGCATGAACGGATTGAACAAATACAGTTCCTGCATATTCTTTAAACAATCCAGCGGTAATACCTTTCGTTTGCGGAATAAGGTAAAGAGCCACTGCCAAAGGCGACATTATGGTTAAAATCATTAGTGTAAGGGTACGCATCATATAATAGAAGTTTGCCCATATTGAAAGTCCAAGAAGTACCAATCCTATTATTAATCCCCCTAGAACACCTTGCTTTAGAAATGTAGTAGCCTGTTTCGCAATATCTCCATCCATGACTTCTTTTGCACTTGAGAATGTCGAAACAAACATTTCATTTACGGAGTACATAATTTCGAAAATTGTGCTCAAGTTAAAAAACAATATAGCTACAAGAATAAAGTCTTTAAAATATTCAAATGTATAGGTCCTGTTAGAAGGATTTATACCGGAAGAGGATATTCTCATACCCGCTAATATAATAGAAACTAAAATGAACCCTACAGATAAGGACTGCATAACAGCCATACCTTGAGCTATAACACCAAATTGATCCTCATTAAAAACACCATAATAGTATTCTTCTTTTCCTGTGTCATAAATGAGCCCCTTAAGAGTGTCTAGATCCTTAAAGGGACCCAATATCCATTCGAGCATCTTCTCAAATAGGGACTCAAATATATCCATAATTTTATCTTGCAAGGACCACCACCCCCTTCTAACGCTGTTCCATGAGTTGTTTTCGCTTCATTTGTTCTTCATAAACTGCTTGGTTAGATTCAATGAAGAATAATTCTTCCTCACTAGGATTTGTTTGTAACCACACGGAGCTTTTTCCCATCCGAAGAATTCCTTCACCTTTATCCGGATTCCCGAATAAGATATTTATTTCACCAGCGCTAAGGTCAAAGTTTTCCTTAATAACTTTCAAATCAATTTTGTTTTGCTGAAGGAATAGATAAGCATGTGTATTTTGTAGAATCCCTCTAGCTTTGTTATTAGTAACAAAGCGTACAAAGTCCTGACTTGCCAATCGAAGACCTGTGTTTCGTTTACGGGCTCTTCGTGCCATTTTTTCAAGGAAACTGACTGTTTGCTCAGAATCGATTAATGTCCAAGCTTCATCGGCGTAAACAAATTTCTTTTTTGTTGCGTTATCTAGATTTTTCACAAAATGCTCCCATAAATAATTCAGGATTACATGATAAGCAATTGGGCGTAAAAAGCCTTCCTCCATTTGGCTAATATTAAAATTAACCAGCCTTGCATCTTGCAATGATTGGGTAACTCCCTTGCCAAGATATGTTTGTCCATCGAAGATAGGCTTTGAGCCATCCCTTAAGAAGGGGCGAATGGCGGCTATTAATCTTAGAGCTTTTGGCTCTTCCTCATAATGATCTTTTAAGTATTCGAACACATCAGATATAGTCGGTTCCGGTTTCCTGACTTTTGATTGGATCAATTGGTTGTCAACTTGAACTACCTCGTTGCTGAATAAGGAATCCGGATGAGATGTAAGCTTTAACTTTTCATTAAAGATGTATTGAACTGCTTCTTCTAAATAGTTTCTCTCAAAAACATCAAGGCCTCGATCTTCCGAATTCTTACCGCGGCAAATAATATCGAAAAAGTCCAGAATGTCATTCATTTTTTCTCTAAGAGGTACAAACCGAATAAATTTCTTCCCCTCTTTTTCAATAACTTCTCGTTCATCAGTATCTTCTAATAAATCTAACTCTTCATCTTGCTCATCCATTGGGACGTCAGTAAAGTTAATAGCGAGAGGATTAATGCAAATATCTTCTTCTTCACTAATGTTTAAATTGATACCACCTAATCGTCTGGTGATTCGAACAAATTCACCTTCTGGGTCTATTAATCTGCTATAGATATTTGCACCAGTTAATTCCCGAGCAATTAAGAGCTTAAGAGTTACTGATTTACCTGAACCAGATATACCAACTACAAACATGTTATAGTTTTGTGGACGGTACTCTTCATTCCCAAAACTATTGATAAACTCTAATTGGCCAGTAATTTTATTTATTCCTAATGGAATACCTCCCATGTATTTACCGCTGCCACTAATGAAGGGAGCGAAGGTAGATAAAGCACGGCGGTCAATATTACGAAATGAATCCGGAATCTCATTTTTCCCAAAAGGAATAACACTTTTAAAACCTTTTTTGACTCTGCCCCAGGTCGAGACTAAAGAGAAGAATTGACTGCTCATTTCATCCTCGATGGCTTCACTGTACCTATTTAGTTCCTTCTCGCTTTGGCCATATAAAACCCCTAACGAACTAACGTTATACATGTCATTCTCGGAGAACTGTATTTCGCTCATAAGTAAGTCTGTGTCTCGAATTTTAGATTCCAAATCATTAATTTGATCAATGTTTCCTCTTTTAGTCTGAAAGGTTAAGTTCGACTGGAGCATTGTAATTTGCCGCTGTAAGGTTCTAATGGCATCTGATTTTCCTACTTTATGTACATCAATTAGAACGTCTACTTCTCCACTTGAAGAAAGATTGTAAAGCCAATTAGTCTGCATTTTTCTGGGATAGCCGTCTCTTGGAATATAAATTGGACGGAAATATGTTTTGGTTCCTAGAGATTGCTTTATTATTCCAAAATCTTCACTATTAATTTTTAAGCCTTCAGGGGAAATAATGTCCCACATTGTAGGCTTAGTCACCATTTGATGATCTGAGATCGCTTCATCCTTACCGGACTGTTTTTTCTTTTTAACCTTACTTTCTTTAACTTGCTTGGCTTTCTTCTGTTCGATCTTCTTTTCGCTGTTCTTCTTGGTTAAATTCATTTTCTTCAATAGCCTCCTTAACCGCTTCAATATGTTCATCAGTCTGCTCAGCTGTTACGTACAATGCATTTTTTTCTGTTTCTACTAAATCTTTGAAACGATTTTTTACTGCTTTTCGACGATTAAAAGTGTGATAAAGCAATTCATAAATCCCTTCTGTAGGAAGAAGAGAAACATTCATTTCCGCTCTCCTTAATTGAGATTTAGCGGCATTCAATCTCCTCATTAATTCAGCAAATGATTTCTCAACAAGTTTTTCTTCTAATTCTTCAGCTGAATCAGCTGAAATGTCCTTTGCGTTGATTTTATGAGTAAATATGAGATATCTCTTAGTCTCATAACGTGGTGTTTGTGATTGCCAATTTTGTAAGTCATCAATCATTGATTGGCCAAAACTTAATGCTGCTTCATTAAGGTCTTCTGAATTTCTCATGCTCTCTTTCATTTGCTGGACCGGTTCAGAAATATCTATAAAACGATTTTGTAGGTAAAACTGTACAGGGTAATTAATGGCAGCTAACCAACTTTCAAAAACCATATCGATCGCTTCCTGTTCATCTTGGCTCTTAAGGAAGTAATTGACCGGCTCAACTTCAGCTATCATGGTGAAGGAATTATCATTAAACCTAATCATATGGTTTGATATGTCCTTTACTTCATCAAATAACTCTTGAAAAAGCTTTGGCTCTTCTTCGATTGAAACCTCATGCTTTTTCTTTTTTTGTTTCTTTTTATTTGATGGGGTATCTGATTCATAAACTTTTTTTTCTTTCCAAGGGAGAATGGGCTCCTTCAACATCATTTTGTAAAATACATAAGCAACAACCCCGAAGATTGCCATTACGATAAGTTCAATCATTTATTAGTCACCTTCCAATTTTTAGAACGGCTACCTTTCCGCCAAATGCCTATCTGTTTTCCGTAATTAAGCTTAATTAGAAAATAGTGGTCAAAATTTAGATGAAGTTTTGTTTTTTTCCAAAAACCAAATATGAAAATAAAAACCAGTGTGGGAATTGCTGAAATAAGAGCAGCTATCCCACCGACGATAAAATGCGGGAATATGTTAAAGACTATGGGGATATATGTATATAAAATGGCCCCGCCAATGATGAGGTAGATAAGTTGCCTTATAGAGATAAAGCCTAGTATTGTTTTTTGTTCAGAGGACATATCAATTGGAACAGTTTCTTTTCTCAAATGAGCACCTTCTTTAAAAATCTACCCCTCTAATAATTTAGAGGGGTATGAGTTTTTCTATTTGAATTTCTAATTAGGATCCGAATCCTGCAAACCAATGTGTGGCATCTCAATCCGTAACGATTGAGGTAGCCACTGCCCATTTCGGGTACGATAGGTAAACCTTTGAAGTAATCTCTGGCTTTTCCCCCGCCTCACACGGTACGTGCGACTTTCACCGCATACCGCGTTCCATCGAAATACTTCTAATATGGACTAATGCATCAAAGCTACTCACTCTCAAAATCCATTAAAGGCTTTATTTGTTAGGCGACTATGGGTTGTAGTTTCAGCAGTTTTCTCAAAACATTGATTTTATCAATTTGTTTTAAGGAAAGGTTCTCTAAGTTTATATATCGTTTTATCGTTTCCTCCTTTGTTGCGTGAATCAAAGTGTGAACGAAGTTGGATACAATAATAAGGTTGCTATATTTATCAGTTCCACCTGAGTTTCTAGGCTTCTTGTGATGAGTATGCATCCTACCGATAGTTAGAGGTTGACCGCTAATAGCACATTTACCATTTTGCGCTACGAACAGTGATATACGGTTATCGTTAAATTCAACTGACTCATTTATTACAGGATTTTTCAGAAGATAGACAAGCATTTCACTATCCACTGCTTTCAGACTGTTATGGATAGCTGCTCTTCCCTCTTTAGTAAAGTTATTGATATCTTTTCTAAAGTTTTTAGGTATTTCTAATTTAATACCTGCAATTGGAAAGATAGGCTTACCATCAATAAATATCTTCTTGAATTTATATTGTCCGTATAACTTATTGTACGTTTTGCTTTCAGTCCCAACATTAGAGCTTTGGCTTTTTAATCTATTGTGTATGACCTTAGAGAGCGCAAAATTCATTCTTACAAAGGTGATGTTTACTCTTGTTGCTGCTTTGTAGTAATTGTGATATCCCCTTATTTTCGAATTCATTCTGTCTACTTCTAATTTCTTATGCTCTTTTGAGTATTGGATTGTTTTGATGGACTTTTTAAGGTTTTTCTTCATTTTCCGAACTGCCTTATCCGATATGTCACTGATAGATGCGTATCCATGCCTTGTATTTGCTCTAGGAGTTACCTTGAGTTTAAATCCAAGGAATTCAGTATAGTTCTTACGAAGATTAGTAATTTTAGATTTCTTATTACTTACCTTAAGTCCTAACCTTTCTTTCAACCACATTTTGGTTGCAGAAAACATTCGCTTTGCAACATTAATGTCTCTACAGAAGATTTTAAAATCATCAGCGTACCTTACAATGAAAACTTCTTTTAACCTAGTTTTCTTTAATTCTCTATCCTGTTTGCCCTTATTTGAGTAGGTTTTCTTAGATTGAAATGTTTCCCATTGGGAGCTGATCCACCAATCTAATTCATTCAGCACAATGTTGGATAGGAGCGGAGAAATGATTCCACCTTGCGGGGTTCCTTTATCCATTCTCCCTTCGCCAATAATATTGGCTTTCAACATTTTGCTTATTACTGAAATAAGGTTTTTGTCCCTAATCCCTATGTTCCATATCTGTCTAAGTAATTTTCCATGATTGATGTTATCAAAGAAACCCTTAATGTCGATATCAACTACGTAGTGCAGACCATTTGTATTCATAAGATGTTGTGATCTGGCGATTGCATGGTGAGCTGAGCGAGTGGGTCTAAATCCATAACTGTGTTTGTGGAATTTAGCTTCGCATATTGGTTCGAGAATTTGCAGGATACATTGCTGGATGATTCTGTCTTCAATTGTAGGGATACCCAAAGGTCTGCGTTCTTCACTGAAGTCTTTAGGTATATAAACCCTCTTTATAGAGTGCGGTTGGAAGTTTTGAAGCCTTTTTCTAACATAAGATACCAGTTCATCAATGTTTTTATCAGCTATATTGGTGATGTTAGTTTTATTGACTCCTTTAGTAAGGCTTCCACCATTACGTTTTATGTTTCTATAAGCAAGCCTGACATTTTCCCTTGACGTTATCAAAGACATTAAATCGCTTGTTTCACGATTGTTTAGGCTGTCTTGGTAAAGTTGGTCAAGCGTAGCTTGCATATCATAATACTCATTGTGCCTGAGCCTCTTCTTTTTGAGATTGAGTGCCAATTGGTCAGCATCCTCCTTAGTGGAGTTTTGCTTCTCTTAGTCATACTCGAACCCAATAAATTTGATATATTGTCCTCTTTAGTCATTAGTATTCCGACTCGGGGCTATCCCTCTACTATGTTTCCATAGCTTCAACGGTACTGTGCCCCTACTCTCACAACGATAAATGCACTTCGGTTAGTAAGATAACCTTATAGCAACCTTCCCGCTTACAGACGTTTAATAGAAGTTCATTGCTTTCGACGTTCCGAAACATTTAGCTATCATATCGTTCCTTAGATGGTGACTTTGAGCCTGTAAATTATATATCCTCATTGTTGGATATCCCGAATTTCATATCTGGCAATCTTACTTTTCGGTAATTCACCTTCCACTTGGAAGCTACACAGTTTCCTGTGCATCTATTTTTAGACCCGTACATTCGCCACTTTGTCAGTGCATCTTTAGCACATTCTCATCATAAAACGCTTTTTCAGCCCCCCGGCCTATCACTAACCATATCCACTCTTGGACTTAGGTTAGTTTCAGCCGACTTCACCTAGCTTCAGACCCCATCAACTCTGTAACGTTGAGGCGCATGTAGGAGTATTAGGGTGTAGTTTCAAGCCAACATGACGGCTATCATTCCTATCATCAATGTTCCAGTTAGAATTAAATAACTTAATTCCTCTCATTTCATGCTTTAAGCACTTGTTGAGAAACGTCTCGCACACCAGCAATAGTCGTTGCTTTAACAATAATGAAAATTCCAAGTCCAGCCATTAAGATTCCAATAAAGCCCTGCGTTCGGGCCTGTGGATTTCCGCCCTGAGCAGCTGAGAGTCTCATACCCGCGAATAATAGGCATCCAATAACCCAGAATCCACCTACAGCTGTAATAAAGTAAACAATGTTAGCAAGATCGGTGTAAATTTTACTGTTTTGCAAATTTCCCTGAGGGGTAATACCGGATTTTTTCCAAGCTGCTGCGGCTTCCTCTGGAGAGAAAAGAAGTAAAGAAAAGGCAAATACTGCAGTTAACGCTACAAATGGAAATAATTTTTTCATAGACTTTTTCATGGTTCCACCTCCTTCGAGGAACAAAAAAAGCCCCGAAGAAGCTAAGAGCTGCAGATACAAAAAGTATCTGCTCTTAGTTCTTCGGGGCTTTCCCGTTGGTTTAATTTATATATCATCATAATAATGTAAATATTGGATATGGTCAAGCCTTTATTCCTGTTTTTTGAAGGGCCTATTGCTCCGTGAAATCCTAAATTATGGTACCAACTTTAATAAGGATTATAAGTTTCTATAACGAGCAACAATATTTTCTATTACGTTGGTTAAATTTCCAGTTCTATATTTCTGTATAAAGTCGCTATAAAGAATTCTTAGCACCTGGTTAACTGTAAATGATTTGTTTTCCCCTAATTCTGCTATATCACTTAAAATTACTTCCAGTCGTAAGGCTTCTTTTCTTCTGATGGTACATTCAAATATACGCTCTTTTCCTTTAGATGTATTACGGTTATATGTTTTATTCCCACCTTCATAGCTATTCACCTTTAACGAGTGTTCACTCCTTATATCTAATTCATGATAAAGATCATATGGATTGTTTCGTTGTTTTGCTTGATACAAAAAATCGTCAAGGAGTAAACTTATTAGATCTCTTTGCGTGAATTTACACTCCATGGCTTCAGATACATCATTGCAAAATAGTTCTCCCCTTAAGTATTCAGATGCAGGCACAGAAAAAGAGTATTGAAGTTCTTGAGATTTATATAAGCTTCTACCCAGATTAAAAATTAACTTATCAATCAATCCACTTGGTTGATAAGATAAATCGTCAAGTTCTTCTTCATATATTTCATATTGACCATATCTGGTTTTATTCATAACAATAACCTTCTTTCAATGGTTAGCATGAAACTTATAATCCTGTAGGCAGCCTCTTTTAGACTACAATCCCATTTAACTTTATAATCAAAAAGCTGATCATGGTAATGAACTTCAAGTTTTGCAGGATAAGGTTTCCCTTTTGGATTGTAATAACAGGGAGGAAAATGATGCTCTTCCTTGAGCGCCTTCTTGATTAACAAAGTGCAATAAGGAGTCGGTTCCAGGCCACGCATTTTAGCAAGCCTTTTAATTAATACCCTCTCTTCGTCATTGAATGGTATCTTCACATCTTTCTTTTTATCGCATCTTTCTTTTCTGCCCTCAGCCTTCGTTACAGGCTTTTTCCGAACATTGGGTGTATGAGTTACGGATAGCTTGTTTTTATTTTTGTTATCAAAAATTGGATTGATTGCTTTCAATATACTCCCCCCTCTTCTAAAAGAGCCCCTCTCTCCTCTTTTATCCCAGTGTCAAAATGTTAAATAGTTATATTGTTAATCTATTCATCTAGTGGAGAGTATAGTACGTTTAGAATTTATTAATTTGGACAAACTAAAAATTAACGAACGAAATAAGAGGGCAGGTGGGGAATATATGGCTTCTAAAAAGGATAAAAAAACATTGCTGAAGGAATTAGGGAAGGCAGCAAAAAAATCTAAAGCTGTGACGAAAGTAAAAGTGAAGTGATTTTAGCAGATTTTAAACTCAAGCTGGTAAAGTAGTAAAATATGAAGAGATTATTTTTCTTGAATATAAACAAGCTTATATGCTATTACTTATAGTGCAACAATAAATTGATGATTCCAAATTTTTCTAGAGGTGACCAAAATGAATAAAACAGAACTTGTAAATGCAGTTGCTGAACGTAGTGAGCTTTCCAAAAAGGATGCTTCAAAAGCTGTTGATGCAGTATTTGAAGCAGTTACTAATGTATTAAAAGAAGGGAAAAAAGCCCAATTTTTAGGTTTTGGTAACTTTGAGGTTCGTGAAAGAGCCGCTCGTAAAGGGCGTAATCCGCAAACTGGTGAAGAAATTGAAATTGCTGCGAGTAAAGTACCAGCATTTTCTCCAGGTAAAGCACTGAAAGATGCAGTGAAAAACAGTTAAATAACTGGTTCTAAATTTAGTAAAGCCCTTCTTAAGGGCTTTTACTATTTAAATCGCTTATACAGGTAAAACTCCATTAGTTCCTGGACCCTATTTCGAATTCTTGGATTCGTCTCATCAATAAGTTCCAAGTATGGTTGTTTAAGTTTGAAGGAACCTTTATCAAATAATATTCGATCCCTTTCGAGAATGGTAAGGAGCATCGGGAGATACATAGCTTGCTCTAAAATATCCCGGTCTTTTTCTGGAATCCTGGTCATTTTTATATCCTCTCAACAGCCGTAATTTCGTGAATAGATATCCTTAATAACTCACCATTAGATTCTAAGAGTAAATATTTATTAGCATATCCACTTTATCTACGATTCCGGTTCTAAACATAAAAAACCCGTCTTTCCAAATCGTCACTTTAATTGGGATGGTACACTTTAAGGATTCCATGACAATATAACCTATTTCCTCAAATTCATGTTCATCCAACTGAGGCTTTTTTTGCTTTTTGTCGTCGATTGTTATTCGATTAAGCATGGCCCTATGCTCTGGCATAAAATGAGCTGGCTGCCATTTAATTTTTCCTCTGTCACGGATCATCTATTCTCATCTCCTTATATCAATAATTATACAAACATTCGTTCTTAAATCAACTTGAAAACGAACATTAGTTCCCTTATTATTATGTAAAAAGGAGCTGATAATACATGAAATGCTTGTTTAATTTCTCAAGGGAAAATAAAATACCGATTGATCTAATTTATATGAATGATGCAGGGAAACTCACACATAGGGCAGTGGTTGTAAGGAGTTATACTAGCGAAGTTGTTCTTACATTGGATGTTGGGAAGCAGCAACTTAGGACTTTTAAATGTTCAAATATCTTATCAGCTGCCAAACAACGAAAGGGATGGAAAGTTGCCAATAACATTTAATTTTGTTTGTTCAGTTTTTGATGTAAAAAGGAAAAGTCCCTTGAGAACTGAACTATACCCTAGATAGTGGACACTGATAAAAAAGTGCCCCTTTCTGGGGTTTTTTGTGTTTCAATAGTTTTAATGAATAAGGCGGAGGATTTTTTATGAGTAAGAATATCTATAATGAATTGCAAATGAAAGAGCTTGAAAAGAATCCTAATGTTTTGAGGGCTTCTGAGAGGTCAATCTCCTATAGTTCTGAATTTAAGATAAAAGCAGTGGCGGAGTACAAAAGTGGGAAAACACCATCGCAAATCTTTATTGAACAAGGCTTTGATCTCGAGATGATTGGCAAGGAACAGCCAAAACGTTGTCTTAAGCGTTGGAGAGAAACATTCGAAAGGTTCGGGGAGGAAGGTTTCCTTACGGAACGTCGAGGTAAAGGGAGCACTGGACGTCCTTCTTCTAAACAACTTTCCATTGAGGAGAAACTAAGGAAGGCTGAGGCAAGGATTAAATTCCTTGAGGCAGAGAATGACTTCTTAAAAAAGCTGGAAGAACTAGAAAGGCAGGCGTTGATGAAGAAACGATTCTAACGGCAGCTGAGAAGTTTTCTTTAATTGAGAAAACCATCAGAACATATCAGTTGAAAAAATCTGTTTCCTACCTGTGTGAACTGGCAGGCGTAAGTCGAAGTGGCTACTATGATTGGCTGAAGGCAGCACAATTACGGGCACAACGTGACGAGAAGGATCAATTGGATATAGAGTTAATTCGAGAAATATTCATAAGTAAAAAAGAAAAAGTAGGTGTCCTCCAGATCAAAATGATTATGGAGAATGATTATTCATCGGTAATGAACCACAAAAAGATTAGGCGTCTGATGGCAAAATATAATCTTGTAACAAAAGTAAGGAAAGCCAATCCTTATCGTAAAATGGCTAAGGCAACCCATGAGCATCGATCTTGTCCCAACCTCCTTAACCGAGAATTTAATCAAGAAGAACCAGGAAAAGTCCTGCTTACTGACATTACTTATCTCTATTTCGGAAAGGGACAAAAAGCATACTTATCCTGCGTAAAAGATGGAGCTACCAAAGAAATTGTCGCTTATCATCTATCCACTTCGTTAGAAATGGATATTGTATATAAGACGCTTAAAAAGTTAAAACAAGCTGTTGGCGATCATTTTCATCCAGAAGCCATACTGCACTCTGACCAAGGTTTCCACTATACCCATCCCCAATTCCAAAGCAAAGTAAAAGAACTTGGCTTAATACAATCGATGTCCCGAAAGGGAAACTGTTGGGATAACGCACCAATGGAAAGTTTCTTTGGGCACTTTAAGGATTTAGCAGAGTATAAATCATTAGATAATTTAGGAGATGTTAGAAAAGAAGTGGATCGAGTGATTGAGGAATATAACCAGCATCGTTATCAATGGGGCTTAAATAAAATGACCCCGGAGCAATACCGGGGCCATTTACTAGCCGCATAGGCGCTTTTTAAACTGTCCGTAAATCGGGGCACAGTTCAAACTCAACTCAAAGGACTTTTTTATAGCTTAAATAATATTTTTTAAAATAATTTTTTTATATGTGGTAAGCGGTTTTTGATAAATAAGTCATCAATCCCCTTAGCTTCATCTTCATTCCATAAAACAAGGTTTGCTCTATAGCCTTCTTCTTTTAGACCTTTCGCACATTCCATCAAGTGTTTCTTTACATATACATTGGAAACGGCATCAGCATCAAAGCAAATATTTACTTGTTCCACACCCATTTCCTTTAATACAGGAAGGGCTAGACGCCATGCTCCTGCTCCCGGAAGTGCTAAGAAGATATCACCTATATCATCAATTTCTAATGGATTATATAGTTTCCCAATACAATCTGATGCTATGTCGCATTTTAAAGGACCTTCAGATAACCATACAGTTCTTGCTTTTAGACTAACCCCTTCTTTCCATTCCTTTAACTTAGAAGTAGGTACTGCAACATGAATGGGGGCTGGATTACCTGAACCTGTTCCTTCTGGTTTCTTTGCTGAACTAAATGTGTGGCATCTCAATCCGTAACGATTGAGGTAGCCACTGCCCATTTCGGGTACGATAGGTAAACCTTTGAAGTAATCTCTGGCTTTTCCCCCGCCTCACACGGTACGTGCGACTTTCACCGCATACCGCGTTCCATCGAAATACTTCTAATATGGACTAATGCATCAAAGCTACTCACTCTCAAAATCCATTAAAGGCTTTATTTGTTAGGCGACTATGGGTTGTAGTTTCAGCAGTTTTCTCAAAACATTGATTTTATCAATTTGTTTTAAGGAAAGGTTCTCTAAGTTTATATATCGTTTTATCGTTTCCTCCTTTGTTGCGTGAATCAAAGTGTGAACGAAGTTGGATACAATAATAAGGTTGCTATATTTATCAGTTCCACCTGAGTTTCTAGGCTTCTTGTGATGAGTATGCATCCTACCGATAGTTAGAGGTTGACCGCTAATAGCACATTTACCATTTTGCGCTACGAACAGTGATATACGGTTATCGTTAAATTCAACTGACTCATTTATTACAGGATTTTTCAGAAGATAGACAAGCATTTCACTATCCACTGCTTTCAGACTGTTATGGATAGCTGCTCTTCCCTCTTTAGTAAAGTTATTGATATCTTTTCTAAAGTTTTTAGGTATTTCTAATTTAATACCTGCAATTGGAAAGATAGGCTTACCATCAATAAATATCTTCTTGAATTTATATTGTCCGTATAACTTATTGTACGTTTTGCTTTCAGTCCCAACATTAGAGCTTTGGCTTTTTAATCTATTGTGTATGACCTTAGAGAGCGCAAAATTCATTCTTACAAAGGTGATGTTTACTCTTGTTGCTGCTTTGTAGTAATTGTGATATCCCCTTATTTTCGAATTCATTCTGTCTACTTCTAATTTCTTATGCTCTTTTGAGTATTGGATTGTTTTGATGGACTTTTTAAGGTTTTTCTTCATTTTCCGAACTGCCTTATCCGATATGTCACTGATAGATGCGTATCCATGCCTTGTATTTGCTCTAGGAGTTACCTTGAGTTTAAATCCAAGGAATTCAGTATAGTTCTTACGAAGATTAGTAATTTTAGATTTCTTATTACTTACCTTAAGTCCTAACCTTTCTTTCAACCACATTTTGGTTGCAGAAAACATTCGCTTTGCAACATTAATGTCTCTACAGAAGATTTTAAAATCATCAGCGTACCTTACAATGAAAACTTCTTTTAACCTAGTTTTCTTTAATTCTCTATCCTGTTTGCCCTTATTTGAGTAGGTTTTCTTAGATTGAAATGTTTCCCATTGGGAGCTGATCCACCAATCTAATTCATTCAGCACAATGTTGGATAGGAGCGGAGAAATGATTCCACCTTGCGGGGTTCCTTTATCCATTCTCCCTTCGCCAATAATATTGGCTTTCAACATTTTGCTTATTACTGAAATAAGGTTTTTGTCCCTAATCCCTATGTTCCATATCTGTCTAAGTAATTTTCCATGATTGATGTTATCAAAGAAACCCTTAATGTCGATATCAACTACGTAGTGCAGACCATTTGTATTCATAAGATGTTGTGATCTGGCGATTGCATGGTGAGCTGAGCGAGTGGGTCTAAATCCATAACTGTGTTTGTGGAATTTAGCTTCGCATATTGGTTCGAGAATTTGCAGGATACATTGCTGGATGATTCTGTCTTCAATTGTAGGGATACCCAAAGGTCTGCGTTCTTCACTGAAGTCTTTAGGTATATAAACCCTCTTTATAGAGTGCGGTTGGAAGTTTTGAAGCCTTTTTCTAACATAAGATACCAGTTCATCAATGTTTTTATCAGCTATATTGGTGATGTTAGTTTTATTGACTCCTTTAGTAAGGCTTCCACCATTACGTTTTATGTTTCTATAAGCAAGCCTGACATTTTCCCTTGACGTTATCAAAGACATTAAATCGCTTGTTTCACGATTGTTTAGGCTGTCTTGGTAAAGTTGGTCAAGCGTAGCTTGCATATCATAATACTCATTGTGCCTGAGCCTCTTCTTTTTGAGATTGAGTGCCAATTGGTCAGCATCCTCCTTAGTGGAGTTTTGCTTCTCTTAGTCATACTCGAACCCAATAAATTTGATATATTGTCCTCTTTAGTCATTAGTATTCCGACTCGGGGCTATCCCTCTACTATGTTTCCATAGCTTCAACGGTACTGTGCCCCTACTCTCACAACGATAAATGCACTTCGGTTAGTAAGATAACCTTATAGCAACCTTCCCGCTTACAGACGTTTAATAGAAGTTCATTGCTTTCGACGTTCCGAAACATTTAGCTATCATATCGTTCCTTAGATGGTGACTTTGAGCCTGTAAATTATATATCCTCATTGTTGGATATCCCGAATTTCATATCTGGCAATCTTACTTTTCGGTAATTCACCTTCCACTTGGAAGCTACACAGTTTCCTGTGCATCTATTTTTAGACCCGTACATTCGCCACTTTGTCAGTGCATCTTTAGCACATTCTCATCATAAAACGCTTTTTCAGCCCCCCGGCCTATCACTAACCATATCCACTCTTGGACTTAGGTTAGTTTCAGCCGACTTCACCTAGCTTCAGACCCCATCAACTCTGTAACGTTGAGGCGCATGTAGGAGTATTAGGGTGTAGTTTCAAGCCAACATGACGGCTATCATTCCTATCATCAATGTTCCAGTTAGAATTAAATAACTTAATTCCTCTCATTTCATGCTTTAAGCACTTGTTGAGAAACGTCTCGCACGCCAGAAATATCGGTTTCCTTTTACTACTCGAACCCATCCTTTAACTTCATTTTCATGGACTATGGTTGTCCATGTTTTGTTAGATTCAATCTTTTCCTCTAAGATGATCTCACCATCAAAAGAGACCTGCACAAAATCTGGTTGCTCTATAACCCGGGCTTTAAGACCAGGGCGATTAAATTTTACTTCAACCACATTTTGAGGATTATCAATTCGATACTGGAAACCAACAATTTCGTTATAGTGATTACGAAAAGGTATTAAAATTCCCTTGCTGCCGGCAATAGTCCAGTACTTTTCTTCTTGTAGATAAAAACCAGGGATTCCTTTAAAATGTTTAATTTCCAAACCTTCTTTCAACAATCTCGCTACCTCCCAAGGCTTATCTGGAAAGCTACGGTATTGCCTTAGCATAACTTGCTTATCCGCTAGCTGTCTTGAAGGAGAAGTTAAGTGTTTGTAATGTACATCATCAAGTTCTAAGCATTCTATTAATGCACTATAAACAGTATTAAGTACTTTATCTTTTTGCTTGGGATGTCCTACATGAATTTCTTCGATTTCCTCTTTGTTAATCTTTCGCTTATTATCCCCTTTAAGTAGGTGAAGGTAGCTAGGTAAAGCCGAATTTTTTGAAAAATAAGTGTCACTTTCAGTTCGGATACAAGCTACCGCTGAACCATCAAGGTGAGCCATACAACCACCTGTCTTACCACAAATTACACATGGGGTCCGATAGTATTCATACCAATCTTTGACTCTAGTTTGCCTCATTAATTTCATAATTCGTAACAACCTTTCTTATAGTTCTTAAGCTCTTTACACACAATCCTTAAATCGGAAATGATCAATTGGCGGCATGACTGTTACAAGCTTAAAAATAAAATGCGAATGTTTAGCGATGACCACAACAATCGGGTTATCATCCATATCTCTCCCGGCTATTACAACCTTAGATGCCCCTTGTCTTTCAACGATATCTCCATTAAATAAAGCTGAAACAATGTCTCCTTTAGAGTACCCTCGCTTTTTAAGCCTTTTCTTAGTGTGTGTCCCTATTAAAATTTTTCCTTTTCCAGTCATTAAGACTTTTTTAATTTCCTTTAAATTCAATTTTTTCCACCTCCATTGAATAAAAAAAGCGGCCAATGGAAAGAAGAGAGAGCATCAAAAAGAAAGCTCTTGCTTCGATCCAAAGACCGCTAAATTGATAAATTACCGCTTATCTCATAAAAGATAGCCAAGAAATAATAAAAGAAAATAGATTACTATCAGTTTAGCACCTACATGAAGAATCAATCAACAGCATCTAATAACTTTCTTTTTATTTTCATCCAGAAGGTTGGTCGGTATATTTTATCAAATTCTTTCCCCACAAACCCTCTAGCTATTTTAATAAATGGCGGTATGAGCTTTTGAGCTGCAATTATGTCAGCAATCAATGGTTTTCTCTCATGGTTATTTGCCATTACCCTGTCAAACATGGAAGGTAAAGCTGTGATGAGCTCCAAGTCTAATAATTCTGCTACGTCCTTTGGCCGGCTATGAGTACCAGTGCGGCTATGAATCAATTTAACTGGCTTTTTATACTCCTTAATGAGTGTATTGTGTATGAAATTTTTCCATTCTTTAGTTCGGTCAAACTGGTCATCAGCAATTACCCAAATTTCGTCGAGGTATGGAAGTGTATTTAAAGTGGAATCATCCATCTTTCCGGTAGGCAAATCCACTAATACATAAGCATTTTCTTTAACTGAAATAAAAAAATCTAAAATTAGGTCCTGGTTTCGATCAATATCAAAATCATTTAAGCCTACCGGGAACCATTTGACGCCTTTATAAATCCATAAAGAGTTATTATTGCCATTGTCATTGGAGTAAAGGTTTTCCGTTAGTGAAATCCAATTGTCTGGCTTTGAACCAAACCGGTGTAACATCTTAAACAAGTGAGGATTCTCTTTTGGGATCTCCACAACTGATATAGGAACACCATGTTGCTGAAGGAATATGGCATAATCCACAATGAAGGTTGTGGCCCCTGCTGTTAAAGGTGCCCAAATACCCACAGTCTTTTCTGTACTGAGATTTACACCATTTAATTTTCTACCGAAATCATGAGCCTTTGTAGGTGAAGAAATGTATATTTTCTTCCTCTTTTTTTGTGAAGCTGATGAGTTGTCATGTTCTTGATTAGGTGCTGCCTTTTTAGATTCCGGACTTGGCGTTTTACTTAGGGATTTACTATTGATCTTTTCTGAGTTTTTTTCTAGATCGTTTTCTTTTGGAGGAATTTTAGAGTTTGTATTATCCTTTTCCTTCGAGAATTCTGGAGGTGATTTGTCTATGGCTTTTTCCTGATTATCACTCTTCTTAACGTCATTTTCAGCTGTTTCATTAGCAATTTCTTTCTTTATCGGCTTATCATTGGATGGTTCCATAACTGTTCTATCTATTCCTAAGTGGCCAATAGGTGAATCATAGATGGCCATTCTTGTATCATTTGTACTTCTGCATAGAACTATGTTTTTATTTGTAACGTTTATACTTTTATCATAGTCGATTACAATGAGTTGACCCTCTAATTTAATGGATTCTAAAATATGTTGATCCAGAAAGTCACTTAGAGTGATACATGCTAAAAATGGGTTGCTTATTGCCTCTAAAACTTCCTCCTTGGAAGATAGCTTATGTACATCTACAAAGGGAAGCAATCCTTTAATTGTACTTCTGATTTCTCCATCTTCTTTATCAGAAACTGCTAAATATATCTTTTTCATGAATCTCTTTCTCCCGCTTCAGATAATCGTTAATCCGAACTCTAAGTTGGGGAGAGAATGGTACCTCGCCCCTTTCAATCTGTCCAAGATAACTTGTACTAATTCCCATCCCCTTTGCAAACTGATATTGGGATAAGGCCATTCGTTTTCGGAGAATTAACAATCGTTCTACGTCATCTTCTATTTCAATTTCATTAAATGTATCAACTGTTAGCATTTATTTAACTGTTCTCCCCTCTTTATAGATTCAAATAAAAAAGACCGCTAAACACACCTTTAACAAAAGGCTGTTTGAGCGGTCATCGCTTTAAGTAAATTAAATTATAGAAATATTATAGCACATCGGGAAGCATTTTAAAGGGTAAAAACACCACAATAGCACAATCCTGGAAGTTTATTATTGTTAATTAAATGATAAAATTGTATAATTTTTTCAGGAACTTTTTTTATTTTTTTATTTTTTGGCAGCCATAATTTGGTTAGCGGATACTCTATTAAACTTACAACCTTTGGGTTGATGGAATTCAAGTAAGCATTTTGTGCTTATTTGTAACTATCAAACTCAGAGGTTTTTTTGCATTAATGGAGCAAAAAATAAGTGGTGGAAAAGTTCTAAGAAACTTTAAGGGGCTGTTGTTGTGAAGAAAGATTGTAGCATGGAGGAAGTTATGCAAAAGCTGCAAGCGCCTTTTCCTTCAAAGGATATCGAATGGCGTGTCAGTCGAAGTGGTCAAAGCAATGGTAAAAAATATGCCTTTGTCTTAGCTTATGTCACAAATCGAGCAATTCAAAATCGATTAGATGAAGTATTCGGACCGGCTGGATGGCAAAATGATTTTTCTGATTTTATGCAAGGAGTCCTTTGTACAATCTCATGTTATGTAGATGGCGAATGGATAAAAAAATCAGATGGAGCAGAGCAAACTCAGTTTGAATCATTGAAAGGTGGCCTTTCAAGTGCAATGAAAAGAGCTGCAGTTCAGTGGGGCATTGGAAGATATTTGTATAGATTGGAAGAGAATTACGTACAAGTTTTTGATAATAAACGTGATGGATCCAACTATATAAACGACAAGAAAACTAATGTTAAGGGTTATTGGATGCCACCAAAGCTTCCAGATTGGGCTTTGCCTGCTGATGAGAAAGGAAATTGTAGAAATGCTTCTCAAGATCCTCAAAATAAGCCTGAAAAGCAATACCAAAGAGAAAATAGCCAAGCTCAGCAGAGTAATCAAAATGACTCTGTACTGAAAAAAACTGGGAAACAACCTCCGAAAGGAACTAAACAAATGAATCAAAAGGGCGAATTTGACCGCTCTCGTTGTTTAAAGGTAATTGGTGAGTATTTAGAAACTACGGGCCTGAAGGAACAACCGCAATTTATCATTCCGCTGTTCAAAAAGGTGACCCAAAATTCTACTTGCAAGTCACTACAAAATATTTTTGATAAAGCAACAGAAGAGGAACTTAGAGCATTTTATGGTGTTTTGAGGCCGGTTAATGACCTGGTTCTTATCACAAATAATTATAAAGTTGCTTTAAGTGATTCTTTAAGATATGTACAAATTCTTCTTCCTAATGTGAAGATTGAGAGTTTGTTTAGTTGCTTTATACATCTAACGAAGGATCATGTTAAAGAAGTCGCTACATTTATTAAAGAGGACCTTCAAAATGGAAATTTAACTAAAATCGCTTAATTGAGGAGTGGCACTAAAGAAGATTTTTCTATCTTTCTTTTGGTGCTTTTTTATTTATAAAAAAACAACTCATGGAGGAATAACAATGCATATTAAAATTAACCATTCTGTGTTGTCTGATGCTTTAAAAAAGGTAGAGAAGGTAGTAAACGCCAAACACAATATCCCTATATTACAAGGAATCTACATGGAAGCTACTAATGAAGAACTTATTTTTATAGGTTCTGACAGTAATGAATCATTCCGCTTTCACGTACCTGTTGATGGTGAAAACGTTGAGGTATATGAGCCAGGGAAAACGGTATTGCCTAAACAAGTGACCGAAACCGTAAAAAGATTCAAGAAGGACATTACCTTAAAGCTTGATGGTTTTACTCTCCTTCTGCAATCAGGCCGGTCTAAGTTTAATTTGAATACGTTTGACCCTGAAGAGTTTCCAAAGTTACCCGACTTTGCTATTGAAGAATCTACCCTGTTCTTAAAGGGCACTGATCTTAGCAATCTAATCAAGAAAACGGGATTTGCTGCGGCTGATTCTGAAATACGCCCTATATTAACCGGTGTATGCCTAGACCTTTCTGGAGATTGTATGCAAATGGTTTGTACCGATTCTCACCGGTTGGGTAAAGTCCAGGTGAGAAACACTTCAGATAGGGATTTAAAGTTTGTTATTCCTGCGAAATCGCTTGATAAGCTGAATAAAACATTTGATTTACAGGAGGATGTCCATATCTATTGTGAATCAGAAAACCAGCTCATCTTTAGAAGTGGTTCCTTGGTGTTCTATTGTCGTTTGTTAGAAGGCACCTACCCTGATACTTCCCGTCTCATTCCGCAAGATTTTAAAGCGGAAATGAAGATTAATCGGAAAGTGTTCCTGGATGAAATTGAAATAATCCGCGGGATTGCTAATAATGCAGACAATGGACAAGGTGGAGTAATTAAACTTCATGTAAACGGAGCAGCAACTATTTCTTCTTATACCGCTCAAACAGGCAAAGGTGAATCGGTTGTAGATTATGAGTCTTTAGAAGGCGAAGATAATTTCACGATTAGCTTTTCGGGAAAATACATTGTTGATGCTTTAAAAGCCATCGATGACGAATTCATAAGTTTCAAGTTCAACGGAGAAATGAGACCTTTCTTGTTAACTCCATGTGAATCTGAGTATGAAGAGCTTCAGCTGGTCTTACCAGTTAGAACACAGTAAGGAGCGGAGAGTTATCTCCCTCCTTTTCGAATGGGGGAATTAATTTGAAGATTGACTTTCATAAAGTAGAAAAACTTTTGGAGCCTTATAAGCAAATTAAAAAGCAAACCTCTGAAAAGAAAGAGGAAGGAGTAGCCAAAGTCATTCAATATGTATGGAATCATACTCCTACCAAAAAGGTGGATTTTGATTCTTTTAATCTAAACGGAGGTCTTAGAGCTTTTTATGAGTTTTATTTCCTCCCCCACTACGATGATGAAATGACACAGGCAGATTTAGTCGCTATTAAAGACAATCTATGGGAGATTAACGCTGCCTGGGATGACTTGATCTATTCATTAACCAAATGTAATAACAAGGTTTATGAGAATGAAGATGATTTCATTTAAGGAGGAATTGGCATGAGAATGTTATTAGATGCAGAAGAAAAATACGCTTACGATGAATCAATAAGCAATTTTCTTACATTAAAGATTTGGCACGATTTAGGGGTTAATGTGAAAGAATTTCCGGAATACATTGTGTATCCAGGTGGTTATGATGGTTCATCTTTCGAGATTCTAGAAGCTGGATTAAAAGCACTTTATCCAACATTCAGACAGCTGGATTATGAAGATGAACACAAACTAGAAACCATTACTAAAGAATCTAATATTTCTTCTACTCCTGAGCGGCTATATTTATTAAACAATGATAAGGTTCAAAAGCTACTAGATACGGGTGAGATAGATAAGCTAAAAAAGCCATTATCCAAACTTTACGGAGATCTTACTGAATTTGATATGAGTTTCCATAAGGAATATGGATTGGTCTTGGCAATTTATTTTACAAGTGTATTTTTTGAAGCGGCTGAGGCAGTGGCTAGAATTACTAGATTAGTAGAGGATTTATATATACAAATTGAGGGTGTGACAGATAATGGATTATGTTATCAAGCTATCTGACAAAATTGATGACTATGAAGGTTATGTAGAGGTTCTGCGATTATCTGACCGTTTTGATGGAAAGACAGAAAGCTTGGACAAGATGGTGAAAATAGAAAACCGTCTCATCCAGGATTTATATAAAATGACTCTATCAGATTTAATCCGGATCTTATCGGAATCTAGTGCAGGTGGAGAAAACATTTCAACTCCTATTTTACCGCAAAATTGCATAAAGCATGTATGGGTGAATCGAGCTGCTAAACAGCATGAAGTATACATTGAGATACCGAAAAGGCGGTGGGATATTACCTATCATTCTCAGGCTTTTGAGAAGGTGGGATTCCCAAGGATGATTTTTAAATACTCAGTGTCTGACACTCAAGTAACCCTATCTAACATTGTAGCAGTGCAAGAGCAAGGGATACTAACTGATGAAACCCCTTTATTTCTGTTTCCTTTTTCAAATGTGAACACAGATACAAAGGTATGTATGGGTGGAAATGAACTCCCTCCTATTAAAACTCTATCTCAGTTAAGTACTTTTCATAATATCTTTTTTGCGGCACCGTTCGGGGATGACTATGGGTCAAAGACGTCTAATGGAAAAACAATACGAGAGCTTTTTACCGTACTTAAGGACAACGATTTTAACGATGAATGGCTTGTTCCTTTAAAAGAGTCTATACTTGGAAATTTTTAAAAAAACTAATTGGAGGAAATAAACAATGACAAAGGTAGAACAAACTGATATTTTTAGCATGTTTGATATTGAGGATGAGGCAGTAATTAAGCTTGAAGCTGCAAAAGCAGCCGCCGTAAAAAAGCGAGAAGAACAAATCGAAAAATTAAGGAAATCAAATGAGGAAAAGAAAGAGGCCAAAGCTTCTACACCAGCTGCTCCAAAAAAGGATCCATTTAAAGTCCTGGTTGATACCATTGTTCGCTATGCGGGTATGGACTTGCCAGTTACCAACTATTTCTCAATAGAAGAGCTAGAAAATGGACTTCCGACTAAAAAGAAGAAAAAAGATGATGATGGAGAAGAATCAGCATTTGAGGCGATTTCTGAAAATGCTCTCAGAAAGAAATTAGAAGATGACTTTCCTGAGCTTGTGGCCAACTTTACTCAACTTGTATACATTGAGAAGAAAAACATTATTGTACCCGTACTTTCTGCAAAGAAGAAAGGTATGGTGGATTGTAAGGAGACCTCTGCATCTGCAGAGGTTTCTTCCTGTTCAAAGAAAAAGAAAATTCCCTTTCACATATTGGCTGATTTTATCGTAGTAGCCAAAGATTTTTCTAGTAAGTTTGGAACGGAGGTTCATGCTGACATCTACATTGACAGGGACACAGGAACATTTATGTTAGATATTCCTAAGCAAGTGGTTAACCCTGTGCTTTGCTCAATCGATGATGATAATGCATGGCTTTATGTTGAGAAATATGGTGATAGAAACTTAATAAAAGTAATGGAGATCCATTCTCATCATGTAATGCCGGCTATCCCCTCTCCAGTGGATGATGCTAACGAAAGGTCCCCTATCCTTTATGCCATTGTTGGCCGCTTGGATAAATTTTTTCCGGATTTAATCGTAAGAACATTTAACAAGGAGACTCAAAAACACTTTAATATTAATCCCTCTAATGTTTTTGAAAACCCGGTATTTGATGATTATGCGACTTATCTTAGTGATATTTCAAATGTGGAGGTAGAGTAATATGCCAAAAATATCTGTGGACTTTACAAAAGGAAAACGTCTTTTCACTCATATTGTGTTAGTTGGAGCGGGAGGAAATGGAGGTTATGTCATTCAGCAAGTAGCT
Source organism: Cytobacillus oceanisediminis 2691 (assembly GCF_000294775.2). GTDB lineage: Bacteria > Bacillota > Bacilli > Bacillales > Cytobacillaceae > Cytobacillus > Cytobacillus pseudoceanisediminis. The sequence goes on from NZ_CP015507.1 coordinate 269,499, forward strand.
CAAATGCTCAATATCTTTGATGTGTGGGGCAAAATGGTGATTGCTGATTATGACCATTATGAAGAAAAAAACCTAGCTAACCAGCTTTGTTTACGCCAAGATTTAGGAAGGAACAAAGCAGAAATATTAGCTAAACGTTATCGCTCAGCTTACCAGGTAAACATTGAAACATATAGCGCTAGTTATATTGAGAATGTTGAAACCTTAGACAACTTATTTAATACAGACTATGAAGGTTGTCATGGCTGGAGTACATCATATGTACCAATCTTAATCTCTTGTGTTGATAACAATTTCTCTAGAAGGGTATTCCATGAATACTTTGAAAAAGTAGATAATCTTTTATATATCGATATTGGGAATGAGGAAGCCCAGGTTCCCAATGACTTCCGTATCCGGTCAAAAGATGCCTGGACAGAAGAAGAGTTGGAAACTTATGAACGATCAGGCTTTACGGGTCAATTGGTATGTGGCCTTAAAATTAATGGGAATGTAATTTCTGAGCCAGTTGCTTCTGTATTTCCTGATATTTTAGAAGACCAGGATGAAATTGCCCCGTCCGAACTTTCATGTACTGAACTTGCTGCTTCTAATCCGCAGAGAGTGATAACTAATCGTTACTCAGCTCTAGCAGCATCCACAGTATTGAATGAAATATTCGAATTAGGAACATTATCTACCCATAAGATATTTTATCATTCTAAGAAAGGATATATGAGAAGTGAGCCGATAACTCAATAAAATAAATTAATTTTTATAAGACCATCATTTTTTAGATGGTCTTTTTTGTACTTCGAAAAGAAGATATGTAAAGACCAAGCAGAGGCAATCTGCTTGGTCTTGTTTATTAGTTGTATTGAAAGAAACTGTCTACTTGAGCTAAGTTAACTGTAAGTTTATCTCTATCAAGAGTATTCATAACAACTGCTCTAGTAACTATTTGATCTAAAAGATTGTCCTGCTCTAAATCAGTTAGGCTAGTTTTTATTGAAATATTCAGGAAAAGACCTTTTTCGCTATCCCCGATATCAACAGCCAAAACTGTTACTTCTCCTATTTTGTCTAATCCTCTATAATCTGAATTTATAATCTCCCAAACTTCACTTAAACTATTTACTGCAGTTAAACTAAGATAGTTCTGAGGATTAATAAAGGTAATGTCATCTAGAGAAGCCATAATGCCTTTGTGTTGAGACTTATAAAAATGTATACCTCTTTTATTAGCCTCGTCTTTAAAAGCCCATAATGCCCCTAAACAAGCCGTATTTAAGGATATATCCATCAGGGTAGGGTAAACACCCTCATATTCAATTACCATCCATTTGATCATCTCTCTAAGGCTATCCATGGTTATTACTTCTTCTAGGTTATTATTTGAGCCGACTCGGAGCATATCGGGGATTTGTTGCGCTATTACCCCTTCTGCTTGTTTAAACCAATCATCCTCAAAGTTCGATTCGCTGTTTTGCATTAATTCCATTGCCATAAAGTAACCATTAAATATTTGTGATTGAATTCCTGCAAATAGCATATTCTCCATCTTCTCTACTTTGTCATGCTGCACGTATTGTAATAATCTATTTTTATAGAACTCATAGATTGTTGCTAAATCAATATTGAACTCTTGATTATTCTGTTGGTGGGCTTTTAATTTCTTTTGTGTGTATTCATAAATATTAATCTCAGTGGTTTGTGTCATCTAAATTCTCCTTTGTAAGTATTATGAAGCATTATCCTGAACTTCATATGGAGGTGAAGGACTATCATCAGCATATTTCCAGACTCCATTTTCCTTTTGAATTATGGATATAAAATACTCCTCCCCGTTTGTTGTTAAAACCTTACGATAAAAACTCCCTTCATTTTTAAGCCGGTTAAAAGTAACATTTGTTAATGTGTAGCTTTCGCCATTAATATTTTGTTTTAGATACAGGTCCTGTAATGAAGAAAATACAGTTACAGCATCATCCTTAGAAGGTAAAGATTCCTTTACTGACTCAGTTCCATATTGTAAAAGGAATTCATAATAGTTTTCCGGAGAAAGTTGCACTGTGTAGAATTTATACAATGCGTCTGCGACAAATTTTGAAAACTCTGCAGCATCCTTATACTCTTCTAAATTTTTGTAGTCTAGATTTTCAACTTCTTTTAAGGTATCTAACTCATTTTCATAGACTACCTCATTAACTGGTCTCTCCATATCTTTGTATATTTTCTCTTGTTCTTCTTTTTCTTTGCTATCCTTAAGTTCACCTTGCTTCTTTTCTTCTTTTAGAGCTTCAATTCTTTTTGATTCTTTATCGAATAAACCACCGCATCCAGTTAACAGCATAGAACTAGATAGAATTAGAGAAATAGCTTTAACTTTCATCTTAAGGTCCCTTCTGTCAAAAGCTTCTTTTCTTTAGTAGTAAGATAATTTATTAGTTCTGCGCTATGTAAAGCAGAGATGTCACTCACTGCAGATGTGACAAGTTTAGGTATATCTGTTATTTTCATTTGGTTATTGCTAGGTGTTACTGGTACTTTTAAATGCTTTTCTAAACAATATGAAAGAGTTTTAAGATGATCTCTATCAATACTAGTTGGTAGTGATATGCTTTCTAATTTTCTAATTCCAAATAAGTTGATGCAGACAATAATCGATTTTAAAGTAATCAAGCCTGGATCTAAGATTAAGCTAAATATCTTCGAATTATCTTTGTACCATTGGTCTATCAAAGTTTTTAAAATTGGATGTGAATGTATACTAAGCTGTTCTTTTTTACTATTAATTTCAATATAGTTACTAATCTGCTCATTCTTAAGAACTTCCGATAAGTATAAAGATTTTTGTTTGTTAAAAGGTATAGATAATACATCATTGGAATTATTGAAATCAAAATCTCCTTCTCCTATTAAGACTGCTTTGGAGAAATCTAATAGGTTTCTAGCAACTTGCTTATCTTCCAACGCCACAGCTCCTTTCCCATAAAAAAAAGCACTCCAGAATAAAACCATCTCCGATAAAAGATAGTTTTTCTGGGTGCTTCCCATTGTTGTTTTTGTTTCCACAATTATACACTTAATTTTGAAGCCTATTCAAGTTCTTTTTGGGTATAGGTTCCTTCGACTATCTGTTTCAGATAGTATGATGCAGTATTTTCTTCAATTCCTAATTCGGCGGCTATTAGCTGGATTGGTACTTTTTTAGAATAAAGATCAAATGCGATAGCTCTTCGAATTATAGTAAGAGTTAAAGCTGGAGATCCTTCAGGGAGGTAATCACGAGATATTGCTCTTAAATGACTTTGCATGGACATTACCTGTATAGGTCCAGTTACGTTCTCTCCGTGATGTTTTGTCGTAAATACATACTCGCTGCCATTAAAAAAAGTGGAGTAAAAGTACTCATGGAAGTACGCCACTTCAGATCCCTGGAGGGTAATGGTTCTATTTTTCAATTGAATTTCAACTATATCTTTATTTGCGTTATCTTTAACTTTATCCTTGGTAAATCCAAACTCAGCCATCTTTAAGCCTTTAGTGGCCAATAAAAACAATACTTTTCTAAGCGGCGAATATTCATCATTAAGCAGAACTAGATCAAGTACTTTTAGAATTTCGTGAAATTGAATGTGCACAGTTGGCTTTTCTTTTACAACAAACCTCTTGATTTTGACTGCAGGATCAACACTTAAAGGTACTTTGTCAGTTTCCCAAAAATAGTTAAACATAGTCTTTAAAATGGCAAGTTCTTTATTTATTGTCGAGATACTTTTTTCTCTTATATCACGTTGATACTCTAAGTATTTGATTATGTCTGAAGAGGTAATTTGAAAAGGTTCCTTATTCTCCGGATATTTATCTTTAATAAAGGCAAAAAATTGGTTTATAACCTTTTCGTAGCTATTTACTGTTTCCTCACTATACCCTTTATTTTCGATATGCTTAATAAATCCGTAAGGCATTCATTCTCCCCTCCTAATATCAGACCTTTATATTTCCTATATTATACTAGATTATATGTTCGTATCTTCCTTAAAAACTAAAAAACTGCCAATTTTAAGTGGTTTTTTGTTGTAATTTACTACCGCAAATTTTAGACTCACCTTAACTACTCAGTGGTTTTGAAACCTAACTTTTTTAGAGTTCAGTTGTACCCTGTATTTTATTTATTTTTCAAACCAAGAACGCAGCTAAGGTTTAACAAAAACCCATTAGAAATACAATAATAATGACTAAAAAAAAGCTCATCCCAGTAAATATTTTACTGAATGAGCTTTAATAGCTTTAGGAGATATTGAACTTACCAATTAATGATTGTCCTGGCGATAGCTGCAAGCAGAGTTACTGCGGTTGCAGCCACCACCACTTTATCAATTGTTCTAACTGTTTTCTCTTTAAAATTATATGTTAACACTCTGCCCCACCCCTTATGAACAACTTTAGTAAACCTATTATAAAACATATGTTCGGATATTTCAATCTATTTCATATTTGCACTTAATAGTTTTTTGTCATCTACATCAGTATCAAGCTGCATATTCGAAAAAGATTCACGCTCTTGCTGTAGTAATGTAGTTACTTTCCTTTTTTCCTCTTGGAGTGCTTCTACTTCTTTTCTTGCTATATTGATCTTTTCTTTAATTTCTTGATCCATTTTTTCTTTTAGCTTTGTTTCAACATCTTTGTTAATTTGTTCAACATCTATATTATCAGGTTTTTTAAATAGCCCTAAGAAAGATGATTTTTGAACACTTTTCTTCAATGAGGTTGATAAGAGCTGAGTTTGTTTTTCTTCTAAATATTTCATATATGCATCTGTTTTTATCTGGTCGATTTCAACTTCTTTTCTCTCTAGTTTTCTCTCAATATCAGAAATGTCTTTCTCGTACTTTAGTATGTTCAGCATTTTACTCTGAAACCCTAAATTTCTCTCCATAGTTAATAAGCGTTCTTCATAATTATTTTGAAGCTGATCGTTATATTCTTGAAGATCGCTGCTTTCACGTTGAACCCTCTTTACATTCCCTCCCATTGAAACACCAGGTTGCATTCCCAGCTCAGCAAGCAAATCCACAGAAGTTTTTGAGGCTTTGTCCATTAATATAAATATTAAATGTAACCGAAATACACTTTTATAGTTTAACCTATAGTACTTCCCGAACTTTTCCGGTTGTATGTACTCGATTAGATCTGAACGAAAATGATTTCTAATTGTAGAATCCGACCGTTCAATAATACGGCCTGCCTCTACAGTGCTATATGTCATGTCCTTATGCATTGATAAAATTCCGTTTGTGAACACACTGTCCTCTAACCCATTCAAAACAGCCATTCTGTAAATAGGGTCATTTTCAAATTCTTCCATAAGCAGCTCTTTCATATCTAAGTTTTCCACATCCTCACCTCCAGTACTGTAGATTTCTACAATCATTTATAAAAAATATTACACTTAAACCATCCATAAATCAACTCAAAACGTTGATATATTAGGCGTTAGCAACCTCCGAACGATTCGCAGCGCTTGCGATATCCGTCGCAAACGAACATCAGCGCGAGCGCTACCTTACGTAATTTAATAAATCAATAACGTAGTTGATTCATGCATACAAATATGAATCCATCGTTTTCGTAATTGAATTATAAGGAACGCTATTTAACGTTCCGTAAACGGTAACGCTATCCATCGTTTGTGTGTGTTAACGCTTGATTTATCAGCTTTTATTGTGATTTTGTTTGTAATTGAATGAGATTGAATGCTGAAGTAACGTCCATACTTCTTTGAATGAAGGTGATTGATGATTTCGATACCAATTAACCAGGGTAAGAGACTATGTTTGCGTCTTGGATCATCATAAGCAATTGTTTTGAAGCCCTATAAGTAAATTTTACTAATCTAAGGGCATTCTTTGATTCTATCTTTTATAGTTATAGCCGTCAGAATGTTATTTTGTATTTAGCTAGATATAAAATACTTTTGTATGTGCTGCATTTGAGGTTGTTAATTGTGGTACACAAATAAAACGTTGATACATAAGGGATTGTTTAGTTGTGTACCTTTATGGTACACAAAAATGGTACAGAACCTGAAGTTACAAAAAAATAGCCCTAAAGGGCAGGGTTTTTAGAATTATATCATTCAGATCTGTAACTTTAGCTTTCTTAGGTTTGTTCTAATTTTCTTCTAAAGTCATATTTTGTTTCGAGAAGAGAAGAAGTCACCGAATTCTTATATTCCTAGTGTTGAAGAAATTAGTCTGATTTTCGTGTTTGTTGAGATAAAGTGTAAAAACAGCGTCCAGGCATCATTGAATGAAGGTGATTTTAGTTTTTTCACCAATTGTCCAGTACTTAGAGGCAATGATAAGTCTGGCTTACTAAAGGATATTGGGTTGAGCTCTTTAAGCAAAATTTGAATAAACTAAGGAAATTCATTGGTATTACCTCCCATGGCTTTAGATGTCTGAATTTATATTCGGATAGGGAACACATTATCAAAGTGTAAAAACTTTTTTTGTGTACCACATTCGAGGTAGCTAATTGGGGTACACAAAAAAACCATTGATATTATAAGGATTGTTTTATTGTGTTCCGTTACGGTACACAAAAGAGGTACATAACCAGGAGTAATAGAATAATACAAAAAACGGCCCTTAAAGGATTATTTTTTATTTTCTATATCATCTAAAGTCATCATATTTTCCGTTGTATAGTAGTATTTGATACTCATAGCGTCGAAGAATGAGTCTGTTACTCGTATTTGATTGAGGTGCAGCGCAAAAACAGCGTCCGCACTTCATTGAATGAATCTGATTTTAGTTTTTTATATCAATTGTCCAGAAATATGAAGCAATGTTAAGTCTTGGCTTACCAAAGGCCTTTGTTTTGATCCTTTGTATATAAACCTAACTAATCTAGGTGCATTCATTGTTATTTTCTATAGAGGCATTTGACTCTAAATGAATGAAAATTCTAAGCAAAGCGTAAAAACTTATATGGTGTACCATTCAAGATTGAACTAGGGTACACAAATTAAAAATTGATTAATATAAAAGGTGGTATTTAGTTATGTTCCTTTATGGTACGTAAAAGAGGTGTACAATCCAGTGTATAAGAATGATATAAAAAAACAAGCCTCGGAAGGCTTGTCATTTTAGAAATCAATATCATTCAAATCTGCAACTTTAGCTTTCTTTGGCTTGTTCTCATTTTCCTCAAATTCTAAATCATCTAAAGTCATCTTTTTCCGTCGAACTGTAGTGTTTCCAGAAGAGAAGAAGTCATCAAATTCATCTAACCCTAGTGCTGAAGAAGCTTGTTTCTTAGCTTCCTCTTGTTCTTTTTCTAGTTGTTCCCACTGAGATAATTCTTCTCTTAACTGTTGAATTCTTACAGAGGGAGAAGGGTAAACGGCAAGCCCATATAAAGTAAGGTTATCCAACTTGCTGTTTTTAGATATTGACAGGTTTACTTTGGTATCAAGCAAGTCAGAAGTATATCTAAAAACATCATCTGCAATCTTAGGTGAAATATTCTTCGAAGAAGGATATAGAACTGCTACAGCACCAGCCACAGCATTTTGCACTTTATAAGTAGCTAGTACTTCATTGTTATTAAATAGATTTCCTATAACAGACTCAATATTTTCATCATTTTTCAGTTCCTTATGCTTCGATATAGATAGCCAGCCTGGAGTTGATAAGGTAGTAAGTAGCTCCGTTTTATCAAATACGGACCGTCCATCTAAAAGTGGTAGAGATGAAATTTCAGCTAAAGCACTTGCTATTACCATATTGCTATAGGATTTAGCATCAATTTCAAGGCCACCGTATGTTTTGAGAGGGCTATTTGCGTAATAGTCTTTCATTTTTTCATTATCAATAACTACAGCAGCACCCATTTTGTTTTCATTCATAAGCTGTTGAATCACACTAATTCCAGCAAGAGCGTTTCTTCTAAACGCAGATCCTCTTTCATCAGAAGAAGGCAGGGAGCAAATAACACCTAACGGGATTTTTCCGCCTGGTAGGGCTCTATTTTCTCTGACTTTCGATAGGTAAGCTAATGCTACTTTAAGAGCTCCATTACCAGTCCCGCCGCCTAAACTTACACAAACCCATACGAATTCTGAGTCCTGTACTGCATCGTCAAGTGCGACCTTTTTATATAAATCTGCATTTTCTTTAGCGATTTCAAATCCAAGCTGTGCATTTTTATCCGTACCTTCTAGTTCAGGAAAGTCCTTACTAGAAGTTACAATCCTATGTGTTTCCGGGATCAAGTTTTTATGTTCTTCCATATCCGATTTTGATGAATTGAGTAGGAAAGTTGGGTACCCAAACCTTGATAATTCAGCAGCGATTCGGCCACCACCTTGTCCAAGACCGATAATTGCTTGTGAAGGATAACGATCCATTTCAGATTTTAGTTCATCAGATAGTAAATGTGGGGATAACAGCGCTTTAATTGCACCTAACTTTTCATTTTCTCCAAAAGCCTTAATCATCATATGTGTTGCTCCTTCCTTAACTTTTCTTCATAAAGTAGTTGTGCTAATTGTTTGCCTCTTACTGTAACAAAATAGGGAGTCGCGGTTCCGTCTTCTTTTTTCTCAACAAACCCTTGAGCTTCTAGAGTCAAAAAAGCGGAATCATACTTCTTTCGTTTGCTATGAAAGTTATCTAACCTGGTCTTAACCAGGCCTCTATGTATCTTGTTTTCTTTTACGACCTGTCTAAATACGTCTATAGTAAAGTCATCTAGCTTCTTTCTAAGAAATCGCAGCGTGTCATTATCGTATTCCAACTCATCTAAGTCTCTGAAACTCTTAGCTTCAAGTTCACTCATACCTTCACCACCTTATGAACCTTAAAAGACCTCTTTTATGTACCTTTAAGGAACATTATAGAAAACAAGCCAAATAAAAGCAATATTTATACTTAATTATCTACAAATAAATGTACTATCCATCCTTTGTTGCGTACCTCAATTGTGGTACATAATAAAAATCTCAGACACATTTATTGCTGATAATATATACCCTTCAATAACTCTCAATGCGCACCATAATTGCGTACCTCAATTATGAACCTTAAAACTTACATAATAAAGTCTACTATATTTCATTTTCGTATCATTAAATTCAATTTAGTTCAGTATAAAGGGGGTAGATAGATCATCTTCGATCACAATTCAACATCATTCAACTTACATATTTACCGTTGTCTAGCAATCATTCAGGTTCATTCAAGCTCATGTACTAGCATTTGAATTAATATAAATTTTTTCAAGTAAATTCAATACATTGTTTTATATTATTACTGGAAGATGGAGTATTAAATGCAGGGAAGACAGTCCAGAAGGGAAATGAACGTAGGAGATTGTCGGTAGCGGGTAGATCTCGAAAGGATTCCTAACTATCTTTTATATATGGGTATTCACTATTCCATTCAAATTCTTGATCGTATCTTTAGTCCTCAATATATAACAAAATCAGTAAAATTCCGCTTACCAGTGGAAAGGTTGCGGTGGAACGATTATCGTTCCACCAGAAGTTTTCCACCATGGTACACCAATAAAAGTACTATGAAGTCTTGGTATTATCGTAAATAAGGGTTCGAAAGCAAGTGTGAGTTCTTACCGTGTTTTCACACCGTTAATCTTACAGTAATGAGACTGAATTCTATTGATTTTACAACATCGATTTGTACCCTAAAATATAGCTATTTCATAACAAAACTTATTAAGTATGAAGGTCACCATTCTTTGTATATCCCTGTATAATCATTCGCTAGATATCACGATATTTTATTGCCAGCTCTGATATAAAATGGTATACTCAGGTCGAAATTTCATATCTAAAGGGACGACCCTGGACTCACTAAGCTTAGGCTTGGTTTGTTCGGGGTCTTTTTTTATCTCATAGAAGGGAGGCTATAAGTGGTGAGTGATAAGTCTATCTATACTTACAATAATGGCAGGGCATGGATAACTGAAAAAGATAAAGAATTATTAAAGCTAATATGGTTACATAAATCAGTAACTGTCTCACAAGTAAGGTTTTTTCTTTTAAAGGCATATGGTATGAAAAAGAGTGCTGTCTACAAGAAGCTTCAGAAATGGAACGAGCTTAAGATTACCAAAACACAAGTTTATAGCGGGAGGAAGAAGGTCCAATTAAGATGTGTACAGATCAATAAGAATGGAATTGATATTTTAGTAAATGAAGGGGTTATCCATAATTCAACTTATCCTTTGGTAGAGCTGCCAAATCCTAAAACGGCTGATCACTTCTTTTTAACAAGAGAAATAGTAATAAGAACGTATTTAGAGTTTTATAAAAAGGGAGGTAGGTTTACTTCAATTCCTCCATTAGAAACTCCATACTATGACACTAAAGTGAAGAAGGCTTATAAAGAACAGGGAAAAAACCTCTTAAAAATACCAACTCTAGTAGAACCGGATTGGATATTGTACAGTGATTCATCAATACTGAATATTGAATCGGATACCGGGCATGAAAGAGCAAATACTATCATCGATAAAGTTAAAAGGTATGTAGAATATAATGCTCAGAATTTAGAACATAAAGACCATCATATATTGATTGCCCCTATAGATTCTGCAGATGATGACATCCTATGCTATGTGGAAGATCGGCCAAAAGAACGTAAAAAGCGTGTAAGCCAAATAAAAGAATATGTTATTAGGGCAAGCGCTCATATCATTCCTAACCTTCATTTCCATGTGGTCACTTCTAGCAGAGCAGGAAAAGTAGCTTATAACCTACTAACAGGAAAGACTAAGGAACATTCCTATGTACTAAATGAAAGTATTGGAGCTTTAGAAACTAATAAACACCTCAATGTTTCAATGGTAAAAAGGCTACCTGAAGAGTTTTATACCGGAAACGTATTAAATTCATATTTTGCTGACGGCCATTTTGACATGAAAAGAGAAGGAGAGAAGGTAAAAACATTTTTAATCAAAGTAATGGATGAAGGCTGCGTAAAGTCCTTGGACCAACTTGCTTATTTAAACTGGCTTTTAGAAAAAGACCGTTATAAAAGTCATGTCGATGGAATCCTTGCTATCTATCAAACAGAAGAGGAGAGATTGCATGATAATCTGGGTGACCTTTGGGAGTTAAATCATGTCTATTTCAGTTCTTTCGAAAGGCTACAAAGAAATAGTATTGACGGATCAACATTTTATCAGCAAACCTCTAAATTTAAGAGGAAGAAAGTGTTGCTTTATGAGGGATAAACTGCTGTTAAAATTGCCGGGCATTGCCGTTTCAATACTGGGTATTCTCTCTTTGTATCTAACAATCCGGGCAACCATAAATTATTTCTTTTTAATGTCTGCTCAATTTAAAGGTGTGGTACCATCATTTATTTTATTTGGTGACTCTACAGAACCTGGCCGAATCGGTTTCTGGTTATCAGCAATCTGTCTTATAGTGGGATGGCTAATCAGTACAAAGTTTAAAGCATTTCAAACGAAAAGGTGGAGAATTGCTTGGTTTGGAAATATGGCTTTAGGAATGTTTTTCCACTTCCTTAGGTTGATTAGTGCACCAGTATATAACACCCTGATCCCGTATTTAGGAAATCGCATAAATCAAATGGATGTTCAAAGTATATGGTTAGAAATTGCGGTGGGTGACACCCAAACATTGCTTCTAACAGTTATGTTCGTTCCTACTACAATTACTTGCGTAAGTATGCTATGGCTATTTGGACAGTACTCACAATATTCAAAGGAACTTAATCAAGCATTTTGGGAATTTGAATACAAGAATGTTCATCTGCAAAAATTCTTTAAGATGAGCAAAAAGGAACTATGGCCAGATGTGGTATTGGGGCCAGACTCAGACACAAAAGAAATGGTTGTCCAACCAGGTAAGGACCGTACTCTCAACAATGTCATAATTGGTAGTATCGGTACAGGTAAAACCGCTGCTTTGGTTCTACCTATAATTAATCAGGATTTACATTGGATGAGCCGCTACATAAATGAATATCCTTCTCTGTATCAGAGGGAGGACTTCCATACGGAAGATGTTAAGGGTATGTACCTAAATGGAGTAAGCATAATAGAGCCTTCAAACGACCTTTGCCAAAAGGCATTTCAGTTAGTAAAAGCACATGGCATCCCAGAGGAGTCAGTATTTTACATCGACCCTACAAATCCGAATACTCCATCTATAAATCCTATGGAAGGACCGGTTGATAAAGTGGCTGAAGCTTTCGCTATGGTTATCGAGGGTCTAGCAGAAGGCGGTCAGGCAAACTTCTTTTTCCAACAGAGTGAAAGGAACCATTTAAAGCACTATATCTATTTACTAAAACTGCATGAGCCTGAACAAGAAGTTACTTTCGACATGTTGTTAAAAATGTACGATAATCCTAACCTTGTTCGTGTAATGCATGAGAAACTTAAAAAGACCTTCCCAGAAAATGTGGACCTGATGGAAGATCGTGATGAGCGGAATCATTGGGCTATCGTAAAACAGATAGATGAATGGTTTGACACAAACCTTCTTCCGAAAACAGAAAGAGCAGGTCAAGGAAACGTACCAAAACTTGTCCAAGAAGGGGAGTTTCGAGGGCAGCAAGAATATTACGATGCTAAAGCGGAGTATGTACAGGGTTTAAGAAACATTCTTAACGACATAGGGGCAAGCCCGTTAATACGAAGAGTATTATTTGGGAAATCTGATTTTTCATTTGACCGCCATCTAGAATCAGGCGGTGTTTTACTAGTGAACTCGGCCAAGGGAGAACTCGGCGGCCTATCCAACGTATTAGGTAAACTCGTATTGTTGAGTCTTCAGAATGCAGTTTTCAGAAGGAAACCTAATATATCAAACTTTCATCATATTTTAGTAGATGAATTTCCAGATTACATTTATCAACCATTCAAAGAGTTTCCAGCTCAGTCACGTAAATATAAAGTTATTGTTACCGTTGTAGCACAAACTGTTGCCCAGCTAGCGGATAAGTATGGAGAAACCTATATGCATACTTTGCTAGGTACCTTACGACACAAAATGGTTTACGGGGATATTCCTGATTTTGATGCTCAACTTTTCTCAAAAATATTCGGGGAGGTTGAAAGATTTGAAGAAGGAGTAAATGAACAAGCAGTCAGCCCGCTGCAAGAAAAGCCTATGTTACGGGTTGGGAATTCCTATCAGAAGAAAAAGGAGGCTATCCTATCTCCAAGCGATATCATTTTCCAGAATCCATTCCAATGTGCAGTTAAAATTGTTGCTAATAATAAGCCGGTGCCGGTTATGCAAATTGATGCAAACTTTGTTCCAAAGGAAGAATTTAATGAGGCCGTGATCCAGGTAAATGAAGAAGCTGCTAAAACATGGCTAGAGTCTAGAAAGGGTATAGTTTTGTTAACCGAGAATCAAACTCTCGAAGAATTTGAAGTGTTAGATGAAGAAGAGGTTATTAAAGAATTAGAGAAATCGGACATTGAGCAGGCAGAACCGCTTCTACTAAATCCCGGTAATGATCATCCTATTACACTACCAATTTTTAATAAAAAAGACTCGGACCCAGAGGCTGAAATACCAGCTGGAGTTTCAAGTGACAAATTAGAAGCTGTTCCGGAAGATTTAAAAAAGAATACTGACGCAATAGAGCCGATTGTTCCTTTAAGTCCCGCTAATTTAGAAGATATCAAAACAGAACCACCTTCTAATAGTGTTATTCTAAGCAGCGATGATGGTGAACCCACTGTCAATGTTTTGTCCAAAGAAATGCCACAGGGTTTACCAAAGGAGCGAATAAACATAACTCATGAGTCAGACAGTAATATATCAAATAAAGAGGTGCAGCGACCAGTACTGTCTCAATTAGGCGAAAAGCAGGAACAGCTTCAAAACGAATTACTAAAAGAGTTAAGTGAAATACCCGCAAAGTCAGAGGTTGCTGTAGCTTCTGAAACAGACAAAGAAGCAAAGAACAATTCTAAAAAGGCTGAAATTCTATTCAGTGTATTTGAGGAATAAAGTAGTAATATAGTTAATTATAGTAAATTAATTATTGCCAAATCTATAACGCTTAGTATACACTTTTGGTAAGGTAGCAAGAGCGAAAATTAAATTATTCTAAAATGGGAGTCCCCCAAGAACCAGAGTAGTACTACACTACTCTCGTTTTTGGGGGACTTTTTTTGTTTGCTTACCTGCCTTTTTAAAATCAGGAGGGATACAAATGGAAGAACTCACAACAAAATCTTGGAAATCTGAAGAGCAGCTAGATGATCTTGCAAGATATAAAAGAAATAAAGAGATTGTTAAAGGGGTTGTTACCTCTGTAGGAGTAATTAAAGCAAGGGTCCTGGACGCTGACTCTCAAGAGTATGTAAATAAAGAGACTGAAATTGCTTATCTAATGCTTGAAAACGGGGTAACAGCTTATTGCCCGGCACATGAATTCTCATCACATGAGTTCCGCAGCCTAAATGGATTTGCAGGTACGATGCAGGAGTTCCTCATCGACCATCTGGATTTAGAACAAGAAATTTTACTTGTCAGCATAAAAAAGGCAGATGAGATTAAAAGGGCAAAATTTTTAAGCCAACTTGAGGTTTTAGAAGAAACTGACCAATTGCATGAATTTGTGTTTGATGGAACGATAACTGGTTTTGATAGAAGAACTAGACGAATTTTCGTTCGTGTAAATGGTGTTGATTGCACTATGTACCCAGACGATTACAGCTGGGAGCGGGGAAGACGTATTGAAGAACAAATTCACCGCGGAGAAAATATCAAAGTAAAGATTATCCGATTTAACAAAGAGCGCAATACCATACGTGTCAGCCGTCGTCATACTATGGAAGATCCTTATGAAAAACTAGAATCGTTACAATCCAGAAATGCAATCGCTGGTAAAGTTTCAGGTGTAGACGCTGTTCACGGCATCTTCATTCAACTGGATGTTGGATTAGAAGTAAAAGGCGTTAAACCTAATTATCTGGAGGAGCCAGTGGTCGGAGATGTGGTAAGCTGCGCAATTCGAAGCATCGATAAAGAGAATCGGAGAGCCAAAGTTGTCATTACTGGATATCCAAGGGGTAAAAAGAAACGCAGGGACGTTGGAGCGTTCTTGTTTGAATAATGGAAGCTCTTATTCAAGACCAGCCTAACCCAGGAGTAACACAGGAGTATCCATTACTCACAACAAAGAAAGGTGAAGTGCCTTTATGGGATCACCCCTTCCTTAAAGGCACTAAGGTCTTGCCGAAGAAATACTACCCTTACACTAATTTAGAAAGTGTTGTAGAACATTTTACGAGGGGTAGGTTAGACGAGAAGGATTTCACACTCTTAAAAGTTCTTGGTGATGCCATTTGTGCAAACGAAAACCAATTACGAAGGTATCTATTGCCTATTATGAGTTCTTCTCAAACATCTTTAAGGCTAGACCGCTTGCGCCGAAATGGGTTTGTTGAACGCTGGAAAATACGAATTCACGGAGAAGAGGATGCAGTAAAACCACCCGCTCCCTTTACTTTGGGAATGGCCGGATTTAAGCTTTTAAAGCACTATTATAATTCTGATTTCTTTATGGACGCGAATCGTTGGGATTCTTTAGGTGTTGGTGGAATCAAACGATATGTATCCATGAATGAACTTCGCTGTTTAATGGCGGAAATGAACATCTTAAAAAAATGGAAGTGGAATCCGATCATTGCCACTAACCATCAAAATAACCGACCATTAGGAGCGGGAATCATAGAGTTTCCCCAGGGTCAAATGAATTTCCTTATTGATCGAGTTCAAGGGACTCAAAACTATATTGGGTATTTCAAGGAAAGACTATTCAATTGGAAAAACATTTATGAACACTATGGAAGAATTCCGGTAAGTGAGTTTCCTGATAATACTTCCTATATCATAATATTTGCTTCCACCCTTAGCATTGCGAATCATATACATCAAGAACTAATGCTGGATACCTTCCCATTTAATATATGGGTATGTGTCGAAGAGGATGTTCTTGAAAGTGGATTTAATACTTCTTTTTACATTCCGAACAAGCAAGACCTAAAACGAATTAGACTTGATTTTTAAGGAGGTGGAGAAAATTAACGAGGAGCTTTTAGAAGAAACTCACACTCTTGTTACAGCCTTATTTCATCACTGTCTCGATACGTATATGCACTCATTCAGGGTAGGAGATGAATTATATGCTTTCTCCAACTTCTTAGGATTTAGTAATGCTCAAGAGATTTTTGTGCTGGGGCTTCTCCATGACATAGGTAAGCTTAAAATTCCTTACTCCTTGCTGAATAAAACTACACCTTTGACTAAAAGTGAATTTGCAGAGATCAAGAACCATGCCGACTACGGTAAAAAAATACTTTATAAGCTTGATGTCTTTCCTCCAGAGTATGCAATGTGTGTTAAATATCATCATGAAAACTTTGATGGCAGTGGATATTTTGGAATTGCGGGTAAAGAGATTCCACTTCTTGCTCGGATGATAAGAGTCATAGACAGTTACGATACTATGCTGAATGGCAGAATTTATCAGCATACTAAATGTCACGATGTAGTAGTTGACGAATTGTAATCTAATAAGGGGATACTATACGATCCAGATATAGTTGATCGATTTATACAATTTCTTTCTAAGCGATTTACACTGCAAGCTGCTCGAATATAATGGTTGAATTTAGCAAATCGGAGTGATACAATGGGACTACAACAACGCAGTTGCTTTATAGCCTTGAAGCAACAGCCTTTCTTAAAGTTTTTTAGTGTGGGCCTTCTAAGAGATTAGGAGGCCTGAAAAAAACTATAATAAAACGGGAAAAACCCGAAACCTAATTTCCAATCAATACTACATGGTATTGTTGGTGATTACGTTTCGGGTTTTTTGTTTTTTCCAGGAGTGATTTTTAAATGCCTAGAAAAGTGCTTATCGCTGTGGGGGATAAATCCTATACAGACATACTGATTAATACGTTTCAGCAACATACAGAGGATTTCACCTTATCCTCCCAAGAAGTGCTGCATAGACGTTTCCTTCAAGAAATTGTTGAAATTGAAACCCCAGAAATCTTAATCATACACGATTATTACCTTGAAAGTGATTATAATCGACAGGAATTGAAAGACAAAGAGCTCATATCATTCCTCAAAGATATGCGTATCCAGTTTGAGGACTCTTTACGTATTGTTTATTTGTGCGAAAGGCCAAAAGGTGATCCTATCCTTTCAACAATAGTCAGTTTAGGGATTATGGATATTTTCAATACAAATTCATTTGATTTGAGTGTTTTTGTTGAACAGCTAAAAGCCAAACCACAATTTTCTAAAGTTGCTAAGTTCCTTTCATCAGAAATCTTTTCAGATACCTCTAAAGTCAAAGAAGTTGAGCACCGCTCCAGTGAGGAAGAAATAAACGAAAATGAAAGTGAAGCTGATGAAAACCCCAACCATGAAAAGCAAAAGCAAGTCGTCCAAAAGGTAATTGAAAAGAAAGTCGTTCAAAAAGTCGTTAACAAAACCACTATCAAGAGGGACTACACTTTTCATGTACATAACCATAACGAAAAGATTGTAGGTATTCCTGTAAAAAAGAAATTAGTGATGATTGGTAGCCCGATTGAACGAAGTGGTAGCACATTTATTTCACATCTTTTGGCAAGGTGCTTAGCGAAAATGGGCGTTTCCACTACCTATGTAGAATCCCCATTCTCTAAATCGTATACATATGATCGATTTTTCGGGCATTTATATTCGGATGAGTACAAAAGTAAATTCTATCAATTCAGTAAGTACATAGATCCAAAGATTAAAAGCATATATGACTGGAGCAAATCAGAAGTAGATATTATTTGCAAACACCCCACTAAAGAGCCGCTTTATCAGGAGGAGGACGTTTCATTTGATGCACTTATCAAAGTATTGTTCTCTTCTAACTCGACAGTAACCATAATGGATGTTGGTACTGACTGGCAATACGAACTCTATCAAGATGTATTTGACATTGCTGATCATGCTTACTTCATTCTTGAACCTGATATTCCTTTTATCCAGCATTTTGAGGAATCAAGTGAAAAATCAATTGAGTTTCTACAAAAGCAGCTTCAGTCTGGTAAATCTTCATTGGTAGGAAATCGATTTGATAAAGCTCTAATGAAAAACGAATTGCTTAAGGATCTTTACCTGGAGAAAATGATAACCCATTTACCTTCTTTTCCAGTAACAGATGTGTTTCAAGCACAGTTCCAGGGATTATTCTTGAATGATACAAAAGATTACGAAAAACAATTGGAATCAAGTTTGCGGCCGCTTTTGGAAGATATCCTTCCTGGTGATTTTCTTAAGAAACAAAAGAAAGCTACTGGAGTATTTAAGGGGCTCTTTAATAAGAAGATTAGTGTTGAAAAAGCGGAATCCAAAGGAGAGGAGACAACTGTATGAAGCCGGGAGTCAAAATAGCTTTAGGAATATTCACTTCCGTGGCTACTGCAGGATTTATTTTTGTATACGATTTTTATATAAAAGATCGTATTGATTCAGCAGAAGTAGTCGTTGTGAAAGCTGGGGAAGAAATTCTTAAGTCTGAAAGTATAACCAAAAATAAGTTAGCTATAGAAAGAAGGCCAAAAGAGGCACTAATTGACGATGTGGTACTTGCACAAGATATGGACCAAATAGTGGGGCAGGACTCATCCGTCAATATCGTAGGAAACTCAATGATATCAACTAAAATGATTGATTTTGAACAATTGATTCCCGATGAAACCGAAGGAGAAGCTATTCGCCCTATTACAAAGGAAATGATTTATGCTCAACCAGGTTCATTGCGAAGGAAAGACTCTATTGATATATATCTTGTCAATCAGGATGGAACAACGAATCTTATTACCAACGGTGCTCCCGAAGTTACCTCTGAAACAAAGGAAGAAACAGATTCAAAAGAGGCAGAGTCTAAAGAAAAAGTTGAAATCAATACTTCAGTCAACACTAAGCCATTCCTTAAAGATGTAAGAGTGGTGTACGTAAAGGATTCCGGCAATAAAGAAGTCGTATCTGCTGCTGAAGGTAACAAAGGCGATAAACGCTTAGATGCTACCTCTACCATCAGTGATCTGGAAGTGATATTAAATGAAGAGGACTTTACAAAATTAATGGGTGAGGTACTTGGTAAGGGAGCCCGCTTATATATTACTTACCATTAAAGGAGAGTATTATCCCATGAATCTATTAGTGATATCAAAAAACTCTATCTATAAAGAACGGTTTGAAAAACATGAGGAAATCACGACAGTACTTATAATGGACGAAGCAACAAAAACAAATGTTGAAATCAATGCCATTTTATTAGATGGTGAGAGTTTTGATTTAGATAGTTTACAACAAGTTAGAGATCTTTTTCCGGAGAGTTTAGTCTTTTATAAACCACTTGGAGTAAACAGCGATATTATCATGCGAAATATTACCCGCTTATGTGCTGCCTATAAGGTCAAGGTCTTAAGCGAATATTCAACAGTGGATCAAGTTGTAGATGAAATTATTAATCAGATTACAAACAAAGATGATTACCTTTCAAAAAGACTTGTCAGTTTTTTCGGTACCCATAGCGGGGCGGGTGTTTCAACTACTACCCTAAATCTTGGCCGGTCACTCTCGAATAAGATAGAAGAGAAAGTCCTGGTCCTAAGTTTAAACAGCTGGGATCCATCTGATTATTTTTATCACTATAACGGACATTATTTAAATGACTTAAAAGTTGACCTCAAGACCCAAAACTTAACACCAGCAAGGCTTTCAGAAGCGGTTTCACATCAAAATGGGTTTTATCACCTTGCAGGAAACCGGGATATTAAGATGCAACGGTTTTACCAACCAAATGAAATTGAACATCTTATTAAAGTCGCTCAGCAACTATTCGATGTGATTTTAATCGATGCCGGTACTCATTTTGATACCGCTCCAACGGTTCAATCCTATATATCTAGCAATTTACGCTTTTTGGTAACAAACCAAGAAGAAAAAGGTTATAGAGGTTACTTCCCTTACGTTTTCCAACAACTTATTGAGCCTACTGGTGGTGCGTCAGACGACTTTATGTTGATTATTAATCGTTTTCAACCGGCCAACACGCTAATTAATGAAAAGGCATTAGAAGAAGAGCTCGGAATGACCAAGGTAGCCACACTGCCTGATATGGGTGACCTAGGAGCGATGGCCGCATATCAAAAGAGGCTCCTATATGATGTATCGGATTCTTATTATACAAAAAACTTAGACCTGCTATCGAATTTAATTATTTCTGAATGTAGGCTAACCGAAAAAGAGCAGCTTATAGAAGAACGGACTGAGAAAAAGAGATTCTTTTCTTTCTTGAAATAGGAGGTGGTTATCGTTGAAGCAAATTGAAATGGAATTGGGAGTCGAAAAAGAATTTAGTTCTTCTGATTGGTTGGCAGAGACCGTTCAAAAAAAAGGGTTAAAAGTGAATTACATTACAACCTTTGCGAGAAAGAGGTCCTTTAAGGATATCTGCCAAAAGGTCCGGGAGCAACTTAATGACATTATTGTAGATGGGTCCGTTTCAGAATCTAACAGAGAAAAAGGAAAAGACCTCGATGAAGTACACTACAATGAAAATATTTGGTTGGAACGGCAGCATAAAGCAGTAATTGGTGATGCACAAGCAATGTCTTACTTTATTACGAAGATCAATGAGGTTTTACAAACAGAGAATATCACCACTAATGAGTATCCTCGCTTTTATGATTCCCTTGCTGAAGCTATCTTTCATGAAGTATGGGGAGTCAGTATCCTTCACAAATGGGACAAGCTTCCGAATAGTGAAGCGGCCGTCATACGTGGAAAAGAACTTTGGCTTGATATTGATGGTCAATTTAAAAAACAAATAGAGGAATTTGAAAATGTAGAGGCTGTTGAACGAATAAAAAGGGCTTTTACTATGAGGGTCAAAGATGCGGTTATTAATGAACAAACACCGGAACTTGAAATAGAAAGAGAAGACGGAAGCCGTATCACTATGATCCAAAAACCAAGAGGGAAAGAAAATTACATCATGTTCCGCCGCTTTGTTGTAAAAAATATGAGCCTTGAGGAACAAGCTAATTTAGGAACTATTCTTGTTGATGATATTCCCTTGTTTCGTGCATTATCCAGGGTAATGGCTAACACCATTTTTGCCGGCCGTGTCCGGTCCGCTAAGTCGACTTTTATGAAATCTATGTTGAGAGAACGGGATTCCAGCTATGTTGCTGCTGTTATGGAGAAGCACTTTGAGTTGGATTTATCCAAACAATTTAAAGACCGGCTTATCTTTGAAATACAAGCCAAAGAAGGCGATCTCCATCATGCTGTCCCAAGACTGCTAAGAATGGAGCACGACTATATCATAGTTGGAGAAATACGAAGTCTTGAAACTGAAGGCTATCTCCAAGCTTGTGAACGTGGGGAAAGGGGAGCATTTTCAACCTATCACCTTACATCTGTAGAAAATGTGGCACCGCAGATTACCCGACATATCTTAGACGAGTTTCCTAATCGGAACTTTGAAAATGAATTGGAACGAGTAGCGCGTAATATTGACATTATTGTAACCATGAGCGCGGATCGAGATAGGAGAAGAAAGCGAGTTATTGGAGTCACCGAAATCATATGGGATGAAGATAAAAGGGCTCACCGAACACAAGATTTAGTCAGGTACAGTCCAGTAACAGATAAATATTACTATTCTTCTAATATCACAAAAGATTTATTAACTCTTATGGCAGCTGAAAGTCTAAAAGATACAAAAATTCTCATTAAGCATTTAAAAGATAAAGAAAGACAATCACCAATGAAGGATTACTTAAAAATAAAGGATCAAATTATCGATACCCTTTTGGGAGAGAATCTAGATGGATAGCATCTTACACTGGGTATGGCAAATTGGCGTAAATTACTTTCTATATGCAATTCTTCTCTGCCTGTCATTATGGACTGCTAAAACAATTATGCTGTCATCAATAAAAACGAAGGTAAATGAGTGGAATTACAAATATAGGATCCGGAAGGTCAAAACGAAAGCTGTTTTGTCTAGGAGTCACGAATACAAAAATCCCCTATTAAAGCATCTTAACCTATTAATAAAAACGACTAGTGAAGAAAGGAATGAAAACAGTGTAGAAATTTTCCTTATTCTTTCAATACTGTTAGGGGTCTTATCAGGAGTTTTTATCCTATTCGTTTTTGGAGATATTTTTGTATCTGTGACGTTTGGCTTTCTATTACTTTTAATCCCTTATTTATTCTTAAGGTTAAAACTTAATAAGATACGTTATCTCATGAGTTTGGAATTTCTGAACATAGTTCAAAAGCTTACTCAAAATTACAATGCAATGCATAACGATATGTATCATGCTTTATCTGAAACTCAAAAAGATATCAGGAGTCCAGAATTAAGGAAAGTAATCGTTAAGTTAATTTCTGATCTCCAGGTCTCAAGGAATGAGTATGAACTCCGTGAAAGTGTTCAGGTATTTACTTATACAGCAGGGACAAACTGGTCCAAACGTCTAGGAAGTATTATCTTAAAGGCTTACCTCTATAACGAAAAGGTTCTTAATGCCTTAATGGTATTAACAAAGCAGATGGAAGAAACGGAAGAAATGTTAGAAGAAGAAAAATCTCAAACAATGGATTCTGTATACAACGGATATTTAACCATTCCGGTTTTTATTGGGTCGCTTATCCTTGGATACTATTCTTCTGGTGCTCAGGATTGGTGGAAACTGCAGTTTGGTAGCCAATGGACCATCCTATTATTTTCAGTTTGTTTATTAGGCGTTGTTTTCTCAATTATTATTTCGGCATTCCTGAAAAGGCCCAAAAATGACTTATAAGAGGAGTGTAACCCCTTGGCTGAGACTATTTTCTTTAAATATCTTCCATATGTAATGTATACACTCTCTCTTCTTTTATCATGTTTAGCCGGTGTGTTGGTTTATACAGGATTAAGTTCACAAGCAGAAAGAGTACAAACCCGAATCCGTTTCAGAAATAGCTTAATAAAGAATAAAGAGAAGCTTGTTTCTAGTTCAAAAGAAACTAAAGCAGAGGAATGGCTAAAGCTTGCTCAGTATCCTTTGGGCATTACTGGTTTAAAATACTATCTTGTTACTTTTGGGTTCATCCTTTTCCTAACTATATACTACGTAATTCTTCCGATTCTCATTAATGGAGGAGCACAGAAATTAACAATGGTAGCAGCTGTTATTATTTTATTACTTGCTCTTCTGGCTGTACCAAGCAACCCGTATTCTTTGTTTGTTTATTTGATGAAGAGAGTGATCGAATACCACCAAGCCAAAAAGCACGCGGAAGTTTTTATGTTATATGACTTACTGATTAATGAGATTGAAATGATGAACATCAGTAGGATCAATACCTATAATATATTGCGAAATATTAAACCCTACTTCGTTGTTTTGGACAAGCCACTCACAAAACTTCTAACTTCCTGGAGTAACGATGAAGGACCAAAAGCGGCTTTAGAGCAGTTTGAAAAAGAGCTTAATTCAAAAGAATCCCAGGCGCTAATAGGTGTTATAAAAAGTTTAGATGACTTAGACAGAAAAACCGCTTTGGGACATTTACGCGGAATGCATAATATGTTTGTTCGTTCGCAAATTGAAAATTATAGAAGGAAGAGAAAAATCACTACTGATTTATTAGGAATTCCTATTAAGATAACTCATTTTTTGATAATCCTGAACTTCCTTGTGGTCATCGTAACAATGGTATCAGTTATATTGAAATCTTCCAGAATGTAATAATTCTACATTCCTTTAAGGAGGTGATGTCGATAAATACTTCACTAAGCACATTTATGAAAATTGCCATCACTGCAGTTGTAATCAGTGCCTTTATTTTTGGAGCTATGTTTACAGATATGGGCAGCATTTCAGATTCCATTGCTGATTACATAACAAATAGTGGATAGGGTGAAAACGTGTGAATAAATCATTAGCCACTTTTATGTTAATGGCATCTATCGTCATAATTATCACTGGACTTCTCTTTGGAGTTGCCTATGATTCTTTAAAGCAAAAAAATAATCATCATGAACAAATGTTAAATACTGAGCACCAAATAAAATTTAAATAAATTATTTATTATTGGAGGAATTTAACCATGAATCAAACATTATCTACATTCTTAAAAATTGCAGTAACAGTAGTATCGATTAGCGCATTTCTATTCTTTATTGGATACAACATGATCAGCTCAGAATCTACAGAATATCAAACTGAAATTACTGGTATTAGTAACAACCTGCCATCTGATGGTAATTAATTTTTAAATGAGGGGGAGGCATCATAGCTTCCCCCTTACTAAGGAGGATTCTTAAATGTCAAAGACATTAGGAGAATGGATGACCCTTTTTATTGTCATAAATATTATGTTTGCTCCGATTCTGGCTTATCTTGATAGTCTACATAGAGAAGCTGTAGAAGTAGTTCTCACCGAGGGAGCAAAGAAAGCATCGATAGAAGGCAGATTCACTCCCGCTATTATTGATGAGATGAAAGACACTTTAGTAGATAGGTATAACTTTGATGAATCAAAAATTAAGGTAACAGCCACACAATCATTAACACCCCGTAACCAATATATAGAAGCAAGTATTGAAGCCCCAAGAAGTTTCATTTTTATTCTAGATATTTTTAATCAAGGTCCAGGTACTTTTAAAAAGGAAACCAAAATCTTAAGCGAATATATTAATTAGGAGTTATTTGTATGGCTACTACCCTTAGAACCATTCTATTTATTCTCTTATTCGCATTTATAACGCAAATTCAATTTAATCTTGATGCTGATAAAACAGCTACAAGGCAATTAAAAAATGCTTTGGAGTTAGCTGTTCACGACGCTGCCTTAGCTGTTAATCCTGAACAGTTGGGAAATGGACGAATTGTTTTTGATCAGGATAAGGCCATAGATAAGCTTAAAGCCAGCTTAGAAAAAAATTTAGATATTAAAAGTGGTTCTGGGTTTGTGTATACACCAAATCAAAATTCATTTTATAAGAATGATATTTTTCTTTTGCATCTTGAATTTATAGATGATAGTTATCCAAGAACCTATCCATTTACATACGTTAATGACCAATTTAAGATTATGGAAACTGTTGATGGTCCTAGTGTCATAGCAGTTATTAGTACTGAAAGCCCCCGTTGGTTTGTCGGAGACTCGAGCTTTATTAGGCAGGCAGCGGTTTATGAATATAAAAAATAAATAAACGACTCATATTTAATTGACCCATAATACCTAACTGTATTATGATTAAATTAATATATGGCTAACGGGAAAAACCCGAATGAATGATTGAACTTATTCAATCGTTTGTTCGGGTTTTTTTGTATTCATATTTAACCAATGTTTGAAAAGTCTTCCAAAATTTAATATAATAGTCTCAGATGTTAGCTTTTACTATTTTATTGCATCTCCTACTTTGGAGTTAGCGGATTCACAAAAAGAGCGGTTCTTTGGGACTTAAGAGTTACAAGGCTTATAGTACTTATTTACTATTGCCTAAAAACCTCTACCAAGGAGCCGTTTTTGTTTTGTGAAAAAAAATATAGGGGGAAGAACACATGTTGAGACAAAAGAATGCAACAAAAATCGAGGAAAATTCTAGAGAAAGAAGGGGAAGACGAATGAGGAAATTTATGAAGGCAACGTTAGCAACACTATTAGCTGCAAATATAGGAGGGATCTTTCAAAGTAATTCCGTAGAAGCAAGTTCAAAGGCCAGCTGCAGTATGACAATTCAATCGGATATTCATACAGAAAACAACTGGGCAAATGCAACCGGTCCCTGCAATGGGTTGGTTAACGGCTTTTATTCTGCAAGCGCTAATAACTTTCATGTTGTTGGCCACGTTACTACTGAAGTAACAAGAAGCGGTCAAAAGTTCACAATATCTATCTTCGAGGAGCCTTTTCAAGCGGAACTAACTGTAACAACTATCTTGAAGGCGAAACCGAAACCAGAGCCTAAGCCCGAGCCAAAACCAGAACCTAAACCAG
Source organism: Cytobacillus oceanisediminis 2691 (assembly GCF_000294775.2). Lineage (GTDB taxonomy): Bacteria > Bacillota > Bacilli > Bacillales > Cytobacillaceae > Cytobacillus > Cytobacillus pseudoceanisediminis. The sequence continues at coordinate 295,582 of NZ_CP015507.1, forward strand.
AACCGAAGCCTCAGCCTAAGCCTGAGCCGAAACCACAACCAAAGCCAGAACCGAAACCTCAGCCTAAACCTGAGCCTAAGCCACAGCCTAAGCCAGAGTCAAAACCGACAACGAAGCCGGTGTCTAAACCTACAGAAACTCAAAGTCAAACAAATAAGACATCAACTTCATCTAATAGTAGCGGTGGAAGCAGTAAAAACACTTCAACAAATACCACAACAACATCAAAGGCAAAAGGCAATGAGGAAAATTCTAAATCAGTCACTGAAAAACAAGTAAAAGAGGTGGCGAGTGCATCAACTAATGGAGATAAAGAAAGCTCCAATGATGAAGCAGCAAAAGAAAAAGACGATAGCAAATCTGAAGATGAAAAGTCATCTGAAGATACTATAAATCAAGATGAGGATAACGGTGGTGATGGAGAAGAAAAATCAATTCAAACAGAAGAAAAAATTAATAGTCAATCTGCTTTAAAAGATGTTTCTAGTGATAGCAACCAAAATTCTAGTAACAATAAAATTTGGGTTGGCTTTTCCTTATTAATCTTAATGGCGATTGGAGGAGTTATTTGGTTTTTCAAATTTAGAAAGGTGAGATAGATTTGAATCGTATCAAATTCAAATTAATAGCATTTCTATTCTTTTTACTTGTAGGGGGAAGTATTTTCTTCTTCCCCTCTGCAAGTTCCGCTGAATATTCTCCATTTGATGTTCCAAGTACAGTAAGAAGTGGGTGGAATAAAACGCCTGGTGGAAAACATTACAAAGAGAACACCGGGAGAATGCTCATTTACGATGTATATTACAACAAATATATATCTGGCGGACAACGTATCGTTAACAAGAATTTTAACGGCACGGGAACACAACCTTATTTAGAATTTAGAGGCTGGTCAGTAATTTTTGGACATAAACGGCATTTAAGTTCTAATAACGAAACCTACATCGCAGCTCAAAAAGTTGCTGGTAGTGGAGCCGGGGCAATAAAAATATTTAGAGCACAGCAACGAGGATTATACGCTACCGAAGATCTTGAGTACAATAACCAAGGATCTGGTATCTATAACGAATGTTCCGCTTCAACAACGAATACTCCAAACTATGATTGTAATATGCGTTATGAAAGTGTAGGATTTGATGCTTATTTACCTCTTAATGAATTATTCCCTGACGACAGTAAAGATGCTGTTTGGTCCCTCTATCTAATAAAAAAGGTAGACTCTCATATTGTCTATACACCTCTAATAGTTCCTTTTGATTTTTCAAATAGAGATTTTAAATATGGGAGCATTTCTTTATCAAGCGGACAAAACACCAATAAACTGACGATGAATACCGATGAAGTTTTAAGGCGTTCCAAACCACGTGAAGCAGCTGCAAGTGTACGGGATGAGTTAGGGTCTGATCGTTACTTTACAAACAATACGACTTATACTCGTGTTGATTCGGAGGAATCTCAAACAGCTGTATGGTATGGAGTAAGGAGCCCTAAAGATAGCAATAAAACCAAATGGGCTGCCACTTCTTATTGGCGCTTTTCAGGAGATCAGGCCAGAATATCATATATTACTGAAAACGATCCACCTGAACATATTGCCGATAGTATCACTAATCATCGTTTTCAAGATGGCAGTAATCATTGGGTTCAACCTAATGATACGGTGACTGTAATGCTCCGCCAATACGATAAAGAATCAGGAAATAAAAATCAGTTCTTAAGAATGCTTGGAAGTGGGGTTGAGGTTCGAGCACGACATGATTTCTTTGATGCCACTAACCATAACTACCATTGGGTCAAAAGTAATCATTTAGTAATTGAAGCAGCAAAAAGGACTGAAAATACCAAGTATGGAAAAGTCGAATGGAGTGTCACTCCTAAAACACATGGCCATACATATGACGTCCAGTACCATTACACTGATAATGTGGGAAATGCTGTAGGATATGATACTGGCTCAGGAAATACCGGTCTTAAATTAAGTGTTGATGGCGTCGCTCCGACTAATATAACAAACAGTCTTACAGGGGCAAGATATATTAACGGAAATGATTACTGGGTAAGAGAAAATGAATCAGTAACCATTACATTAAGACAGAGGGACCCTCATTCCGGAAACAAATACCAATATCTTAGATTATTAGGAAGTGGGGTTGAGGTTAGATCTCGCCATGATTTCGCCGCTGCTTCAGATTATAACAACCATTGGATTAAAAGTAACCACCTTGTTATCGATGAAGCTAATAGGACCGAAAATACTGATTATGGTACTGTGAAATGGAATGTTACCCCAAAAACACATGGACATAATTACGATATCCAATATCACTATTTTGATAATGTAAACAATGGTAGAGGATACGATACCGGTGAAGGAGACACAGGTATGAATTTACGTGTTGATAGCGTTTCTCCTTCTCATATATCGCATAGCTTAACCGGTGCCAAATACGTTAACAATAATGTTTATTGGGTAAACTCTGATGATAAAGTCACAGTACAATTGAGGCAACATGACGGTGATTCTGGAAATAAGCGACAATATTTACGTTTGGCAGGCAACAATATCGATGTGCGTTCCAGCCACTATTTTAGTGAAAGTACTAATCACCAGAACTCGTTCTTTAAAAGTTCACACGCAGTTATTGAAGCGGCTAACAGACAAGAACAAACAGCTTATGGAAAAGTGAATTGGACAGTGGTACCCAAAACACACGGCCACCTTTATGATATCCAATATTATTATCAAGATAACGTCGACAATATTAGCAATGTTGTAATTGATGAAGCGGCTAAAGGTTATCAATCTACAAATATGAAACTTGGCGTTGATGATGCAGGACCAGTTATTCAATACCGAAATAATGAAGATACATCTGATTTTTCTAGTAGAGATTGGAGCAAGGAGAGCATTAAGGTTCGACTCAAATTTAACGATGCTCATTCTGGTTATAAAAGATCCCGATATGTCTGGACACAATCCTCTAGTACTCCAACTGAATCGCAATGGTCTTCCTGGTCAACCAACTCAAATTATGTAGTAACGAAATCAGGAAAAGGGCAATGGTACCTTCATGTGCAATCTGAAGATAATGTTGGTAACGTGTCCACTACGTATAAAGGAGCTTATAAGTTCAATAACCCTCCAGTAGCTGGGTTTAATACAGATAAAACAACCTATTATCGTGATGGAACCATTAAGGTTACTTCGACTGCCACTGACCCGGATGGAGACCCACTGACTTACCATTATGTGCTTGTAAAAGCAGATGGCACTAAGGTAACCAGTACTTCCATTAATCCTTCTTTTACTGGATTGGATAAGCCTGGTACCTTTACGATTACTCAAACCGTAAAGGATCCTGAAGGGGCAACAGATAGCATTACAAAATCGGTAGAAGTCGTGAATAGACCGCCTACTGCAGGATTCAATACCGATAAAGCAAAATATTTTAACAATGAATCAATTAAAATTACATCTACTGCTTCTGATATTGATGGTGATAAATTAACATACGTTTATGAGTTAACGAAGCCTGATGGCAGTAAAGTTACTTCTTCCGCTGCTAATCCTACGTTTAATGGTTTGCAATTAATTGGTGTTTATACCATAGTACAAACTGTTAAAGATACCTATAACGCTACAGACACCATCACTAAAACAATCGAAGTGGTTAACAGACCTTCAACAATTACGTTGACGTATGACCCAACTGATCCTTATGAAGGAGATACAATTAATGTTTGCGTAAGGGTTCATGATGCAGATGGTCATAAGATGGATGTGAAAATCTATGTTACAGAAGAGGGGACATTTGAAAAGACAGTACTTACTAAAACAAAAGTAGTCTCCGATACCAAACATTGCTACAGCTTTGTTTCCAAACATAAAAAATATACATTCCGTGCAACATCTGATGACGGATATGATGAGACTGAGGTTACAACCTGGGTGAATGTAAAACCTCTTATTATAAAAGGTTACGTCAAACATACCCCAGATTGGCAAAATAAACACCAGTCATTAGGTCACAAAGATAATCAGTTTTATAGCGGAGAAAAATTCTTGTTAGAAGCTGATGTTTCACCATATCCAATCGTATATGTTAAAAGTACACTTAAAGCATCACAAGCCAATTCTGTTTCAATTAACAGAACAGTCACCCTAGGAAAAACTACCTCAATTCTTTATAAAGGAGAGTTGTATGACCCTGCTTTTATAGAATACCCAACAAATATAAAGCCAGGGCCGGCTATCTTTGAATTTGAAGTAAAGTATACAAACGGGGTTATCAAAAAAGATAGTGTACCAATAGAAATTCTTGCAGATTCTTATAAAGCGTTTAAGCTTCATAGAAAGTATTAATCAATAAAGAAACTCCACAGCTACCAAATGTAGCAATGGAGTTTTTTCTTTTTATACATAATTTTTCTTTTCAAGTTTAGGCTTTGGTGTAACAATCAGAGGTGGGAGAATTTCATCGTCCTTAGCAGTTGTAATGTTCTCAGAATTATTTAGAATATCTATAGAGTAATTCGCTCCAGTTGAGCAGCCGCTCATTAGCAATCCGATAGTAATAGAAGAGGTTACAAGCAATTTTTTATTCATGGTGACACTCCTTTATTTGGTTAGGTTTGATTTATTAAGAAATTCTCTTGAATACGCAAAATATTTAGCAGCATTTTTATATTTTCCATTAGCATAATGGTGATCCCCCAGAAACAGACAGTAATTAGATAAGGAAAAATACTTTTTTTCCATTTCCAACGCGGGAATTACTTTAGAGAACAATAATTTCTGTAATTCTTCATATTTATCAAGCAATAATAGATTATAAAAGTTAAATTCTAAATAAAACTGATTTTTTAAGTCAGGGTGTTTAATCAACAATTCAAAGCCTTTTTGAACTAGCTGAAATGCCTCATTATTGTTATTTCTTTTATGTAATTCCTTAACTAAAGAAAGGATAGTTTGAACGTGAACATAAGGGGTCAATTGATCTTCCTTACTTAAAATTTCTTGAAAAAGATCAATTGCTTTATCTATCTCTCCGATGACACCGTACAGAAACCCTAAATTATGCTGGATTGTTAAGGAAATATCTTTGTAATGTATCTGGCCAGCTAAGTCTAAAGCGGTTTTATACTGAGAAATTGCTTCCTCCATATTATTATTCCTTCGATGAGTAATCCCTAATAAAACATGACAGTCCACACATCTCTTTAGAAGATAAAGCTCCTGGTAAATCTCTAGTGCTGATTGACAATATTTTAAACAAATAGCGGTTTTTTTCAATCTTGCGGCAGCGAGCGAGTAAGCATAGTATAGGTCAGCTATTTCTAAATTATTTAACGTAAACATCGTAACTAGGCTCACTGATTTTTCAAAAAAATATAATGATTTCTCTGCCTTTTGGGTGTGGTAGTAATAATAACCTAATGCTTTATAAAAGAAATATCTTAACTCAGATGGAAGCTGGGCTTCTTTTGAAAAAATTGATTGTATCAATTGGGGGAGTTCTTTAAACTGCTTTCTTTCCACAAAGTAGAAAATAGAAATAACTTCAAATCTCAAATTTAACGCTTCTGAAAAGTCCTTATTTAAAAGTTCCTTATAAACTTTCTCTGCATTTTGAATGTCCTTATTTAGCAGAAAGTTATAAAATCCTTGAATCTCTCTTTCTCCAAATTCATTGTTAAGAGTGCTATCCTCAATACCTAATTTCTTAATTAATAAATTTTTAATTTCTTCACTCGGGTAAATGACTCCGTTTTCTATCTTAGATAGATATGAAATCGAACAAATTCCCTTTGCTAGTTCATTTTGGTTTATTTTCTTTATTGTTCGTACATATTTAATCTGTTGGCCAAAGGTAAACTTCTCAAGCATTTCCTCCCCCCTTCCTATAACAAGTTGTATGTATATTTTACTATCTTTAGTAATATATTGTAAGTTGTGTGTGGGGGAGTTTGTTGATGAACGGGTATGAAATTTACAGATAAAGCATCAATAAAATACAATAGAGTTCAAAAAATTGAACATTTTATTAAAGAATTTCCTATTTTTTTAGTTGTTTCCACTTTTATTGAATAACTATTTGAAATATCTATGAAAATGCAGTAGGTATATTGAATAGGAACTGAAGTTTGATAAAAAAATTATATGGTAAGCATCAGATATGCATAAAGTCCTAAAAAAACGTTACAAGAAAATATTTACTCTAGACAAGGATAAATGTATTATAAATTAGCCATTCTAGTTTAACATTTTATGCATATCACGAACTTGTGTTCGCTATTAAGAAAAGGAATTTTTTAGTATACTTTATTAAACAAAAGTATCTTGAATTTTATGGAACCTTATATTATTAGGGGGAATAATTAGCTTAAGATAAAGTAGAGTATCATCAGGTTTATCCTACTGATCATTTAAAAAACCAGATAAATCAATTGGAAAATAACCACTGATAGCAACTGTTTTTAAATTTGTACTCTAATTTATTGTGAAAAAATACAATTAAACCTACATTCATCTTGTAAATTAAAACTAAGAAAATCTATAGTTAAAGGGATGATAGAATTGAAACAAGAAGTCATTTTAAATGTACTGTTTTATATAAAGAGAACAATTTTTAGAAATGAAGAAAATAATAACCTTATTGAACTCATTTATATAACAAAAGAGGAAAAAGAAATAAAGAACGGTATTTCTCTTACTACTCCTGAAATTATGACATCGTATATTAATGAATTTAATGAACAAAATCTAACAGGGTTAAATTTGTCTTATGAGGAAGGTGTAGAGCAACAAGTATACATTACAAAAGAAGAAGCTGAGTACTTACTGGAGATTTCTGCAGATGAACAAAAGTTTGTAGAAGCTTGTCATAACATTTTAAAAGCTTGAACTAGGATGGTGAGAAATGGTAAAATCAAACTATAGTTTTTATTGATTTTGTCATTTTATTGCAACCATTTTTAGGTTAGCAGGTCCTTATATAAAACATATGCGTCCTTTGGGATGATCTAGAAAACACTATTTTTGTGTTTATTTTAGAACATTCTAAAGGGCGTTTTTTTGCGTTTTAGAGGGGGCCCATTAGAATCATTAAAACTATAAAGTAAAAACTTTATGGAAGGGTTGTGTTGTTAATGTTTACAACAAAGGCTAATTTTTTCTGGCGAAATGGAGGAGAGTTTTATGTTTAAGTTAACATGCTTTGCTCCGATTGAGCCTGAACAGTTAGGAAAAGCTTTAAAGGGTATCCACTTCAATCAGGTGAGAAATGGATTTGAATGGGCTATTGATGGTTCAACTTTTCGTATTGAGCCATTTGAAAACCAGCCTAGAACTTCGCTAAAAGGGTATCGAATTACATTTAATTGTGATTTATCTGGAGGGTTGTATTTATTTGATCTATCTTTAGGATGCCTCGGTGCATATGTAACAGGGATTGAATTTATACTTGAACATCCATCAATGTTCCATGCTAATTGGATGAAAGAAATGCGTAAAAGGCCATCCTTTAAAATGATAGATCCAAGAGGGCTATTTTTCAAAAATGGAATTAACATTGTTCTAGTAAATGACTCAGTGACAATTAAAATGCATAGCAGAAAAAATAAAAAACTAATATTGGCGGATTGTATAAAACAGATTGATCTTATTCGGGAAGAACTGCAGCCGAATGATTTCAATCTGTTTTCGTTTCAAAGGGAGGATATCGCATAATGGTTGAGTTTTACACTAAAGATGCAACGCAGTTTATTGTTACTTCTGATAAAATCTATCGAAATGGTGAAGTCGTAATTCAGGGCAATATTCATATTCATCATCTCATATTAAATGAGCCAGCGTGGATTGATGTTCAGCAAGGAGAAGATAAACCACCCATTTTTCTTAAACTTGATAAAGTATCTGCTGTATTACCTAGCCAGGAATTCTTTAACGGGGATAGGTGCCATCGGAATGCTTACCAGGTTTCCTTCTATGTTCATAAAACAGAGGGTTGGGTCATGGAAAAGGAAGTATTATCAGCTGTTAATGATATGCATGTACGCCAAATTTTAAAGGCTAAACATGGTAGAGACATTCGTTCAGTTTCTTCTGAGCTTTTACAATCTGATACTGAACTTTCAATTACTTATTAACCTGAAGGGGGATAAAAAAATGGAGTCAATTATTTATAGAGTTTTACTAAGCGGCCATAAGTTTGCTAAGGATGTAATTGTGAATGAGGATAATCTTTGTAGCTTTCTTCATACGATACGAAATTGTCCATTAGTTGTAGTTATGGGACCTGAAAATACTATATTTCTACGCATAGAACATGGAAACATTATTGGAGAGGAAAAGATCAAAAACCAACTGCAGGAGATTGAACATGCAGAACAAGCGGGAAACTGGAGACCTTTATCTCTGTATCAAATCTCTTACTATTGTATACTCCATGAAACCGTTTACTTGTATGCAGAAAACCGGGAACAAGCCAAGAAAGATTTCTTAACTTGGTCAATTTTTGAACCAGAGGTCATTGTTTTAGTGGCTTAATCTTAACTCCATACTCCCTTTCTAGTGGGGAACTTATTCTCAGGTTCCCAATACTAGATAAGGGAACCCTAATGGAGTGAAAGAAATGAGTAGAATACCAGCTGAAACATTAATGGAAAAATTCATTGAGGATGGACACTACCCGGAGTTAAAAAAAACTGAGGGGACGTTAAAAACCCTTACTAATTCCATTAAAACAGCTTTGGAATCTTCAGAATCCAAGCGACATGTATTTGAGAAATGGAACCTGGTAGGAAGGTTTACTGCCAAAAAGATTTATAACGTGGATTACATAGGCCTAAATGAATATCTATATGATGTTGGTTTATTGCTTCAAGTAACAGAAATCGATAACAAAGCGATAAAAACCAATGAATTGTATCACGATATGATTCAAGATTTTCGTTTGCCAGAAACATTCTATGTTAAGCCAAACTTCAATAAAGCAGGCAAGGAACTGATAAAAAGCAAATTCGAAATTCCGGATCACTGGGGCATTAACGAAGCAGCACAGCATATAGGACAGCTGAAACCGAGAGCGAAGGAATTAGCGCAGCAATATGAGGGGCTAAAATCAAAATTGGTCCATTTAATAGAAAAGGACCAGCAAAAATCCATAAAGCAACCCATTTCTCATAAGTATGGCAGTATTTCATTAGTAGCAAACCAACCTAAATACGACATATCTGCAATATATGATTATTTAGGCGAGTGGCTGCTAATTGAATATGGTAAGCCAAACTCTAAGCTATTAGAACATTATATTTTGAATGGGATGCTTTCTGAAAGAGATATCGAACCTTTTAAAACTGTTAAGGATATTCGGCTGGATTTTTCCGTAATGACCTTAGAAGATGAAGAAAAGTTCCTAACTATGAAGGACATAAAAAAGCAAATATCAGCGGCCAATAGAGTCGGTGCATAGGTGAAAATTATTTCTTATGAGGTTTTCTAACTAACGGAGGGAAAAGGATGGTTTATAATAAAACAGCTTTTATTGCAACTCTTCCAACCAAGATACAAGAGGATACATTTAAATGTTTGGAGTCTACAGGTATTTCTACTGAAGATATTCAAAATGCGATGGATTCTAGACTATGTGACTTAGAAGAATTAATAAATGTAAAGAGGTATTGGACAAGTAGATTCAACTAAAATGATGAGAATCATGAAAATTTGGATAGAATACTAAATATTTTATTGGGGGTGAAAATCCTCTGCTAAACTAGTATTAGCAGGGGGTTTCCCCCTTTTACTATTAGCAGAGGATTGTTTATGACAATTAACGTGATTAAAAAACAATCTGATAATAACTTTATGGAATGGATACTTGATCCAGAATCTAAGCTAAAACAATTCCAAGACATAAAAACTCTTATGAAAAATGAATATCTTAATGACCCTTATGATTGGGTGGTTGCATTCTCCTCCGGTAAAGATTCGACTTTAGTTTTAAAACTTGTTTGGGAAATGTTATCTGAATTGACTCAAGATCAACGGCACAAGAAGATACATGTCATTTCATCTGATACTACTGTAGAAACAAACAAGTTAACATCCTTTCTTCATAAATCACTTAAAATGATAGCTGTTAATGGCGCGGAATTGGGTATCGAAGTCCATCTGGTGAAGCCTCGTCTCATCCAGAGGTATTTCAGACACGTAATAGGATTGGGAGTAATTCCACCCGCTCCTGGTAAAGGTTTTCAATGGTGTACTGATCGATTAAAAATAGCTCCTCTAAACTCCAAAATGACTGAGATTCTAAAGCAACAGCCAGTAATTATACCAGAACCCGAGTATAACCATAGATTAACTCTACTCCTCGGTGTTCGTTTAGATGAGAGCATAAAAAGAGCTGCTAGTATCAAGAGACATACATCAAATGATTTCTTTGGGGAGCATGATTATATACCCAATGCGAGAGTATTCCATGCTGTGAGAGATATTAGCACCGATGACACCTGGAATTTTCTTAGGTATAAAAGTAAAGAACTACCATGGGGAATGCCTATTGAAAAATTGGAAGCAATGTATGGGGGCTCCAATATTAAAGAGTGTCCAGTGATCCGCAGCAAAAAAGAATTGAACAAATCATGTGGAAATACACGCACGGGTTGCTGGGTCTGCCTATTAGGTGGCCGAAAAGATAAAATGTTACAGGAATTAATCGATGGTGGAGATGAATCCGTTACTTATTTGGCAGATTGGAAAGAATTTCTTTTCGATGTAACGTTCGATTGTAGATACAAGGATCCCATAAAAGGAATTAAGGAGATTGAAAAAAGAGTTCAAAAGCATTCAAATAAGGGATTCTTAGATAATCCTGCCCTGTGGCATGAAGATGAGTTTAATCGTTATATCGACGATTATAAAGCATATGAGCGAGCTACAAAAGGAAATGAAAAAGGAGAGTATGATCCTGGTAAATTCTCTTTTGAAATGCGCCGTATGTTGCTCGAAAAGTTATTTTATGCTCAGGAAATGGCCGGCTACAAACTGATATCTGATAAAGAAGTACTTTTGATTATTCAGGAGTGGTCCAATGAAGGTTATAATGTGGCCCTGGAAGAACTTAAGCCTATAAACCACCATTATGATGGGGCAGTAGTGCTAAAAAGAGACTGGACCATAAATGAAAAGGAAACGACCAATAAAAACGCTATTTTCTTTGTGGAGGTCCCATTAAATATGCCCGCTAGTGAATTAGCGGTATATCACAAGGAACGTCAACGTTTAACAGGTAAAAGCATTTTTTGTTTTTACAGTCATGCTGATTTTAGCCATGCTAAGATGGTTTATAATAAAGCGACTTTCTTGGTTTGTAAAAAGGACATTTTAACACTAGAGGAAGCTACATCATATGTTTATGAATGGCTTTATCTAGAAGGTCATATTACAATCGGTATGGATGGCAAGTCCTTTACAAAAATGACAAAAGAAGCTAAGAATGCTGCATTAAAGCATCTAATGATTGACACTCTTGGGGGAGCAATTAAGAGCCTGGATGAAAGGATAGGGTCTTTGAAAAATCAATCTGTAAACCTTAAGACTCTTTCGGATGAGGAAATAGCTAAATTATCAAGAAGATGGTCCTTGCTTCAAAAGTGGATAAGAATAGAAAAAGAAAATCACATTGAACAAAATGAGAAAATAAATAATAAATTAACTGTAAACAATAAAAAAGTAGAGTATGACTATAATAGTGTTTACCTTACAAAAGATGGTCAACTTGTATTTACATTTTAAAACGAGGACTTTGTCTTCGTTTTTTTTGAGGGAAAACCTTTTGCTGTGCACAGATAATAATGTCGCTTAATTTATAATATAGTCATTCAAAAAGTAATAAGTTGTTTAATAATCCTTATTCCACAAACGGGGCAGGTTTGTTTAAAAAGGATATAGAATAAATAATAAAGTGATTATGGGGGAGGGATGTTTTGGGTAAGAATTTGGTTTTTCACATACCTACTTATACAAAAATCAATTCTACATTTCCAAAACCAAGGAATGATAATTACGATTATTGGGTGCCATTAATTAATTACTATTTACCAAAGTCAGACACGATTGAAATTCATTGTTGGAATGAAGAAATTGAGATTATTAGAGAAATTAAATGTCTTAACATAAATATGCTTGAAATGCAGGATGAAAAAATAACAATATTCAAGGCGAAGAAAATCTGTACCCTTTCAGATTATTTATTGAATAAAAATTTGGATCAAAACGACAACTTCAAGTGGTTTACAGTTAATTTAATATACGATGGAGTGACTGTGTTTCATTTAGGTCATTGGGGAACAGAATTCTTTGTACCAAATGCAAAGGAAAGGGACATTTTACTTATCAAAAATGTAATTCCTCCGGAATCAAATTTGCACAAATACTAAAATAGTTAGCTGCCAAATGGCGGCTTTTTTGTTCAATAAACGGGGCGATTAGCAAAAAAAGACTAATACCCCTTCTAGTTTCTGGGATATTCCAAAACTTTTAAATTTTATATTCGTAGTTTATTATGCCTTTCTATCTGAGATTGGAGGTTTCAAATGAGAAGAAGCTATAAAATATATGCATATGTAGTTTTATTAATCATTGCAGTTTTAGCTGTCTTTGATAGTTTAAATAGTTCAAATGCTGCGGAAGATGTCCGAACGGAAAAGGATGCGTTAGTTCAGAAAGTTACAAGACTAGAAAAAGAAAATGAAAATAAGTCTAATTTGTTCAATGAGGTAAGATAGGAAAAGAAGTCCTTAGAAGAAAACCTTTCTCAATTGGAAGAAGAAGTTGAAACTTTAAGATCTGCTATTGAATATAAAGAGTTTATTGCCGCTTTAAGTACGATTGAATCCTACAAGGCTTCACAATCATTTCAGGAAGCAACTAAATTTATGGCTTTTAAGATGGGCAAGGTTACTTTACAACAGACAAAGCAGGGAACTGCCCTTGTGGTTTTGGCTTTAATGGCAAAGGGTTTGAATGGATACCAAATGCTGTTCTGGATCTTAAGGAATTCAGAATTGAAAAGGATAAAGTGTACCTTACCTACAATACGGTTGAAGATATCAAAACCATTGAAATCTCTATGAGGGAGATGTCTGATCAGACATTAACATTGGCAGCAATTGCTCCATTCGCAGATGGTCCAATAACCATTAAAGATGTTGAACATATACGTCATCATGAATCGAATCGAATTAGTGTAATATGCGAATCACTTTCTAGGTTAGGAATTAAAGTGGAGGAATTTAAAGATGGACTAAAAGTTTATCCAGGTAACCCGAAACCAACTTTACTAAATACGCATGATGATCATAGAGTTGCAATGTCATTAGCACTTATCGGTTCAAGAGTTGATGGGATACAAATAAATGATCCAGGATGTGTTTCTAAAACTTGTCCTCAGTATTTTGCTTTGTTGGAAAGCTTAGGTTTAAACATAATTCAACATTAAATAATATCCGATGGCGATACTTCAGAAGAGGAAGGGAAATATTGGTGTAAGGTAGAAATAATAATATATAAATAAAAGGAGATTTTTTAATGGTCAATTATAATGTGAGAACTTATGAGGAAGCAATAAACGTAATTAAGGAGCTTGGTATACTGCCCCTTGCACCAATAATTCCTGGGTTTCCTTCTCTAAATACAATTACTCTAGAAAAGTATTGGCATTCAGATACAGAGTTCGACCCTTGGACCTGGAGGACAAAATTTTCTGCTGATGGGGTTGCAGGATATGGTAAATTCATTAAGAAAAAATCAGTATTGATTTCCCTTGAGTTTCTTCCATATATTAAAAGGATTCTAGGTCATTCTGAGCCCGTTGAGGAAAGGTACGATAACGGCAACATAACTAAAGAAGCATTTGACATATACAAAATAATTAGCCAAGAGGAAGGAATAGATACAAGGGCATTAAGGAAAAAAGCAGGGCTGAAGGATAGAGACAAAAAAAGGCTTTTTGATAATGCAATGTTGGAACTGCAAGGGTCAATGGATATTGTGATTTCAGGCATACAGGATAAAGTAAATGAAGATGGTGAAAAAAATGGATGGAGTAGTACTGCTTTTGAGACCTATGACTCCTGGGCAATGAGAAATAGTGTTGAAAACATAATTAAAGATAGAGAAGAAGCAAAGAAATTCCTTATATCTCATTTTAAATATTTATGTAGTAACGAATCTCTAAAAAGCCTTGAAAAAATATTTGCGTAAGTTTATAAGAAATGGTGTGATTTAATTATGGAGCTTACACACACAAGAATTTTAGTAGACAATTACAGGGAATGTTTCTTATTTTATAGAGATGTTTTAGGATTTGAAGTATCGTGGGGAGATGAAGAATCCTTGTATGCAGATTTTAAGTTCAGTGGTTGTACATTAGGACTATTTGAAAGGAAACAAATGCTTGAAGCTATTGGTACAGAAAAAGATCCTCTTATACATAAGTATGATAGAGCAGCATTGGTTTTTCAGGTAGATAATGTTGAAGAGAAATATGAAAACTAAAAAGAAAAAGTTGAATTCATAACTAAACCTACGGCACAAGAAGGATGGGGAATTAAAGTAGCTCACTTTAGAGATCCTGATGGAACACTTATTGAAATATATGAGAGTTTGAAATAAATAAGTACGATGCTTAAAAAGGCATCGGCTTTTTTCTTTTTCTCCAAGGATTTTGTGATACTATTCACTTAAACAATAGGGTGCGTTAGTTGTACAAGAATGAAACAACTTTAATATCCTTTTAAACAACAATATTCTATTAAATCACTTCAATTTTAACAACTATTAGAGCCTTATTACATATCAAATGTAGTGAGGCTCTTGTTTATTAAAGCGAAAGTAAAAACTTTATTATCGTTCTACATTTGCTCTTGGGTATTTAAAGGAATTTATGTGTTCTTATCGAAAGTATGAAACCAGGATCCAAATAAATATTCGTACTTAAATACTATAAAACTTATATAGGAGTATCTAGATGAAACTAATTGTTTGGAATGCTGCAATGCGTTTTAGAGATAAATTGGAACACTTAAAATCATATCAAGCAGATATTTTAATTATTCCAGAATCCGAATCTCCGGAAAAATGGGGACAAACTAAACTTCAGGACGTTAATCAATTTCTTTGGTTTGGTGAGAAAGTTAATAAAGGGATTGGTATATTTACATTAAATGAACATTATAAAATTGAACTTCATCCTTTACATAACAAGGATTTCCGCTATATTATTCCGTTGTTGGTAACTGGAAAACGGAATTTTATTCTCTTTGCGGTATGGTCACAAAATACAAAAGCAAAATTTGAAAGTTACATTGGTCAAATATATTTAGCCCTAAAATATTATGACACTTTGTTGAAGGAACCCTGTGTTATTGCTGGGGATTGGAATAGCAATAAGAACTTTGATCATATCAGGAGGGTTGGTACGCACACGGATGTTGTCAATCTATTGAAAAGTAAGGGTATAACTAGTACATACCATCATTTTTATAACGAAGAGCATGGTGTTGAGTCACAGCCTACCCACTATTTTCGAAAAGAATATGCAAGACCATTTCATATCGACTATATTTTTACTTCTAAAGATATACTATCATCGCTAAATAAAATGGAAGTAGGGAAACATGAAAATTGGATTAAATTAAGTGATCATATGCCTTTGTTAACGGATTTTAACGGTATCCAATAGCCAATAGACTCATATGGGCTCCATAAATATATATTGCCTATAAATCCAAATAATAGTAAAATAAATTTGTAACATTTTATTATTTTATTATTTTTTAGCAACCAATCTTTGGTTAGCAGGCTATGTTTATTAAACGTATGCGTTCTTTGGAACGATTCTTTTACACATTTTTTATGTGCTTATTAGAGTCATTCTGGAGGGCGCTTTTTTGCGTTTTAATAAAAAAATATACCAGAAAGGTGGAAAAGAAAATGGCTGTTACAATGTCACAGTTATTAGGAAAACCAGGAGATGTTATTGAGGATTGTAGAAAGGAAATCAGGCTTTTACCCTCAAATGACAGGTATCGCATTTCTGCAGAGATACTTCTTAGAAATGGAGAGCGTCGCTATTTTCGAGCAAAGTCTATTGATAGGAAGTCTGCTACACAAGAGGTACTCTTGTTTATTGCAGCTGTCGAGAATGCAACTGGGGAAACAGTAATGTGGAGATTAAAGGGAGAGAAAACTTATCATATGAGCACTAATTATGAGGTAAGCCCTTCTTTTATTCAGCGCACCAAAAAAGCCATTCTAGGGTACTTCTTCGACATCGAAGAGTAAGAGGCAATTAGTTTAAGAAAGCATTTAAGAGACTTTAAGAAAGGTTGTTGGAAACATTGAAAAATCATTTTGCAATTGCGAAAGAGGAGCTAGGCTTTTATGGTTTTGAAAATACTTCTCTACAAAATTTGTTAGCAGTATTAATTGGACCAAAAGCAAATCCAGTTGTAACCGGCCAGTTGTCTTCATTAGGAGTAAAAAGGCTCTCTTCCTTATCTAAAGAAGAGTTACTCCAATATGAAGGTATTGGCGAAACAACTGCGGATCGAATTATTGCCTGTATTGGACTTGCTGGTCTACTCAACAAATTTAAGTTTGAGGAATGCTATATTGTCAGAAGTCCAGAAGACGCTGCTAAATATATGGCTGATATGTCTACACTAGATCAAGAACATTTTGAGGTGCTTTTTCTTAACTCAAAAAATGTGGTTATTGGGCGTAAGACAATATTTAAAGGCTCTTTAAATGCAAGTATCGTACACCCTAGAGAAATCTTTCGTGAGGCAGTAAAACTCAGCGCAGCATCAATAATAGCTGGTCATAACCATCCCAGCGGAGACCCGTATCCTTCAAGGGAAGATATCGAAGTCACCAAAAGATTATCTGAGGCAGGGAAGCTAGTGGGGATCGATTTATTAGATCACATTATTATTGGTCATCACGGTAATTTTACTTCATTAAAAGAAAAGGGGTATTGTTAATGAATAGCCTTAACCTAGTGGGGCGACTTACAAAAAAGCCTATTATTAAAGGTGATGAACAGAAAGTTTGCCTATTCACATTAGCTGTTAATCGTAATTATACAAACCAAAACGGTGAACGTGAAGCTGATTTTATTCAGATAAAAACGTTTAAAAAGACTGCTAACAATTGTTATAAATACCTGGACAAGGGTAGTTTAGTTAGTGTTACTGCTTCTATTCGTACTGGATCTTATATGAAAGACAATAAGAAGATTTATACTATGGAAGTTGTAGCAGAAGATGTACGTTTTCTCGATACAAAGAAAAGTATCAATGAAAATAGTAATGGAGATCATCATCAATATAACCAATCCCATGATGACGACCCGTTCCCTGGTAGCGTTGAAACCCATGAGGAATGGCCATTTTAAGATTGGAGAGAATAAAGCGTTCGTTCCTTTGTGAATGAGCGCTTTTCCTTTTTAAAAAAGAATTTGGAGGCATAGAATGAAAAAATATCGTGTACTAGATGAGTCTAATATATTTTCTGCTAGTGCTGAGGAGATACGAGAATACCTAGAAGTAAGTTTTGGAGAAAAGTTTGGATTTCTTCCTATGTT
The DNA here is from genome assembly GCF_000294775.2 of Cytobacillus oceanisediminis 2691. Classification (GTDB taxonomy): domain Bacteria; phylum Bacillota; class Bacilli; order Bacillales; family Cytobacillaceae; genus Cytobacillus; species Cytobacillus pseudoceanisediminis. The sequence continues at coordinate 313,233 of NZ_CP015507.1, forward strand.
TCAGGAATCGGAAGATGAAGGTTATTTAGAAATTTACCTCCATACTGATACTTATGAAATTTTGGAGGATCAGGAGCTTACTAAACTCGAAGAAATGGATATCACGGAGTCTGACTCCTTAAAAGCCATTTGTTCAATCTTAGGGCTTCGGATTGAAAATTAATAGATCTCCAAAATGAAGAAAGGGTTTTGTGTTTCCCTTTCTTTTTTAATTATGAAGGAGGAATTCTTTTGAATCTGCCAGATTGTTATCTCGATTCAGCAGTGACCGAACCGTTTTTTAAAAAGGCCAAGGAGTACATTCCCTTTTTAGCTTACTTCGCGATTCAAAGTGCGTTTGCAGAGAAAGATAAGATGTTCAAAGTGGTTGCTTTGACCCACCTACGGAATCATTACAAAAAAGGTGAGGTATCAAGGGACCAACTCAATGAGCTTATAGAATACTTAGATACTTTTCGCGATCCTTATCAGGACTTTTACGAAAAGGCTGGATTTCGGACTTGGACAGATACTAAGAATAATATTTTAGGAGGATTATTAAATGAGTCATGTAGGAAATAAAATTAGGGCTGGCTTCTTTGCCACTCCTGAACGACAAGGTGAGTATTTCACTCAGTTATTAGAAGTTGAAGGGAGCGGAGTGTGGCTAGATCCCACATGCGGTGAAGGTGAAATCCTTAAACAACTATCAGCTGCCTTTCAGAAAGAGGATTGTAGGATTACTACATACGGTGTGGAGTTGGATAAGGGAAGAGCGGATAAAGCAAAATCTGTATTAGACCATACAATTAATGCACCTATTGAATCTATGGTCATTGTGCGAGGCGTTCTTCAATAACTAGAGCAAATCTAGGAAAAGAAGGGGCTATTCGTAATAAAGAATAGTTACAACTGAATTAATGATAAAGAGGAATGAAAGCCTTCATGTTGAGCTGAAACTCTTTCCCTAAGACTCCTGCATGCATCTACTAATAGTGAATCAGAGATGTGTGAAGCCAGGCGAAGTCGGCTGAAATCACCCTAAGTTCTTTGAATATGGATGATGATAAGTCGGGGGGCTACAAAATAAATATGGTGAGAATGTTCTAAAATGAACTGACGAACTGGCGAATGAACGGGTCTACATGATAGGAATACGAAAGTATTCTGCTCGCTACAGCGAGGTGAGTGTCGGCTAGTAAGCAAATGACTATGAAAACCGATATATCCAACCATGAGGATATTACGCTCACAGGCTCAGAGTCAGCACCTAAGTTTATATGTATAGCTAATTAATTCGGAACGTCGTAAGCGATAAACTTCTATATAACAGTCACTACTGGGAAGGTTGCTATAAGATACCTTGTATCGAAATGCATTCGTTGTCGTGAAAGTAGGGCCACAGTACCTATGAAATTATGGAAACATAGTGGAGGGATAGGCCCAAGTCTAGGATAGAACTAAAATCTGGTTTAATAGATGAGCTGCATCGGTCGAGTATGAATGTGGGGACAACTCAAAGAAAGGTGGAGTTGCCACAGTGCAGACGAGATTGCGACAGTGGGAGTATTACGGACTAACACCGACCTTTTCTGAGTTATATGAGAAAAGTAAGAACGGTGAAAAGTTTAATAAACTTTACGAGATAATTACCAGTCGAGACAACATCCTTTTAGCATATAGAACTATCAAGTCAAATTCAGGGTCTAAAACTCCAGGAACTGACGGAATTACGATAGACAGCTATAAACTAAAATCCCAAGAGGAACTAATCACTCTTATCCAAGAGCAGTTAGTGGATTATAAACCTAAAGCGGTCAGAAGAGTCTATATTCCCAAACCCAATGGAGACAAACGTCCATTAGGAATTCCTAGCATGATTGAACGGATTATTCAACAGATGTTTAAGCAAGTCCTTGAGCCAATTTGTGAAGCGAAATTCTACTCACACAGCTATGGTTTCAGACCTTTAAGAAGTACATCCCATGCAAAATCCCGTTGCGATTCATTAATCAACAAGGCTGAACTACACTTTGTTGTAGACGTAGATATTAAAGGCTTCTTTGATAACGTAAATCACCGCAGGTTAATGAAGCAAATATGGAGTATAGGCATACAGGATAGAAAAGTCCTAGCAATAATCTCAAAAATGTTAAAAGCCCCCATTAAAGGTCTTGGTATTCCTACAAAAGGAACACCACAGGGAGGTATCCTGTCACCACTTCTGTCTAACATAGTCTTACATGACTTAGATGTATGGATCTCGAATCAATGGGAGAACTACCCATCGAAATTTTCTTACAAAAGACAAGGTGATAAGGTAGCCGCCTTAAAACGTACCAATTTAAAGGAAGGTTACATTGTGAGATATGCTGACGACTTTAAAATCTTTGCAAGAAACCATAAAGTTGCACTCAAATGGTTTCACGCGGTTAAAGATTACTTAAAGGAAAGGCTCAAATTAGACATCAACCCGGATAAATCCAAAGTAGTTAATCTCCGAAAAAGAAGCACCGATTTCTTAGGTTTCACTCTAAAAGCAACCCCAAAGGGTAGCAGTTACTTTTCAAAAAGTAATATAAAGAGTGAAAAGAAGGAGCAAATTTTGAGACGTGCGAGAAAGCATATCTTGAATATTCGCAAAAACCCTTCCCGAGAAAACCTTATGAATTGGAACAGCTTCATTCTAGGAATCCATAACTACTTTAAATATGCAACTCATGTTAGTAACGACTTTACCGACCTGTCCCACAGATTATCCCGACTGATATACAATAGGTTCTCAAAAGTTGGAAAGCGGGTTTACACAAGTAATGCACCACCAACATACAAAAAATTCTATGGCTGGTCCAGATACAGAGCATGGGAAATAAATGGTATTTACCTTTATCCTATGCAAGCTATTAAGACCAGAACAAACCTGAATTTCTCACAGGAGCTAACACCATTCACGGAAAAAGGGAGATTGCTAATTTCTAAGAAATTGAAGCCCGAAATCATGGGTGAAATTCTTAAATTGATGAAATCCCATATCCCTGAGGGTACAGCGGAATACCTAGACAACCGTGTTTCACGATATTCAATGCAAATGGGTTGTTGTGATATTACAGGAGAATTTTTATATGCGGATGATGTTCATTGTCACCATTTTACCCCTAGAAAAGAAGGAGGTAATGATTCCTTTGACAATCTGAGAATCATCCATAAAAACGTGCATAGACTGATTCACGCTTCTGACGAAGACACTATTGGGCCGATACCTTATGTTACTAAATCTGAAGGCAAGGCAAATTCAGAAAGTTAACCAATATCGCAAGGCTTGTAATCTAAAACCAATTAGATTCTAAACTAGGTGGAACGCCGTATGAGGTGAAAATCTCACGTACGGTGTGGAGCGGGGGAAAAGGTGGAGATAGCATCAAAACCTTACCTATCGCTATCAAAATGAAGCTGTATCATTTTTATACTTAAATCCCCCATACGATTTCACAATGAAAGGGATAGATGATGAATCAGCTGACAGAAAAGAGTGGACTGAGCTTTACAGAAACACCAAATATCTTAAGGAACAAGGTCTCATAATGTATGTGATTCCTTCTTATCGTTATTCCGATAAGCGGATCGCTAGGTTTTTGGCCACACATTTTTATAATGTAGGCATGATGAGATTTTCGGATGATGATTATGATGATTTCCGTCAATGTATATTTATCGGTAATAAAAAGACAGGTAAGCATAAGGAATTTAATCAAAAGCTGTTTGACTTCCTTATTCAAATGGAATCTGATGAATTTGTGATGGAAAATGTTACACCGGTAGACCGCTTCGTTGCTGCCAATAAAAAGTGGAGTGTTCCTTCAGGAGTAGAAAAATTAAGGACATTCTATACCAAGTTAGCAAATAAATCAGATTTTGTTGAAGGGATTCGAAACAGTAAAGGGTTTCAGGCCTTTAAAAACCGTTCTAAACCACGCCAGCTAGAGATTGGCGGTAACCCTATTCTACCCTTAAATGTTGGCCAACTGGCTCTCCTACTAGCCTCTGGAGCCGTTAATGGAGAAATTGGAGAGGGAGATAATTATCACCTTGTACAGGGGCTAGAGCTTGTGAAAAAAATTCCGAATGAGGAAAAGAAAGTGCACGATAATGGCAGTGTAACGACGATTACAAAAATTCGTACGCGACGTGAAGTCAGCGTTAAGGTAATCACGCCTCAGGGGAAAATTTTGAAGCTCGTTTAGAGACACTGAACCAAAAACCTTCTGAAAGACTGAACCTAAAGATCAACCTTTTTTTTGGGAGGAAAGAATATGGATACCCATAACGAAATAGTATTCATGGAAGAGCAAATGAAGAAGCTCGTAGCAAAGGATGCACTACTAAAATTAGTGTATAAAGATATGACAATCAATAGGAATCATTCAAGTGAAGATGCATTAAAAATCATATTTAATGGCTATGTACTTGATGATCCGATCATGGAGGAAGAATATCGTAAAGCCTCCAAGTAAGTAATCTTTAAATTAGGGGGAAAAAGTATGTTAAAAAATAGTGCTAACCAATTACCTTCTAACACAGAAAAAGTTGTAAAAGAATTAATAGATATTTACTGGTCAGATATCTATAACTCTCAAGTGATTGAGGAAACTATTGAGGCCGCTGCCAACTTACCTATACCCCAAACTATACAGAAATTTATAAACTCTATGGATAGTATAGTTAAGTCAGAAATTAAGGTATCTCCTTTGTACGTTATTGAACCATATGGAGATGCATTGGAAAAATTAAACCCTGGTTATTATTCTGAAAAACGTAGAGTTTTTTATCAAGAGGATATGGACTCTATCATCTAAATACAGGAATAAAGGCAAGGTTCTTTTGTTGGAACCTTGCCTTTTTATTACAGGGATAATTTAAACTGGAGGGATAACAAATGAATTTAAAGTTAAAGAAAGTATATACCGTATCAAAAAAAGGGAAGCCAGAGAAACCTCGACTTTTCCTTCAACATCTTGTATGTGAAGCTGCCGGTTTTAAGGTGAAAGGTGAAGTGTATATTAAAATAAATGAGTTAACTGAAGAGGTAGTATTGCAAAATTTTCCGTTTGAAGATGGAGAAGATGTTCATACTGTTCATGTGGCTTGTAGAAAGAGCAAGATAAGCGGAAAAGAACGGCCTCTAGTTGATACTGCCGGAGATAAATATTGTTCTTTTCTTGATATTAATCAAAAAATAGAAGTTAATGTTTATAAACAAGGCAATAAAGGACAGGTAATTATACGTCCCCTTGAATATAAGTTATTTGAAAACAGCACAATACCAACTCCGAGAAACGAGCGGATCAAATTATTATCTATTTGTGCAGGAGCTGGTGTGGGAACTAGTGTTTTGGAGGATACAGGATATTTTTCCGCTGTTCAAGAGATAGAATTAGAGGATGATTCGGCTGAAGTATTACTCCATAACTTCCCTAATTCGACGGTTTTCTGTGGTGATCTTCGTGATTGTCAAGATTTAGCCGAAGTCGATATGGCATTCATTACAGCGCCATGCAGCGAACATAGTAGTTTAGGCTTCCAAGAGGGTAATGTAATGAACGATTTAGTCCTTGCAACTGCAAAGATCATTCAATCCTCAAAAGCTGAAGTTTTATTCTTTGAAAATGTTCCTCAATACTATAAAAGTAATGCCTGGGAATCGCTAAAAAACCTATTAAAGGACGATTATCCATTCTGGGGTCAAAAAGAACTGGAAGCATGGGATTTAGGATCCCTTGCCACAAGGAAAAGGACGTATGCTGTAGCATTTAAAGATGAAAAGAGATTCCTGTCATTTGACTTCCCAGTTGCTCCTAAACTCAGAAGGAAAAAATTAAAAGATTTTCTTGACCGCTCAAGTGTGCAGCATGAATGGAAGAGTGTAAGAAAATTTATGGATTCTTTTAACAGTCGTGAAGCCTGGAAGGATAGAAGCTTGGATCTAACTTTTGTTGGTAAGGATGCAGAAAGGATACAATGCATTCCGAAACGGTATACAAGTCAGTGTGCTTCAAATAGTCATGTTTTAAGTGACAATGGTGAGAATTTCCGATTTCTTTCAATTGATGAAATAAAGAGAATAATGGGGATTCCGGACCATTTTACTTTCACGGAAAATATACAAAAAATAAGAAAGTATGAAATGCTTGGTCAAAGTGTTGATGGAAGGGTTATTAAAGCCATCGCGAATCGGCTAGCATATACTTTTATGAAAGTTAAAACTAAAGCTTCAACTGCTACTGAAACATTAAAGAAGCATGTTCAGAGCTACAGTGTTAGTAATTGTGGTCAGCTTGAACTTTTGCTCTCCTAGTTTAGGAGGGCTTTTTTGTTTCCATTCTCATAAAAATTCCCACTCAATAACAAAAAAGCCACTAGTAATTAGGAAAGTATAAGAGGAGTCTATTATTTATGTTCAAATGACAGTACAGCTACAATCAAAGTTGGAGTATTTGCAAATAAATTAATTTGTTAAATGCTACCAATGGTTAAATGTGATGTAAGATGCATTGTAATTTATTACCTTAGGAAGTAAAATTAAAAGTGAATTTGGAAAAAAAGTTAAAGTAACTCAATGCGCAAGGAAATAATAATAAAAAGTAGGTGTTTTAGTATGAAAGTGATAAGCAAGTTATTGGTAGTTTTTTTCTTAACATTTATATTCGTAGGAAACAGTACTATAGCCAAAGAAAATAATTTTGAGGAAATACAAAAAAAATACCCTAACGCTACTGAAGTATTAACTGATGAGAATCTAACTAAAGCAGAAGTTGAAGAACTGGAAGAACTCTCAAGAAAAATCGAAAAAGATATGGCAGCTAACCCTGATAAGGTTATGTATGCAACTCCAGTGGATGATAACTAAATTCATCCCGCGATCTGCATCATCGATGCCTTAATTATTGCTGGTTTGACCAATTCCTCAGAGGAAATGTTAGGTCCTGAAATTAAAGATGAAATCTGAAGACCTTTGTTTTTAATAATCTCCGAAAAACACGTTCTTACGAGAGGTAGGGGCGTTTTTTCTTGTTCAATTAACAATTGGTTATGTTCAAGATCAGCTGCCGAATCAGGCAGCTTTTCTCATTGAGCTAAAGTGGCAGGATTTCTGCAATACAGGAACCCGTACATGATAAAATGCAAAAGCTTATAATTTTTATAATTCAAATTACAAAAAATCACAGGACACTATGTGAATTTTGGTAAAATTTGAATAATTTGGGTATATTTGAGTGATTTATATAACGTTGATTTTATCTATTGTAAATTATTACCACTGAGAGTATGATATTAAGTGAATCGCGATTCGAAGTTAATGTCTCATTTTGAAAGAAACTATTTATAAGTAGGTGTTTTAGTTATGAAAGCTATAAGTAAAGTACTGTTAGTTCTCTCCTTTGCTTTTTTATTCGTAGGAAGTAGTGCTGCAGCCGAAGAAAATAATTTTGAGAAAATACAAAAAAAATATCCTAATGCTACTGAAGTATTGACTGACGAGAATCTAGCAGAATCAGAAACTAAAGAGCTAGAAGAACTTTCAAAGAAAGTAGAGAAAGATATGGCAGAGAATCCAGATAAGGTTATGTATGCTACTCCAGTGGATGATAACTTAATACAGCCCATGGTAGCATTGCCATATAGTTATACGTTTCGATTTCAATCAGCAAGTCTTCAGGGAAGTTCTTTTACACCTATGAAATATACATTTATTAAAAATAGTATATCTAATAGTTCTCAAGTTCCGGTTACATTTAGTCTCTACACTAGTGATGGAACTTTTGTAGGTAGTAGGATTTATCCTGCTGGCACTACAAGTACTTCTTCTATTAATATCACACGAGGAAAGACCTATAAATTTGTTTTATCAGGAACCTCAGGATGGTGGAAAGAAGGAAGAGGAACCATTACTGAATCATTATATCAATAATTAAAAAATTCTTGGAACCTAGATAAATTATAAACTCCTCCGAATACACATAACAAATTAATTCGGAGGAGTTTATGCTCTTGGGAAATAGTAGGCTGTTAGATAAATGAACTAATTTTAGATCTGAGCACCATATTAAAGCAAATTCGCTTTTGAGCGAGTTTTATTATTAACCGTTACAACTTCAAAAAAATAAGTAAGTAACCACACTGAAAAATGTTATAGCCACTTCAATTACGGTCTGAGTTCAGTTAATAAGGGCTAAATTAATGAAAAATTTATAAATTTACTTTAACAGCCTTAATTCGTAAGCTTTATCAATGAAAGGAATTATATCCTCCAAATTATCAACCCATTCTAATCTTATATAAGCCTCCCCAGGAGTGGGCTTTGTACCATCGGTATCCTGGTAGTCCCTCTGCAATAATTCATCAATTTCTTGCTGGATAGAGATTGCAGCTTGGGTATGAAGCTTTTTCCCAAGATGAAGAACTAGACATACATGTCTTGCAGCGGTTAAAGACAAAAATTTAAAGGAGCCTTTTTTACTAATATAACCTATGCAATCCGTTCGTTCGCCTTGCTTATAGCGAGCGTGATAATCCTCAACTTCCTCCCTATATGTACTTTTATTATATAGATACTCATCAACTTCTCTTGCTAGCTCTCTTGCTTTAGTAGTCTTAAAGAGATCGAAAAAATAATCTTTTGTTTTCAAAACATCATACCCCCATTACCTCATAACGTATAGTCTTAATTATACATATGAAACAAGCCTATCGTTTGAATTTTGAACCTAATGATGTTTTTAGCTTTACATCATGCTTTATTGCCTTCTACATTTGTAAATCCATTCATACTTATATTTATATAAGAAATTATTGGGAGGTAAGGGCCGTGACTAAAACAAGACAAGATGCTTGGACCGGGGAAGAGGATGAGCTACTAGCAAATGTAGTACTTTCAAATATTCGAACCGGGGGAACACAATTAAAGGCATTTGAGGAGGTAGGTAAGCAACTATCAAGAACCGCTTCTGCCTGTGGCTTTAGGTGGAATGCTTGTGTTAGAAGGCAGTATAAAGAGGAGATTATAAAAGCAAAAACACAACGAAAAGAGTTAACTCCAACTCAGCCAGATAATACTACAAAGAAAATTGGACAGATATTTAGTAGGAGGCCCTCACCCTCTGGAGATATTATTGAACTTCAAGTACTTATCAATAATATTGAATTATTGTATAAGAAAGCTTTTGAAGGAGAGGAACAACATAACCAAGTCGATACGCTAAAAAAACAAGTTCTATTTTTAAAAGAGGAAAACCAAAAATTATCAGCAGAGAAAGATAAACTCGAAAAAGAATATAACAAGCTAAAAGAAATAATAGAATCTTCTACTAGGTTACTTACCTCGGGAGCCCGACTTAAATAGAAACTTAACAATCTCTTCCTCAGGTGTTGAATATTTCCACTAGTCATGTTTTAATTTAGGTACAACAACTGGATATCCAAAAGGGAAGCCCCCTATCAAACAAGCCGAAATACCTTCGGTTTCTTTGTAGGGGGCTTTTTGTCGTCTATTCGACATTTATCTGGTTAAAAGGCCAAAGTATATTAGAATTACCTGTCTTGTTTTGTTATGATAGAAAATATAGCATCTATAGACATAATAGTGTTAATTCACTATAAAATGGCAAAAAAAACCCACCAGAGGCTTTCATTTAATCTCTTCCAGTTTGGCCGCTGAAAGATTAAATGAAATTCAATAGGCGGGATTTCTCATACTTGATAATTTAATTCATATTTTAACAGTTTGAATTACTTATTTCAAGAAGGAATCTCCGTTCAGAGCCTTACGGGTAAATGATTTGGAGGTTTTAATTTTGAAAGATGCTCGTCCTAATCTAAAGGGGGAAAATTATCCTCTTATCTATTACCGTCCTGTCAAAGAAGATCTAAAAATTGAAAAATCCAGGTGGTTAATAGACAAAACAGGTCAATTTAAAGAATTTTTTTATCATGATCCTGTAGTTAATAAAATCCTTTTTAATGAAGAGAAGGTTAAAGAATTTAGCTTAGATGGTTATGGTCAAAACATTGAATTCGAAGATCGGAATTTTACAATCATACATAACTACCTTATTCATTTTTGGCAGCACTTTCTTAAAGCAGATGGTTTGGCACTGTTTATCACACTTAAAAGCTATTGTATTGAGAAAGACTATTGCTGGCCAGCATTAAAGACTCTGCAGCTTCAGTGTTCTTTTGGTTCTGTAAACACTGTTAAAAGCAGGTTAAGTCTTTTAGAAAGATATGGATTTGTATTCAGATTTAACTGCATGTCTGCAGATGAGAAGAAAAAAAATATGGATGAAACTCCAATTTATAAAGTGAGAAGACGGGTGCCATTTCTTCCGAAGGAATTGTATGAAGAGCTTCCGGAGGAACTAAAGAGAAGGCATGATGACTTTATGGAAAAGTATATGTCTGTTTATAGCCCAGACAACCTTGGAAATGTCGTTAATTATGAAGGGATTTATGAGGACTTTATTGAACAGGGAGAAACGTTCCATAAGCCGGTAAAAAAGAGAAATGCCGCGGTACAAAAACATAAACTAGATATCAAAGAATCAATGACAACTGATGACTTGAATCTTACAAAGCAGGTATTGGAATACATACAAGCTAAAATTTCGAAACCATCTTTCGATACCTGGTTTAAAGATTCTTTATTTAAAAACCGTGATTCCGTGATTACACTTTATGCACAAAATAAATTTGCGGCTAGCTGGATTAATGATAGACATATAGATTTAATTACACAGGCGTTGAATGATTTAAATATTAATTTCTTAGATATCAAAATTATTTCTATTGAAGAGTAGAGGGATCATTTCCTCTACTCTTTTTCTATATAAATATATATATTAAAGTCTTTTTAAAGATTTATATTATTCGGCATCATCTTATGATGGGGGTGTAAACGCTAAAATAAAAGTTGACCACTTTAGCGCAATTCGCTAACCAAAAAGTTGACCACCCTTAACACCCAATCCCTTATCATAGAGTTTGTCGAGAACTTCATGATTCGGGAGGAAAAAAAGGATGTTAAAGATGGCTAATATAGAGCTTATCAGAAAATTGCACTTTAAAGAAGGTCGTTCTATACGACAATTAGCGAAAGATCTTACATTATCAAGACAAACCATTCGAAAAGCTTTACAACAGAATAAAATTCCAACCTATCAACGATCAAAGCCGGTTACCAACCCGGTCATCGACCCCGTTAAACCAATTATTATCCGATGGTTAACGGACGATGAAACAGCCCCCCTAAAACAGCGTCACAGTGCTGCTCAAATCCACAGACGCTTGGTGAAAGAATATGGCTTTAAAGGTGGAGAATCCACTGTACGCCGTTTTGTACGCCAATATAAGCAGCTCAAAGAAACTCCTAATTCCTCTATACCGTTGGAATTCGATCCCGGTGAATTTGCCCAATTTGATTGGGGGGAAATCATTGTGCTTTTAAATGGGATTGAAACGAAGGTAATGCTTTTTTGTATGAGACTTTTGTATAGCCGTAAGATTTTTGTAAAAGTGTTTCAGCATCAACGGCAGGAGGCGTTATTTCAAGGTCACGCAGATGCCTTTGATTATTTCGGTGGTGTCCCGAAAACGATTGTCTATGACAATATGAAAACAGCGGTAAAGAAGGTGTTAGAAGGGACCAAGCGTGAAGAACAGGAGGCCTTTATCCAGTTTCGATCATACTATCTTTTTGATGCCCAATTTTGTGCACCCGCAAAAGGAAATGAAAAAGGACAAGTAGAGAAACTAGTTCAAACAGCACGAGCTCAATTTTTAGTTCCCGTTCCACAGGTAAGTGACTTACAGGTACTTAATCACTATCTTTTAGAACAATGTGATGCCTATGAAGAAACCTATGTTCCAAAAACGAAAGAACAGGTGGGTGAACGATTTTTACTAGAGAAGCAACAGCTTCTGCCGATTATTGGTACTCATCCTTGCGCAAGGAAGGTAAGAGCCTCTGTCAACAGTCTTTCGCTTGTTAATTTTGAAACAAACGCCTACTCGGTACCTACTAGGTATGCCGGTCGGAAAGATGCACAAATAAATGCTTATGTAAATCACATTGAAATAAACATTGACGGAAACTGTGTAGCCAAACATGAGCGTTCATACGAAAAGCTTCAAGAAATTTTTGAAGTGGATCATTACTTGGATGAACTGGAGAGAAAACCAAGGGCCATCCAGCATGCGCGCCCAGTTCGAAGAGCTAATCTTCCACCAAGTTATCAAGAATTTTATAAGAGAAGTCTTTCAAAGTATGGGCATGGAAAAGAGTTTATTCAACTATTAAAACTCCATCGGGAGTTTACGATGGAAACAGTAGAAAGGGCAGTGGCAAGTTGTGTAAAAGAGCAGCTATATACAGCTGATAGTGTAAGGCATTATCTTTACCTCATGACTCAGCCGGAAGCAACAAAGCCAGCCCCAATAAAATATGAAATGGAGCAGTCCGTCACCGTCAAGGCTCCTACATTTAGCCCGTATGACCAACTATTACAGAAAGGGAGGTATATTCACTGAATACACACCATTATCAAATGGATGAATATCTAAAAAGGCTGCGCTTGCCGACTATACGTGAACAAGTTGACGCTTATTTGCGCGAAGCAAATGAGCAACAAATTACCTATGAAGAATTTCTCTTTCAATTATTATCGATTGAAATAGCTGAGCGAGAAATCAAAAAGAAAGAGTTAGCCAGAAAAAAGGCGCAATTCCCTGTACATAAGGACCTCCTCTCTTTTCAATTTGAGGAGGCTCCCCACGTACCAAAAAGACGCATTCTGGACATCTTTCAAGGAGAGTACATTCAGCAGAAAAGGAATGTCATTTTTATTGGGAACTCAGGTACAGGAAAGTCGCATTTATCAATTGCGTTAGGGGAAGAGGCGATTAATCAAGGCTATACTGTCAAATATTATACGGCCGCCCGCCTATCGAATGAACTGATGGAAGCCCAAGACGAAAAAAGGCTCCTCCAGTTGGAGAAACAATGGTTGGCTGCAGATGTCACGATTATTGATGAACTTGGCTATATCCCCTACCACCAGAGAGCAGCCGAATTACTGTTTCAATTTTTTTCTACTCGTTATGAAAGAGGAAGCATGATTATCACTAGCAATCGGGAGTTTAGCCGATGGGTAGAAGTTTTTCACGATGAACAGATGACCGCCGCCTTGTTAGATCGAGTGACTCACAAGGCCCACATTATCCCAATGAACGGAGAGAGTTATCGTCTCAAAGAAACATATTCGAAGTAACAAGAGGGTGGTCAACTTTTACATGAGCGACATGGTCAACTTTTGGGTTGACATTTACATGGGGGGGTGGGTCAGGAAATGACGCCCGGAAAATCCGCCTATCATTTCCTGACTGGCTAGGGTGTCATCTCCTGACAGGCGGATTTATTAACAAAATAGAGATTTCTTGTGGATAAGTCCGCCCGTCATTTCCTGATAGGCGTAGCCCGTCATTTCCTGACGGGTGGGGGTCATTTCATGATGGGTCCGCCTGTCATCTTATGATGGGTAGGTGTCATTCCTTGATGGGTAGTATTGTGGAATAATCTGAGATGAGTCACTTATCATTCTTGTCTAAATAGAAAACAAAGGATATAATACCAATATATTCATTTCATTTTTTTCATTTTATGGCAATCCTATGAGGATTAGCGGGTATTTTTAATCATTAGCAGCCTTTGCGGTTGATGGATAAATAGCTTTTTTATTGCTATTTTTTCAGAAACTTCAAGGGCTTTTTTGTGTTTTCAAAGCAATTGAAGATGGTCGTATTCAAAGAGAATGGGTTTCCTATTCTCTTTTTTATATATACACACTAAAAGATAGGGGCTGTTGTACATGGCAAATCGTCAAGGTAAGAGCAAGAGATGGAGCAAAGGAGGTCCAAGCGTTGAAGAAAGAGTAAAAGAACTTGTTTCTGTCCTGGATGAAGGTGTAAGAAACTTTGAATATTCTCCAGAAGAATTCAAAGCTCTTTTAGAAATGAAAGCACTGATGCCGAATTACTCTTTTAAAAACATTATGGTTGCTAAAACTCAATTTCCAAATGCCAGCTATATAGCGAGCTTCAAACGTTGGAATGAGTTAGGCCGCAATATCAAACTAGGTTCTAAAGCCATTAGAATCTTCAAGCCGAAATTCATAAAGGTGAAAGATGAACAAGGCAATGAAACCGGTGAAACACAGTTAGGTGGTTTCATAACTGTTCCAGTTTTCGCGCTTGAACAGACGGAAGGAGATCCGCTTCCTATTGATAAGGTGATTATAAAGCTTGAAGGCGATTCTGAGGCAGCTAGAGAGATTATTGAATATGCTGAACAGATTGCTGAAGAAGATAATTGTCCAATCAAATATGGAGACGCGCAAGGAGCCAATGGTTACTATAGCCGAGCAAACCATGAAATCGTCGTTAGTGACACTTTAAGTGTTAATCATAGATGCAAGACATTAGTACATGAATTGGTGCATTCAAAGGTGCATCGATATGATACTACGTCTTCTACATCGGAGAAGGAAGTTGTTGCAGAAGGAACAGCCTTTATTGTTTGTTCATTCTTCGGCTTAGACACATCAGATTATTCCTTCCGATATGTTAACTCATGGAGCAAACATGACCCCGATTCTCTTTTAAATTACGGATCTATGATTTGTGATATTTCAGGACGAATCATAAATGAGTTTAGAACTTTAATGGAAGCGAATAAACAGGAAAAAAATCTTCAAACAGCTTAGTTTTTTCTGAGAAAGGAAGTGCAGAACCAATGCACCAGGTTTCTTCTTTTCAATTAGAGGAGTACGCCAGCCAGAAGTTTTTCGTGGAGTATGTTGATTCCCTGCCTCTCGGAAGCTTGTTCAGAATCCATATGAGTAATGGTGTAATTCATAATCTGACTACCGGCTGTTATGACTCAATTGAAAAGGCAAGGCAAGAAGTTATTACGGCATTTAAAGAATTTTTAGATGGGAGCATTAATACGGATGATATTCATATTGGAGACTGAGTATGAAGATTTTTCGATAAAAGTCTACTATATCAACGAAGGTGACCACAATGGAAAGTTTCAAGCTCTTGTGAGCCCTCTATCTATCCAAACGACTTTTCAGGATACAGTAGGAGGAGCTATTGATCGTGCACTCTTAAAGATCCACAAACAGCTTAAAGAGTATGTTCATTAAGAAAACTATATAGGGAGGTGTATCCCTGCCTCATTTGAGATAGGGATCGCCAGCTGGCATACCTTATTCAATTTGGTGCAGGGAGTCAGCAGCATGGAATTAAATAAAGTGATTGAGACAGATGAAAACCCAAAGATGATTGAAATTTACCTGGAGCAGGCATGGCAAAGCGCTTTTTGTTACGCATTAGCGGTAGAGGAACCCAAGCATGAATGGCAAGGAGCTAAATTACTCATGACCATTATTGCTGGTAATGATTCTACTTTACAGGCTATGAAAGCTGCAGTCGATACCGGGAGTGGCGGTTTGTCTTTTGGGCAAGGGAAGAAAGATTTAACTGACTATAAATTTTCCCAAGAATTCCGTATGTACTCTGATAAAGGAAAGTATTCAAAGTTCCCAATTACTATTAATCAAAACCGAAAAGCGGTCGCAATTGTTCATGATGACCTGCTTGGAAACGGAGACTATATTCTTTCGTTCGATGCAGATCCCGGAGAAGGGCTAAGACAAATTTTAGGTGGCGGAAAGTATGGGCTTAATATTCTACCTGAATGGAAAGATATTATTCTAAATGAGTTCTTAAGAAGAGGGTGTATTGAGGAATTCAAGTTTTATTATGATTCCGCCCTTTTTCCTGATGGATTTTCCATCTATAAACTGAATTTTAGTGAGGAAACTGGAGAGCAGGAAGCGGATGATATTATTTCTGAAATGATTTCAAGTGGGATGCTGAAGTTTCCTAAAACAGGAACTGGTCAAGCAGTGGAATCCATAGAAGATTTGACACAGTATATGACAACCTTCATGGATGATATGGTCACAAAGGTAAGCAATAAAGTTACTCCAGGCCATGACCCAATGACAGACGCTATACACCCGCAAATCTCAACTTATAAGCGGGAACTTTTTCCTGTCCAATCTCATGTTACTACCGCGATCGCTAAAGTTTTGAAAAAGCAGAAGGTAGCTTTAATACAAGGTGAAATGAGCACGGGTAAATCAACCATGATGACAGCAATTCCTGATGTAGTTGCTGCTATGTCAAATAAAAAAGGGTATTTTGCTTGTCTAATGTGTCCCCCAAGCCTAACAAAAAAATGGCCGGAGGAAATAAAAGAAATTTTACCTCATGCTGATGTAAGAGTTATTGAACGGACAGAGCAACTCATTGAGTTTCATCGTAAATGGACCAGTCAAGGAAGGCCTAAGCCATTGAAACCAACATTCTTTGTCATTTCCTTTACAACAATGAGGGGCGATTGTGCGATGGTTCCTGCAGTTCGTTTTGATTATAAGAAAACGGTACTTCAAAGTGAGTCAAACTCCTTACCATATCGTTTTGGATACTATTGTCCAAGCTGCGGTAATGCACACCAGGTTATTGAATCTACTGCAGTGGAAACCAATGAGGATGGAGAGGAAGAAGAGGTTCAGAATAAACGGACGATGGATGAAGATGAATTTGGAACAAGCAGGCGACTTCATAATTCAAAAAATCCAGCCAATGCTTTTTGTTCTGAATGCGGTGAAAGTTTATGGACCAAGAAGGTACCTACTAGATACCAATCAATAAAAGACTGGTTTAAGTACGAAAGGCAGATTGAACATGCTTTAAAGCAGAATCAGCCTTTGGTCCAACAAATTCAGCTCTCCCAACCTGAGATTCCTAAGAAAGTCGGGAATCCAAGGAGAATCGCTTCTATTGAATACATCCGAAGGAAAATGAGATGGTTTTTTGATATTACTATCTGTGATGAAATCCATATGCTGAAATCTGGCATGTCAGCCCAGGGAAATTCACTAGGGAGCCTTGCAGCTGCTTCAAAGAAGCTTATAGGTGGTACAGGAACCCTTTTTGGAGGCAAGGTGCGCCCATAAGGGCATTTAGTAATTCGACTTTAGGCAAGTCGTAGGAGAGTAGAGGCATCGATTGTCTCCTATCATCTACTAATTTACTCGTGAGGGAAACTAATAACGGGGAACACAGCATATTAGGTGAAAAGCCATAAGTCACCAAGTTGTCATGATGCAACTGAATGGCAAGATGAAACCGAAACAGACGAGGATGAATGCTAAACTGCGTGAACGATAGCCAAAGGAGTCCTAGCGAAGACATAGACGGAAGACATCTATTAACGTCTATTGACCATATATTATCTAATAGCTTTGCCGTTAGGTAATTCTGCTTTATAAACAGCTTTTCCGTTTATAGAGTTATGCCTCAGTGGTCTTCCAACCCAAATAAAGGGTAAATGGCGAAAGTCGCATCCGACACTGGTTCAAGCCTATGTTACTAAATGTACTAAATGGGGATTGCCTAAGTTGGAGCGCCTGTAAAGGCTATGACACTTTAGGTGTCTGAATATCCAATATGGCAACAGAGAGTCCGTAGTAGTCGGAACTAGGGAAAGCCTAGTACATGGCGAAGGGACCAAGTTATCTAGTCCAGAACAAAATCAGGAAGGTGTGGAGACACTTTGAGAATCCCAAAAGTAGTTATGGACAACCTAGTTGAAATGTCCAAGAGAGATGAGAATTACGTTTTTGAACGTATATATCGAAATCTGTTTAATGAAGAATTCTTTTTAGAAGCTTACGCTAAGTTAGCCAAAAAGGAAGGAAACATGACAGAAGGAACTGACGGAAAAACCATTGATGGTATGAGCATCAGTAGAATTCAAAAACTTATTGAACAGTTAAAAGACGAAAGTTACCAACCTAAACCTTCGAGAAGAGAATATATCCCGAAGAAACCCACAGGCCAAAGACCTTTGGGGATTCCTTCCATGGATGACAAGTTAGTTCAAGAAGTAGCACGTAGAATCTTAGAAGGATTATATGAACCTATTTTTCGTGAATCTTCACACGGTTTTAGACCGAATCGGAGTTGCCAAACAGCTGTAGACAAGATCCAAAAAACGTTCACTGGGGTCAAATGGTTTGTTGACGGAGACATTAAAGGATTCTTCGACAATATAGAACACCATACTTTAATTAACTTGCTGAAAAAAAGAATTAAGGATGAGCGCTTTATCCGCCTTATCTGGAAATTCTTGAAAGCTGGATAT
Source organism: Cytobacillus oceanisediminis 2691 (assembly GCF_000294775.2). Classification (GTDB taxonomy): domain Bacteria; phylum Bacillota; class Bacilli; order Bacillales; family Cytobacillaceae; genus Cytobacillus; species Cytobacillus pseudoceanisediminis. Next base: position 331,537 of record NZ_CP015507.1, read on the forward strand.
TTAGAGGATTGGGTTTACCACAAGACTTTCAGTGGGACCCCTCAAGGCGGAGTAATTAGTCCGTTATTAGCAAATATATATCTTCATGAATTGGATAAGTATATGGAACAATATGCTGAACAATTCAATTTAGGTAAGAAAAGAAAAAGGACACATGAATACAGGGCGTTAGAATGGCAACTGACGAAAATGAAAAAATCGGATGAAGAATGGGCATTAATGTCTAGCAATGAGAAAAAGGAACATACGAAAGCTTACAAAACACTCATTAAGAAACGTAATGAGATGAATGCGACTGACCCGTTTGACCAAGGCTTCCGAAGAATTAATTATGTACGTTATGCTGATGATTTCCTAATTGGTGTAATTGGCAGTAAGGAAGATGCGGAAAAAATCAAACAGGACATTAAAACATTCTTGTCCAATAAGCTGAAACTTGAACTATCGGTAGAGAAAACCCTTATCACTCATGCTCATAAGGAGAAAGCTAGATTTCTAGGATTTGATATTGTAACAAGTTACAGTACACAACCAACTAGAAATAAAGATGGCAAGCTCCAAAGGCAAAACAATGGCAAGGTAAAACTCTATGTTCCGAAGGAAAAATGGGTAAATAAGCTTTTGGATAGAAATATCCTAAGAATAAATGGTAACAATTGGAAAATGATTCATAGACCTGAACTTATCAATAATGACGACCTTGAAATTATCAGCATCTACGATGCAGAACTTCGAGGATTCTATGAGTATTACAAGATAGCGAATAACGTGAGTGTGCTTAATAAAATGGCATATATCATGGAATACAGTATGTATAAAACATTCGCTAGAAAGTACAAAATCTCAGTTAGAAAAGTCATAGATAAATTTAGTGTTAATGGAGTATTCACTGTTCAATATGAAACGAAAAAAGGAATGAAGTCAAAAACACTCATTAGTTCTTTTACTAGAGTTGAAAAGGCTTCGACAGAGTCCAAAATCGATAATCTACCTAATGGTTGGGTGTACAGTGGCATTACAAGTCTAATTGACAGAATGAAAGCCCTCGTATGTGAATACTGTGGAGCAACTGATGTTGATTTGGAAATGCACCACGTCAGGAAACTAAAGGACTTGAAAAAGAAAAGAAGTCTACAAAAATGGGAAGTGATTATGATAGCCCGTAACCGCAGGCAGCTTGCTCTCTGCGCAAGAGGTCAAGGAAATGACTGTCATATGAAACTTCACAAAGGACAACTATAACTAAAAACTAGGAGATAATAGTGAGCCGTATGCTTGGAGACTTGCAAGTACGGTTCTGGGGGAGAGTTGGTGGAAACCTACTATAGTAATATAGCAAGGCACCGCCTTCTTATCCCGTTGCCGAGGATATTTACTATACACTTTGGCGCTTATTCCCACACCTTATGGTTGAGAACGGATACGCATTCAATGAAGTTCGGAAGTGGAATGAAGAGTATGGAAACATTGAAACGACTATTTACAATCAGGACGATAAAGGCGAGTACAGCAACAAGCAATCGCGAGGAGGTACCAGGAGAACAGAAAAGGTTCTTCCCGGTATATCACCATTTGTGTTCTCAAAGTTTCTTGTCCAAAACAGTGTGCTTGTCCGCTTAACAGATGTATGGCCAGACCCTGTGGAGTTGATCAATGTTCCTACAATTCTTGTAGATTTAGACGAGGATTTAAAGAAGCATTATAAAAACATGGTATCTACATTTGAATCAGCTATCGATGGACGAGATGACGGGCATAAGCTTTATCTTCCATTGACTCAAACAGGCATTGCATATCCAGATAACCCTTTCACCTATCCCCCATTCTCTATCAAAACAGAAGATGGGGACCGAGATTTAATTTGGAGCCCAGATGAATTTCCTAAAGAGCGAATACTTAACAAGGAAAAGAAGCTCCAGGAAATCATTAAGGGTGAGATAGAGGAAGGCAGGAAAAGTATTGTCTATGTTCGAGATACAGGTTCCAGTGTAGAAGGCAGAGATGTAAGGCCGCGTTTACAACACATTCTTGAGCAGGTTGGAGCAAAGGTATGTATCTTAGACACTTCTACCACGGCCACAAATAAGCGTAGTGAATGGCTAAAAAAGAAGATAGAAAAAGAGGGATGCGATGTTTGTATTGGTGCGACTTGTTGAGCAGCTAAGTCCTAGATGAAACTGCTCAGATTTACTCATTTGTAAATCTAACTCTTAAATCGAAGTGCGGAATGATGAATCCATGTTTTCTGAAACGCACTCACTAATACTCCTACGTGCAGTCCATAATGTTAGGTCTGGACTGTACGAAGCTAGGTGAAGTCGGTCGAATGTTACCGTTAATCAAACTGATGTTTGAACGAAAAATCCACACTTGGACGTAACAGATAGACCGGGTGTCTATAAAATATCTATGGTAAGAATGATGGATACTCATCTGACGAAGTTTCCGAATGTACGAGTCTATAAGACGACAACATCGAATGGGTGTTGGGTAACTATAGTTACGTGAGTTAGCGAAAAGTAAGAATCGATGCTATGAAATTCGTACATCAAACTATGGTGATGTAAACTCACAGGCTCAAAGGAACTACCTAAGGATATATGTACAGATAGATTTAAGGGAACAAGGGAAGCGGAAAACGTCAAAGAGAGCTAGCACTCGACGGTTACTATAAGGTGTCATTTCACCGAAATGTATTTATTTCCGTGAAAGTAGGGGCATGACCTTTGAAATCTTTGTAATGAAGAATGAGGAACAGCCCTAAGTCTACAAATAGTCAAAACAATATTCTAAGTTATATTGCAAAGGTCGAGTAAGAAAATGGGGATTCATTCCAAAGAAAGGAGTGAACCATTTGCAAACACAATTGAGGTATTGGGAATACTACGGTATGACCACAACATTTGAAGGTTTATATGGGGACTCTAAATCGGGAAAGACTTTTGATAGATTATACGAATTAATCATTTCAAGAGAGAACATCCTTCTTGCTTACCGAACTATAAAATCCAACAAAGGTTCACAAACTGCTGGATGTGATGGTAAGACTATCAATGACTTTAAGAGATTATCGGATGACGAACTGGTAAAACTGATTCAAACAAGGTTAAGCAATTATAGACCCAAAAAAGTCAGAAGAGTTTACATTCCGAAACCCAACGGAAAATTAAGACCTCTAGGAATACCTAGTATGAGCGACAGGATTATCCAACAAGCGTTTAAACAAGTGCTTGAACCTGTTTGTGAAGCCAAGTTCTACAACCATTCATATGGTTTTAGACCTTTACGTACTACTAAACACGCCATTGCTAGAACAAATTCCTTAATAAATATGAACAAATTACATTTCGCCGTTGACGTTGATATTGAAGGATTTTTCGATAATGTGAATCACTCTTTACTATTGAAGCAGCTCTGGAATATCGGTATTAAGGATAGAAAGGTATTGGCCATTATCAGCAAAATGCTAAAAGCAGAAATTGAAGGCGAAGGTATTCCAACCAAAGGGACTCCACAAGGCGGTATCTTATCCCCACTATTATCCAATGTGGTGTTAAATGACCTTGACCAATGGATCGCATCACAATGGGAATTCTTCAATACTGAACACACATACCGATTAACTCACAAATACCGAGCATTAAAGAAAACCAATCTTAAAGAAGGTTACATTGTGAGATATGCAGATGACTTCAAAATATTTTGTAGAGATAGAAACACAGCAACGAAATGGTTTCATGCTGTCAGACTTTATCTAAAAGACAGACTGAAATTAGACATCTCTCCTGAAAAATCAAAAATCGTAAATTTACGAAAGAAAAAATCAGAATTTCTAGGTATCGAACTGTATGTAGTCAAGAAAAAAGACAAAATGGTTGCTCAGTCAAAAGTATCCAAAAAGAACAAAGAGAAAATTGTTAAAGAAGGGCGCAAGAGAATCATTGAGATTCAAAAACACCCAACAGCGGATGTAGCGCAACTTTACAACTCATGGGTACTCGGGATACAGAATTACTACAGAACAGCAACCCTGGTCAACCTTGATTTTAACCTAATGGCTTTCAGGCTAAGTCAAACCTTAAAGCTTAGACTCGGTAAATGCAGCAAATATGGTAGGCCACAAGAACCGTCTGAAACATATAAACGCTTATATAATACCAATTACAAAACGTACAAAATTGGTAATGTTCATCTTTTTCCTATGTTTGATGTGAAGCACTCTAGTAGTATGAACTACTCGCAGAATGTTACACCGTTTACTAAGGAAGGGCGAACTATTATATATAGTAAACTCAAAGACAATATCTTGAATGAGATTAGCAGAATGCTAACCTCTTACCTACCAAATCAAAGTGTCGAATACTTTGATAATCGCATAAGCAGATACAGCATGAAAAATGGTCTATGTGAAATCACAGGCACCTTCCTAAAAGCGGAAGATGTGCACTGTCATCACTACAAGCCTAAGTCACTAAATGGAGATGATTCTTTCAATAATCTTCGAATCATTCATAAATTTGTACACGTGATTATTCATGCTTCGAATCTTGAAACCATTAATAAATACCGAGAAATTCTCAAATTAACAGATATAGAGATTAAAAGAATTAACAAATACCGAAAAGAGTGTAACTTAGAACCTATTGAGGTTTGAATAATAAACTACTGGCTATCGTAGATGGAACGCCGTATGAGGGGAAACTCTCACGTACGGTGTGAAGCGGGGGAAAAGGCAGAGATAATATCAAAGCCTTACCTATCGCTATTGTCACAGGAGCTTGTACAGGTAGGTCTTGACCTATTATGTACACCTACCCTCATTTTCTACCAATTTAGTTGGAGCTTATTCACGATTAATCAAGCTGCTAGAAGAGCATGGCGGATCGGACAAACGGAAGAGTGTCGTCTTTATTACTTAGCCGTGCGCCCATAAGGTGCATTAATGAATCGGGAATGACACCCCGTAGGAATGAATCCAATTTTCCTATCACCGGTCACTTACTTTCATTGGGAAACCAATGAGGGGACTGTAGCATGTGATTAAAGAGCAAGTCATCTAGTTGTCATGATGCGACTGAGCTTTGGTGAAATGTTGTAAATGAGGATGAAAGCTAGACTGCTTGAAGAATGGCCTGAGCAGCCCTTATAGAAGGCATAGGCGCAAGACAATTACAAGGAGCGTCTATGGAATGTGACACATGAGGTTAGGCTAGACTCATGCGATGTAGGATTCCACATTCCGGCAAACTCAATCAGAGAATAAAAGGCGAAAGTTCCATCCGACATTACAACAATGTCATGTCATTAATGTAACTAAATGGGGATTACCTAAACGGGAATGCCTTTAAAACGGCTATTGGTTATAGATCTGAATATCCCGCATGGTAACGGAGCCTTCGTAGTAGTCCGAAATAGGGAAAGCCTATTACATGGCGAAGGAAGGCAGTTTACCAGTCCAATAAGAATATGGGGAGGTTCGAGAGGAACCATGAGAAATCCAGAAGTACTATTGGGTAACCTGAAAAAGCATTCGAGTGATGAGAATTATAAGTATCAGCAGTTATACAGGAACCTTTACAATAGGGAATTTTTGCTATTTGCTTATCAGAATACAAGTGGAAATGCAGGAGCTATGACTCCAGGTGTTGACGGTAAGACTGTCAGTGAAATGAGCCTGGAGAGATTAGAACAGCTAATAGCTAGACTTAAAAACTCTTCCTACGAGCCTAATCCTGTCAGACGTACACATATTCCGAAGAAAAATGGTGGAAAAAGACCATTAGGATTGCCGTCAACAGATGACAAGGTAGTTCAAGAAGCAGTCAGAATGATGCTTGAAGCAATCTATGAAGGATGCTTTACTGATACATCACATGGATTTAGGCCTAACCGTAGTTGCCACACCGCACTATCTCATCTAAAAGCAAACTTCACTGGTACAAAGTGGTTTGTTGAAGGAGATATAAAGGGGTTCTTTGATAATATTGATCATCACATCTTAGTTAATTTTCTGAGGAAAAGGGTTAGGGACGAGCGTTTCATCGACCTAATCTGGAAGTTCCTTAGAGCAGGGTATGTGGAGGATTGGAAATGGAATAAGACATATAGTGGTGCACCTCAAGGGGGTATCATTAGTCCGATTCTTTCTAACGTCTACCTCAATGAATTAGACAAATTTATGATTAGATTTGCTAACTCATTCAACAAAGGTACCGAAAGGAAAAAGTTTCGTCCATACTTGAATGCTCAGCAGAATGTCCTTAGAAATAAAAAGAAGTTAAGAGAGAAAGCTCACTTGATGAGTGATGATGAAAAGATACAAATCAAAGAGAAAATCAGACACTACGAAAATGAATGGCGATCTATGTCTGCTATGGATCCAATGGATTCTAACTACAGAAGAATTCGGTATGTTCGATATGCTGATGATTTTATAGTCGGAGTTATTGGTAGTAAAGCGGATGCGGAATCGGTAAAGCAGGAGATAACAAACTTCCTTTTTAGCGAGCTAAAACTTGAACTTTCACAAGATAAGACACTTATAACACATAACACCAAAGAAGCAACATTCTTAGGATATGTGATAACCGTCTATCAACCATCTGCTGATAGTAAAAAATACAGCGGACTTATAAAACTAGAAATGCCTAGAGAAAGCTGGGTTAAAAAACTTCAACAATATCAGGCTATCGATATGACACAAAAGAGATGGAAGTCAACTCACAGGGCATATCTTGTACCCCTTGAAGACATCGAAATAGTAAGCACTTATAATGCTGAAATTCGTGGTCTCTACACTTACTACAAACTTGCAGTAAATGTCGGGTACGAAATGAACAAATTCTACTTCTTCATGAAGTGGAGCTTCCTGAAAACTATGGCTAATAAATATCGTTCAAAGGTCTCTGAGCAACATAGAAAATTTCACAGCAATGGTAGACTTATCATTCGCTATGAAACTAAAAAGGGACTAAAAGAGCGAGCATTCTATGATGAAGGTTTCAAACGGAACAAGTCTCTTGTATCCGCTGGAAACTCGAACATCGATAGATTAGCCGATACGTTTAACTTTAATAGTATAAATAGCTTTGGTAGCAGGATTAAAGCGAAGGTTTGTGAAGCATGTGGGGCGACTAATAAGCCTCTACAAATGCATCACACTAAGCGCCTTAAGGATTTGAAGGGGAAAAATCTCACTCGAATTGAGTTTCTGATGATTGCCAGAAACAGAAAAACAGTTGCAGTTTGTGAAGACTGCCATCTTAAATATCATCACGGCAACCACAAATACTAACAAATACAGGGGTAAATGGAGAGCCGTATACATTGAGAGGTGTACGTACGGTTCGGAGGGGAGTACGGAGAAATCTACTTGCGTAAGCAAATAAGGCGCTCCGTGCTTACCCTACTATAAAGAAACTTTCCAAGAACAAATGGCTACCTTGATAGCTCAGAAGAATAAAGCTGCCGGTGCCATAAACGGAGAAGTAAGTTCAGATGGGCTTAATGCAATGTTGGGAGATGAAGGAGACCTGCAGTCCATGCTGATTGAGTCCATTAAAAAAGGAAAAGTGCTTAAGGGCTCTACCGAGGAATGGACGGCAGAAGCTTCTGATCGTGCAAGAGAAATCTTAGCAAGTATCGGAAAGAAAAAGAAAATGGGCAAATCACCAAAAGAACAATTTATTGCCTGGGTTAATCAGCAAGTTTCCGCGGATTCCTCTAAAAACGTCCTTATCCGGAAAGCGGCAACTATTACAAGCCATATTGCAGATGGCAAGGTCAATGGGTTTATGTTTACCAATCAAATCCTGGAAGTAGATTTAGTAGAAGCTTTTGGATTCGATTGTATTCAAGATGGGGAAATCGTGGCTTACTTAACGGAATATGAAAGAGCAAAATTTGCAGAAACAGCTGAGCAAATATCAATATTCGAAGTTAATGTTGAAAAAAATACAAAAACAAAGAAGAAGCGAACAGCCGCGGTAAGTGGGCAGCTGGCGTTTGATCTTTTTTAGGAGGAGGCACTTATGTCAATTTTAATAACTTGGGATTGGGCTGTTTATTTTTATTGGTTTCTTGAAAGTTATTTTTATGTACGGGTAGAGGAAATAAAGGTTTTACATTACACCGTGGATGATGACTATTCATTTTCTAGCGAGGATTGTACAAACTTGGCAGAAGTTATTCCTATAACAACTGCGAAGTCTACAGCGAATGCGGTAGAGGAACCATTAATTCTAAAACCAGCATTAAATGAGGAATCAGAAGAATTATTTATACAGATTGAAAAAGAGATAACAGCTGTTGATGAAGGTGATATTTGTCACCTCCAATATGAATCTGGTGAATTACTATTAGGTGGTGTCAGCCAAGAAGCGGAACAAGAAGAAATTTTCGTTTCTGAATGGATAGAGGACGACGACCTGGATGAAGATTGTATTCATATGAATGACTTAATGATTGAACAGGCAACACCCTCACAAAATGGTTTTGAATCATTTGCCTCTGCAAAAATTATGGATTGCCTAGAAGGTGCACAACAATGGGTAGTTTCTGTAGTTGGTATTGAAGAAAACTATATCCATATTTCAGACGGAAAAAGGCTTTGGGTAAATGTGGGGGAAAAAGCAAAAAAAATAGGCAATGGGGATATTCTCATTCTAGATGTAGTAAGGACTGGTAAGGAAATCAGTGTACAAAACCTAGTAAGAGTTGAAGCATCTGTGTCAGAGGAATACATGATTCCAGATGAAGAGCATCTTATTCAAGACGATAGAGTACTAGCAATATAAGAACTCCAAAAGAGCGACTTTTGTCGCCTTTTGGTCCAAGCCTGGGTGCAAAACCTTGGTTTGGACCAAAAGAATAATTCTTTTGGTAATAAAGACCCTCGTATTTTACATTTTTAGATAAGATAATCAGATTTTCGACACTTTTCGACAGAGAGGATGAGTCTATTGTAATATAATAATGGCAGTTTTAGTTTTACTTGGAAATGTTTTCATTAATAGCTTTTTTTATCCAAAATATAGAGATTGAGAATATATGGAGATTTATAAAGGATTTTAAATTAAGGCTTAGCTACAATAAATGAGAGGAGATTTATCCAATGATAATTCAACGGTTAGGCGAAAAGCAAATTTTAGAAATAAAGCAAGAAATTAAGAAAAAACAAATTGGACTAAATAAACTGCATATCAATTTCAGGTTTGTCAAAGGGGAGTTATACATCAATGCGATGGGGGTAGAAGGAATACCTCAAACAGAAGAATATTATGAATCAATTGAAGATAACCTAACCTATGTAGATTTAGCTTGGTTGACCCCACTAAGTAACCATTTAAATGTAAACCTGGATGCTTCTATAGCAGTAAACCCGGATGGATCCTTTGAACATAATAGTATTGATCTAGAATTACATACAGCTCTTCCAAGTGAAGTTCAAGATAATCATAGAATACTAAGTTATGTTACGCCACTGTTTAAGAAACTAATTCCATTTAGAGCGTTTCTTACCCAGATTGAATTTGGATGGCATAATTACCGATTAAGCAATATTCGATTTAAGTTGAACTTGGATGGTAAAAAGGTTAATACCATTTTAAGCAATGAGCAAACTGTTAACACACAGGTTCTTGGTCAATGGCTATCTTCTCTTTCTCAAGTGCTGGATTACAATCAAGGAAGGTACAAGCACTTAGTGGACCTTCCAATCATTAATGGCCGAATTAGTACAGCAACTTTTGAAACGGGCCTTTGCTTCCGCTTTGATGGAAAAGGGAAAAGAAGATGGTCTTAAAATTTCGTTTCCTATTACTACTCTTTGCTTTAGTGATTTTGATACCCTCTGCTGCAAGCGCAAGTCCGTTGCAGCAGAGTAACGGTATCACATTAAATGAACAGCTCAATGTTTGGTCTACGAATCTAAATAATACTGCACCAAAAATATCCTTTTTGTTCTCTGCCATATTTACAATAATGTTTCTATTTGGAGTGGTTAGGCTAGGTTACTCAATTGTTACTAAGACTGGCCAGGTGATGAAAGGATCCACCGGGCTTTTAATCTGGGTTCCAATCACTTTCTTTTTCATCAGAATTTTAATACTATTATTATTTACAACAAATAGTGAAAATGTTACACTACTCGCAAGTGATTTTATTCAGTTAATCTCTGCTGCCAGTCACTCTACTGTTGATTGGATGATATCAATTGGATTAGTATTTTATCTATTTTATCACTTGATAAAACATCCTGAATTCGGCAGGTGGAGCAAAAGAATGTGGGTCTTTGCTGGCGGATTAACCTTATTGACGTTTATTTCTCCAATTGTATTAGGTGCTGTATAACAAGCTATTAGGAAAAGGGTGAATGCCATGTTAAAACTTGTAATAGATAATAGTAAAAAGCAAGTAAATCCTGCAGCGGTAACATGCCGGACATCGTGTGACCTATTTGATGAACTTACAGAAACTTGTTCGATCAGTCAAAACGTAAATGTCGATAGTTCTTACGAGGCAGCCAGGTGCGGCTTTTTCTTATCTAGAGATATAATGGCCTCTCCCCCACTAAAAAATAATCATATTGGCTTTAAATTCTCACTAATAGAAGAAGAAGATGATTATTTATTGGACGATCCGAATATGTTTCATGAATTAATCGGAAAGCCGGTACAAAAGGAAAAGTATACATATCCAAATGAGCCTGACTTTCCAGCTCAAAGAGAAGACGCCAGATGGTCTGTATCTTCTTGTGGTACTTACGGTTGCTGGATAGTCAATTTGTGCAAAAAACCATTGCTACATCCAAAAAGCCTTGAAAATGCAGTAAAAGGCTGGACTTCAAAAGTATATAAGTCCCCAATTCCACTGCACGATCACAAATCTTCTCTCACTTTGGCCTCCAAAGTCGCGTGGATTATAGACGCAGAAGGATACGGGCAGTATGGATTACTAATTAACGGCCAAATTTCTTCAATTTCATCTCCTAAACCGGTAAATTGGACGAAGTGATATTGATAATTATGCATAAGTATTGATATAATTAAATCAAACAAAATAAATAAAGGGACCACCCTGTTGTAAATGCATACATCTACTTGTATGCACTTTTACAGCAGGGTTTTTTTATGTAGGAGGGGAGATAGTGAACAGAGATACCATTTTGGTGATACATGAAAAGTCACCGTTTCAGGATGGGTTGGTTAAGCTAATTGATCTGAAGTTTGGACATTTGTTCAAAGTTATTAAAACGGAGACTAGTAAATTACAACTTTATGAAAATGGTTGTGTTCCCAAACTAATTATTCTTGAAAAAGTAATTAATCCAAAGACAGTTGAGTTTCTAATCAAAATGAAGAATATGGGTTCCAAATTAATATTAGTTACTTTAGATGCTTCAGAAATAACTGAATTAGAGTTAAACCTTTTTAACGCGTTTCTTGTTAAGAATATGCGTACTTCAGAAATGCTGAAAGTCATGGAAGATTTACTGGATTATAAAGAAAGCTATGTGCACCCAGACTTTGGTGATATATTTTTGAAGAAGTTAATAAACGCATAATTAAATTGGGAAAATATATAAGAAAATACTTGTTTTTAGTGTAATTTATGTTATATTTATTTGTAATTCAAACACTAGAGATGAGGGGTTTTTAATGAAAAAAACTGTCGCAATTTTCGGAGGATCTCAAGAGGCTACGTACAAGCGAATAGGACAAAAAAATAACGTAAACATTATCTTCCATAGTGGTAAAACAAGAAACGGAGGTAACAAAAAGGAGTTCAAAACGCTAGTAAAGAAGGCAGATTGTGTAGTCGTATTACTAGGTGCAGTTGGACACGTAAGTATGGATATTGTAAAAGAAGTTTGTAAAGATCTTGGTAAAGATGTGCTTTATCATAATGGGTTTGGTGCTTCTGGCGCTATTCAAAGGTGTGTAGAACACTTAAACACCGCAGCTTAAGAGGAGACATGACTAGTATGATTTCAGTAAATGTTAAAGAGCTAACTCAAGGAGAATTATTGTTGATTGAAACTTTGCGGAATCTTGAAGATCCTGATGAGTTGGTTCGCGCCTGTTGTGATGTTCAATCAATCAATATCAAGAATTGCTTGTTAAATATAGCTGCAGAAAAACTTAAAGGCATTTGTTGAATAAATGATTAACCGGAGGATTTGCTAATGTCTGATAATGGTGGGAAAAAGGCTTACATAGTTTTAGGGGTTTTATTAGGAGCCTTAAACATTACCGGATGTAATTATGCCTGGAACAGAATTTAATGATAACCATGAAGCATTTTCAAATACGGCTTAACTTAATAAAATATAGCTTATTCTTCGTATATTAGGGGGGAGAGAAAATTGGATCAGCTTCAGTATCAAAAGAAAATTATAAGAGAGGAATATGGAGACCTAAAAAAGCCGGCTGAAGAAGAAACAGTTAAAAAAGAATCCCTTATTTCCAGGCCAAAAAGGAGTAATAATCAATTTCTTTTTAGGAAGGGAGGAAGGGTCTGATGGGGAAAGCACTCATTTGCGCTGAAAAGCCCAGTCAAGCAAAAGCGCTTGCTGCTTCATTTCCTAATGAAAATATGAAAAATCACACCAACGTGATTCTACATTTTTACTCTACGAATACGTAGGACCAATATTCAAATTTCGTTGCGGATTCATTCTTTCCTGTGTCTCACAGGCTTGTAATCTTTGTATGGGTTCGCGAGACCTTTTCTTAAATATATAAGTGTAGGCTGTTAATTGTCATGAACTGCATGATTTCGAGGGGAGAGTTAAAGGTTTTAGCATCCAGGCTTTGTTCAGAAATGCTCATTTTTCATACCCATTTCATCCATCAAATTGCAACAGGCTATATCAACTTTCGAAATATTGAGATTATGTATGGGGAATTTTGTTGATGGAAATCGATTTTTGAAAAAGGATCCTAGTAAGAAAAATGCACCAAAAAAGAAGCCCGTGAAGCGTAGAGGCCCAAGGGTTAGGGGAAACTTAATATTTTTAATGATACAGGTTCTAACTGAACTCAGTGCTTCCTGGTGCATTTTTGGTAGACAGGTTTTCCTTAAAATTTGTTATTTTTCCTTAAAACAGTAACAATAATACGTAAAAAATACTCATGTAATCCATTTAAACGTTGAAAAATATGCGAGAGATATCATTATTAAAGATTTTTTCATGCTGATTTGCCCCTTGCTGGATTTATTCTTCTAACAACTCAGGACGAATAACCGCAGGTACTGGATAAGGATCTGGGTACGGGTATAAATATCCGTAATATATGTATATCCCTCCCATATGTGATCCATCACTTGTAAGGTAGCCACGATATTGTACACCGTTGTCTGTCACTGAATAGTATTTATAACGGCCAGTATAAGTCATCGATTCCAATCTAAAATATTTTCTAGCTGCTGCTAAAGTAGTAGACTCCGTTATCAACCTGTCTGGACTAGGTGAAGTACTTATAGTACTTGCCCCCGCACCTGTTGGGACATTCAAACAAAGTGATGCTGCAAAAGCAAAAGATACCAATTTCAAAGATTTCTTCATTTTTCCACTCCTTCCATTTCTATGATAATTTTACAATATTTGCAAAAATATGTAAACATAATTATTCTATTTATTTTATTATTTGTAATTTTCTAGAAATTTTTTATTAAAAAGTATAAACTAGATATAATGTTATTAATATATTAATTAAATATGAGGGAGGGGAATAATGGATATGAAATTTTCAAAGGAATACAAACCAAAAATATTCACTATTATGATAATAATAGCGTTAAGTTGGCTTCCTTTAAGCTTTATAATAATGATAATTTATCAAAATATAAATATTTTTCCGAATATTGTATACTTTGAAGATACACCCGTTAAAGCCTATGTGTTGAATTTAATAGGGGGTCTTTTTATAGCAGTTGGTATTCTTATTCTATTGTTAGAAAAAGTTTTGTTGAAGGTTGTTGGTATACTCACAATATTTACTGCAAGTGTAATTATTTTTTATTCCATTAATACATACACATACATTGACTCAGTTGGCATTCACAGTAAGCCACTAGATGAATTTAGAGAAGAAGTAATTTTGTGGAATGATATTGATCAAGTTCTAATTATTCTTGATAATGGTCGGCCTACACAACTGGAGTTTGAGAGTGAAAGTGACAAGTTTATATATACATTAAATGAGTATATTCCCAGGACAAGCCTTAGGGAATGGTTAGATAGCATTGGTGTCAAATATCATGAGAAAAATAAGTGAAGAAGCGTACTTATTTCCTGTTTTTGAGGGGCTTCATACCGAGTTGCAGATTATCTAACATTTTAATATTGAAGGTGGGCAATATCAAAGAAATGCGATTAGAATGTAAGGTTCCATTTAAAATTTTCTCATCTCCCGAACTTTACTTTAATCAACCTCATTTGTTCAATAAGAAACCAACACATGCCCGCAGGTTCCGCTACGGTATATTGTTCCCGCTGTATAATTTTATAAAATTTATAAATATTCCGTTAGTAATATAAGGAGGAGGATTATGATACTTTCGGTAGAGGGGTTACATAAGACATACGGGAAAGACAAGGTATTAAAGGGCATTTCATTTCATATCAACGAACCCAAAATCGTGGCACTGGTCGGCCCAAATGGAGCGGGGAAGTCTACACTGTTGAATATCCTCACAAATTTACAGCAAGCCGATCAGGGAGATGTCTCTATTTTGAATAAAGACAATAAAAATCCCGAAATTTTTAAAGAGATTTCATTTATGCAGGATAATTCTGTTCTCTATGACTATTTGACTGGATACGACCATCTACAATTCATCGGTGACATGCAGGGGATCGAGAGTAAAAAACTGATGTTGACCGCAAAGCGGGTTGGAATGGATGCTTATCTGAAAAAAAAGGTGGGAAAGTATTCCCTCGGTATGAAACAGCATCTTCTATTAACGATGGCGCTTGTGAATGATCCGAAACTTTTGATTTTGGATGAGCCCTTGAATGGCCTTGATCCGACAAGCGCCATCCGGGTGAGGGATCTTTTATTAGAAGAACATAAGAAAGGTACCTGTATATTATTATCTTCCCACAATTTAGCGGAAATCGATCGGCTGACTCCCCATATCCTGTTCATTAAGAGCGGAGTACTGATAGAGGAAAATATAGCGGCATATGAGAAGATATTTTACCATGTTCTTGTTGATGATCAAGAAAGGGCAGCAGCTATTTTAAAAGATAACCAGGTTCATGTCTCATATAAAAATGGAAAGTTCATTTTTTCAAGTGAGGATTGTTCGCTGCAAACATTCATCCTAATGATGGGGGAGCACTGCATCGGCACCCTTGATGTTGAGAAAAAGGTGTATGGTTCAGAGGATAGATATCAAATGATTTATATGGAAAATGGGCCCGAGCTATGATGTATGTCATGTTTGAGTTGAAAAAGTTGGTGCGGCAAAAGAAATTTTTATGGCTCCTCTTTATCGTTTTTCTCTACATAACCACCATCTATATTTATAATTACCAGCAATACCCGGAAATGAGGGAACGGGCTTATTCAGATGTTCAGTCTTTGGAAGACGAAACAAGAGTCATCCAAGCTCAATTAACCCAAGAGAAAGTGGACAAACCAGAAAATACACTGGTTGCTGAACAGCTTACTGTAATCCAGAGTATGTTGAGTGCCTTATTCCAATGGAAGATGGCTGTTTCGGAAGAAAACTGGGAGCACGTTGCGAAGCCAGAAGTGGAGTTTCTTTCGTATTTGCAGACCTTTATAGATAGTGGAGGGGAATTCTCCGGTATTCCTCGAGTTGAGCTCCAATCCAGGATTCAAAAAAGCAACTGGCTTCAAAAGTACGATTTGCCTTATGAGGATGAAGAGTACCCTCTTTCTCCTCAACTTATCATGAAAGAATCCAGCTTGGTGTTTTTTGGTATTATCGGGCTGGTGCTTATGGTCCTCCTATTTGGGAACACCATTTCGCAAGAAAAGGAGCAGAATACATGGTCCACACTGGCCACCCAGCCGATTCCCCGCTGGCAATTGGTAGCAGGCAAGTATGTGAGCCTGCTACTGGCAGTAGTTCTTTTTGTTTTGATTGTAATAGGAGTCAGCATCCTAATTCCACTGCTGTTTCAAAAGCATCCTTTAAGCATTCACTATCCAGTGATAGCTGGGATTGGGGAATCGGCAGTTCTTATTCCAATGTATCAATTTATCAGTCGTGCCATTCTGTTTTTTATCTGCGCGAATGCGTTTCTGTTCAGCCTCATTTTCTTGTTCAGCAGCTGGACTAAGAATTCCTTTTTGTCTGTCATGCTGACTGTTTTTTCCTCGCTTTCAGGCTATATTTTGACGGGAATTTTTTCTGTTTTACAGGGTCCGTACAACCCTTTTCACTCGCTCATGGTTAACCGGTTAATCATGACGGCCCCATCAAAGACGGACCTCCTATACTTGATTTGGGCTTTAGCTTGGAGCTTCATCCTTCTTTTAGTAGCGGGCCGGTTTCTAAAAAGGGAAGAAAAGAAGCTTTTCTCCTTTCTTCATCAACCTTTTAATAAAGGAAGGACGCAGTTGTTCAGTAGGTCATTACCAAATTTTATATTGTTTGAGTGGAGGAAAGAATGGAGAAAAGGGTTGCTGCTGCAAGTGATGTCCGTTTTGTCGGTGTTTGTTGTCCTTGGATCAGTCATTCTTACCTTTGAAAAAAATGAAAAGGCGGAGAAGTATATTTCTGGGCTAAAGGAAGAATCCAGAGTGATAGAAGAAGTCATAATTCCTTATTATGAAGAAGCAGCCAGTTCAATTGAAAATAATCAAGGAGATAAGGGATACGCCGATAGATTGGAACAAATTTTGCAAATATCTCAAGAGCGGTTGGGAAAATTAAATAAAGCGGTTGTAGGCTACTACCAAAATGAACTTAGCCCTTTACAAGAGTATCACTTATTTGAACTGCAAGCTGCAAACGGCAATTTTGATAATACGGGCTTTCTGCAGAGTCAGGTTCTACAGCTTGGCCAGTTTACAATTGATGTAAGTTTGGCTGAAAAGAAATGGATGATGGAAAAACAAGTGGATCTGATGATCGCTGGTCCATTCAATCCAACAATTTACACCACTTGGACCCACCAACAGTCGCATGAAACAAATGAGCAATGGATGGAACGGAATCAAAAGGTTGGAAATAGTGGTCTATATTCTCTTTATTATTATTTCACACATTATTTTTCTTATATAATCATTGTTTTTTTCTTTCTTCTTGGAGGAGGATTTGCCAAGGAAAGAGGAAAACGTCCTACCATACAGTTCATACGGACGCAGTCTTTATCTGTCAAACAAGTTTTTCTTGGAAAGCTGATTGCATCTTCCTGCTTGAGCTTTTTTAGTTGGACGATCCTGGTTTTTTTTGTGGTACTGGTCGGGATGATAGCAAATGGAATCGGAGACTGGCAATATCCAATCGTTCATTATGACAGTGCCGCCGTGGTCAATACGCCATCATACAACGGTCAAAGCCCTATTGGGTGGAACACCGGCTTCCATTTGGAAACCCTGGGCAGTGTCGTCCTGGAAAATTACACACTGTTTAGCTTGATGCTAGTATTTTTAATCATACTATCAGTGTTTCTTTCAATATTTATCAAAAATCAATTTAGTGTATTTGCAGTTGCAGTTATTATCAGCATATCGGGTTATGCCGCAAGCACCAAAATTTTTTCATCCATTGCTCATTTGCTACCATTCACCTATCTCAATCCTGTTAAAGTGATAAATGGTGAGATGTCCGTCAATCTGAATAACCCTGATATCACTTTTGCCTCAGGATGCTTGGTTATAATAGGAACATTTTTGTTTTTTGGTATGGTCGGATATTTTGTTTTGCATTCGGGGAAGGAAGGCAAAAGGAAATTAAATCTGAAGGGTGCAGATAAAACGATTGGGCAGTAAGCCGGTTGACTCAAATAGGCTAAAGATCAAATGAGGTAAAAGTAAAGCAGGAGAGGAAGACTCCCAACAGTATTGGTACTTTAAAGGTTATAGTTAAACTTCTTACTTCATATGTACCTGATACCTTGGCAACAAAATTAAGGAAATGATAGGAAGCATACTAATAATTACCTTGTTTACATTAATAGGGATACGTTATTTGATCAATGCTAATTAGTTCTAACTATTGTTTGAAAGAAAGTATATGAAGGACTCTAAACGACATGTCTTAAGTATATTAACTAGTTCAGCTTTATTTATTATGTTTATTGGGATTGAAATATTTTTTATTTAAAACTGATTTTGATAGTCGCTACCTATAAAGATCAAAGGGAGACCTTTGATCTTTAAACTTATTCTTTTTCCGCCGGTCTATACTTACCCTCCGGAAATTTCTCAACTAAATTAAACTCAATCAATTTCTTCAAAGATAAATTACAGTAAGCAGCTGCATCGTATTTATCTCTTCCGACTTTTTGTTCGATCTCGGATGGCCCTACACCTGACTGCTTTTCTTTGTATAACTCACATAACGCTTTAAGGATATTCTTATCTTTTTCAGTAATTTGTTTTTTGGACTGTTGTGACAAAATATACCTCCCTAGAAATGGTTATAAAGGAAAAGTAAAACAATAAAGGCTTATAAATCAAGTCATTTAGCAGATCTACATTAAATTGGGGAGGTTCGACTTACAACCTTTCCAATATATTCAAAAGGAAATATAATGATATCTAGTTAAAAGTTATAAAGCTTTCCTAAGGAGTGATAAGAATGAGTAACAGAAATAGCAAATACGAACCGCTACAAAATTTTTAAAAGTTCCAAAAGACTAAGAGTATTAAAATGACTTTTTTTGAGGTAGAAGACATTCTAGGGTTCACACTCCCAAAATCAGCATATGAACATGAAGCGTGGTGGGATAAATCGGATTCTCATACACAGTCCTTCGCTTGGAAAAATGCTCATTTTTTTGCAAAACCAAACTTGAAAGAGAAAAAAGTAGAGTTTGTTAAGCACATAGAAGATTAGTTTTATAAAAGCAGCGTTGTTAATATAGTAATCACAAATAACAGTAGGGGCGAACAATGATTAAAATTAACAGTATAAATGAATTTAATGAATATAGAAATAATAAAATTGGTTATTTCCTTATAGAGGATAAACCAACTAAAATTAAGACATTACATATGGCAAGTTGTCCTCATATTAATATTAGATTTTTTGAACAAAAGGTTATTAATAATCAAGAAAAGAATGGAAGTTACTACTGGTGCGGAGATTTAAAGGAAATCTTAAATGAAGAGAGCATACGGGAGTGCCTAGTTTGTAAGAAGTAATTAAGCGCCTAGATACACTTTCAATAAGTTATTTGTCTTTGCTTGCAAAAGAGAACGGAATACATAAGAAATTTTCACATCAAAATCCCTATTCAACTAGTTCAATGAGTAAATTAATATAAAAATAGAAAAATGTGGAATGTGTGATTGTCTGGTGAACAGTTTAAGTATGGAGATGATTAAAGTTGAAAGTATTAGATGTGAAAGATTTACTTTTAGGTATCCAACATACAAGTAATCAACTGAATATACTTAAAAATCAGATTAAACATGTTCAAATGGCCATCAAGGAGTTTATCGTCTCTCATGAAGATTCTTTCAAAGGAGATGGCGGCAGGTCGATTATAAACTTCTACCAGGAAAGCCACCTGCCTTTTCTACTATTCTTTGAATCCTGGATTGAAGATTACCAATCCTATTTAAACAGTCTAGAAAACACAATCAACGACTTTGAATCTTCTCCTGCAGGATTCATCCGCCAGGAATTCCTTGAGAATGAGCTACAATTGGGCCTAAGAAACACTCTTCAGATCACCTCTGAACTAACTAAAGAAGCAAATGAAGTAATAAAAACTGTAAGCGATATTGTCCCGCTGCCGCTGCTGGAAGATAACCGCTTTATCCAAGCATCAATGCATGCCCAGGACTCAAGCCGGGGAACAGTTGAAAAATTAGAAGCCTTTGACCATCGGGAAACTGCAGCGCTTGACCCCCTCTTAAAAAATTTAGATAACATGGAAGAGTACATAAAAAAATGGCTGGCATGCTCCAAAGCGGCAACTTATCTTTGGCCCATTATCAGCCAAGAGCTCTTAATTGGGAGGATTTCCATGATGAAATATCGAATCCTAGTCCACAAAGGGAGCAAAGTCTCCTTCAAGATATGGTTGAAGGAGCCATTGAGGGGGCTTCTGAAGCTGTAGGAGATACTTTGGAAGGCCTTAAGTCTACCTATGAGCTGGGACGAAAGATCATGGGACCGTTCAGTCCGCTGTTTTTAGGTAGTGAATTGCTGTTTAACCGTGACCAGCTGCTAGAAAATCAAAGGAAGCACCAGGAGTTTTATTTACGCATTTTAAATGACCCCATAGGAAAAGTACGTCAGGTTCTTGATATGCCGAAATACATATGGTCTGCTATCACCAGTGCCTGGGAGCGGGATGTTGTAAATGGGGATGCCAAAAGCCGGACAGCCTTCTTTACCTATGGCCTGACTTCCCTTGGAATTGGTATTCTCGGGGATAAAGGAATTGGTAAAGCCGGTACAATATCCAAGACGGTAGGCCAAGGGAAGGGACTTTCTTTTCAGACGCATGGACCAACTCCTGCAATGGTGAAAGGTGTGGCTCAGGGCCCAGTTCCTTACAATGTACTTCATAACCCCTTGACACAGATTAAGAAGATGATAGATGAGGGGTATGTAGCCAAGCCTACAGATAAAATTGAAAAAGATAATTACTTTATTGGTACATTAAAGGGAAACAAGGTCCACTTAAAAGGCGTAAAAGTAGAAGAAATAATATATACAAAAAGAAATCCAGAAGAAACTGCGCAATTAAGAAGGACATTTAATAATTCTGTTAAGAAAAGTTTCCTTAAAACATTTGCTAACGATCCGATAAGAGTACAATATCTTCGGAAAGCTGGGTTAGATGAAAATGATATTGCCAGAATGAAAGATGGCCTTAATCCAAAGGGATGGCAAGTCCATCACAATTTACCTTTAGATGATGGTGGAACTAATGATTTCACTAACCTGGTATTGATAAAAAATGATCCATTTCATAAGGCGGTTACCAATGAACAAAACTCTCTAACAAGAGAATTAACTCCTACACAAAGCAAGAAAATTAATTGGCCAATTTTTGAAGATGAGGTTTACCCACCGGAACCTTTTAAATAAAGAAGGGATGAACAGATATGGCCCAATGGAAAGAATTGTTGAATGAAATAAAGAAAATTGAAGAGAAATATGGCAGTTCGCTAAGGGATCCAGTTACGGATTTAGAGATAAGAAAGTTGCAACTGAAAATGCTGGGGAAATTAGGGTATATGGATTTACCAAAGACTTATATAGAGCTTTTGAAAACTGTAAATGGATTAGACTTTAATGGATTGGTCATTTATGGTGTTGATGACCAAGAGGATGAGGATCTTCAAGGGCTTATTGAAACTAATGAGATATGGTATAAAAATGATTGGCAAAAGCAATATATATTTTTTGGGGACTCTGATACAGCCTGGTACTGTTTAGATCTACAAGAAGGTATGTATCATGAACTTGATAAACCCTCTGGAACATTAATTCAATCTTTAGATAGTTTTGATTCCATGTTAAGTCAGGCACTACAAACTGCTCTATTGTGATAAAAAATAAGTATCTATTAATCTTACAATGAAGTAGGGTACCTAAAACCTCCAGAAAGCACATCAATGGTTTAATTGATGTGCTTTTTTGTATATTATTCAAAAGCCGCAAACCAAGTATCCACCCCATATACTTTTCCGTTATATCCTGGGATATTAATTTTCGTCTCTTCTTTTATTCTTCCATCTTTAACAGAAGACATATCTTCTGCTTCTTTTAAAACACCCTTATATACCACTTCAGTCATTAAAATTGGGGAATGAGTAAACTCATCACTTTTTACTTCTGTTTTTTGAATAACATAATGATAATCATAATACTGATCCACGTGTTCAAATTTCTTTGTCCAACCAATACGCTTTAACCTCTTTTCCAAAAACTCCTCAGGAGTATAAGGTAACCATGAATCTTTTTGTGTTAATGGAAATTCTAAACGCTCCCAAATGACGTCTTTTTTATGTAGAGTTTGCTTTGTTATAGTTTTATTTGCCAAATCCGTTAATTTAGCGGCGATATTAGCTGGCTTTCCTAACCATACCAAACTTTTGTAATTAGTATTTTCATACCCTTTTTTAATGATACCAGCCTTTGTTACAAGCATTTTCCCATAATCAATTCCCACGCCAGCTTTAATTTCATTGTTAATAAAATGCTTATTTAATAATTTTGCTACAACAGAATTAAGTAGGACCGCGGTCTTATAAGCATTTCCAAAACATTCTGCAGAATCAAATAATACCATTACCCGGTCTCCAACGACGTTTCTTACTTTACCATTATATTGTGTTGCTGCTTTCATTATAGAACGGATAAAAGTAGAATAAAGCTTACTCATGGTATCTCTTCTATGGGATAAGTTTAAATCCGTTGACTTCCTTAAATCTATGTAAAGAACACAGGTTTCAATTAGCTTGCATTTTTGTATACCAGTTACAAAGTTAGGGTAGGTAATTCCGATATCATCTAAGCTCGGAACTGTGGTAGTTTCTGTAATTTCAATTTTGAAATCTGAAGATAACATTCCTTGAATTTCTTCCTCTATACTTTTCCTCAGGTCATCTAAACTCATTTTTTCACTTCCCATTTCCAAATATTGTTGTTAAATTGATTATATCAATGGATTAGTCAGGAGTGCCAAAAATGTTATCAAAAGAAGATTTGGAGCTTGAATATCAAAGAATTGCATTTTGGATCAATAATATGGATACAAAAATATCTTTCGCTTTAGGAGCAACGGGAGTATTAATCGGTTTTATTTTTTCGAATGAGGATTTTAGTAAAACACTTGAAAACCATTCAAAAACATTACAGTTATGGAATGAATCATCTATTAAGAGTGCCGTATTTTTTGTGTTATTTGGACTAACCATTATATTATTGGTGGCAGCTATGTGGTGTTTTCTTAATGGATTGAAAGCAAAGATTAATCCCCGAAAATATAAGCAACCACACATGGTCTCTTCTTCTAATATTTTTTGGGGTGATATATCGAAGCACAATTATTTCTCATATAAATATAGAATGGATAATTCTGAATCAAATGATTGGGTAAAAGATATGCAAACGCAAATTTATATCAACAGTTGTATTTGTGCTCAAAAGGCAAAATTCTATAATATCGGCATTTTTTGTTTGAAAAGTGCGCTTATTGGCTTTTTGATTTACCATATATGGATGTGGTTTTTCCTGTAAAGAATAAGAATACCAGAGCATTATTATTTTTTCGCAGCATTCTTTTTTGTAAGTAAATCTGGGTATTCTTCGGAATGACCGAGACTTTCTTTTATGGCCAATAAATCAGCACCCTGGTCAGCACTTATAAAAACAAAACTATAAAAGCTCGATGAATGCAAAATTATATTGAAACAATACTATTTGGAAAACAATTTAAATAGTGTACTTATGTTCAAAATCAACTGATAATCGCGCAGCTTTTTTCTTCTTAAGCAAAAGTATAGGAGTGGGAATTGTCTATTTTAATGGGGTGCTGATGGACAAGATTAGGTAGAGCAAAATAAACTTTTTACTGGAATTTTTATTTTACTAAAACAACTATCCTATTTATTACCTTTGTTGTAAATGAGGAACAATCTGAAAAGTATATTGGTTTGTTATTGGTAAGCATCAATTTCATACGTAGTTAAATCTGGCAGAGTTACGAATAGAATAAATCAAAAAAGCCACTCTAACAAATAGAAAAGAAGTTGAAATTTGGAGGTTTTGCTCTATGAATGACAAAAATTATACTAAAAGATGTAAACTCACTGTTAAAAATTATACACACTTGGATTTTGAGGAAGATGAAATACCTGGAGTCACATTCAAACTTTTATGGACAAGAGACGTACATACCGAGAGTGATATTACGCCTAGATTAGAACCAGGACAAGAGGACACTAAGAAGAGTCGAGGAATAGGCAACGGGACAAATACAAGGCATTTTGATATAGAAGTTATAATATTATGGGATGAGCAAGAACATTTTTGCGGAAAATTCACTCACACCGTTTTCAATCGGGGTTCAGAGGGATTTCACGATGAAACTAGGCTAAGGTTTGATAGGGAGACATATAATATTTATCGGACTTTTCGTGATGGTGGTATGGGGGACGAAGTAAAAGAATCGATTGGACCAATACCATTTACTATTCTGGAACCAAAATCAAGCAAAATATGATTCGCTTTTTAATTGTGTCAACGAAGAAGAGTCGGGGATCAAATTTAATAAAAGGATAAAGACCACACAACATCGTTTATGTGGTCTTTAAATTATATCTGGTTAATGATTTCAGAGTTTTTCCAAGAATGAGCAGCATTATTTTTACGTAACATTTTTCTCTGTAAGTATATCTGAGTCGTCTTGATGTCGGAATGACCAAGACTTTCTTTAATGGTCAATAAATCCGCACCCTGGTCAGCACTAATTAGAGCAAAACCATGTCTGAAGCTATGAGGGGTTATAGGATTCTTCCGCATTTTAATAAAGTCCAAATCAGCTTTGTTTAATTTTGTGATTAAATAATTCGACAGATATTTATATCCATAGGCCTTTCCCTTAGAAGTAGTAAACAAAGGGGAGCTATCGGAAGGATCGAGTTTAAAATCTAGCCTTCTTCTTTTACGAAATCCCTCTATGGCCTTTAAAACGTTTGGATGAATTAATACCTGCCGCTCCTTTTGTCCCTTTCCCATAACTGTAAGCCAGTATTCTCCATCTAAATAAGCGAGATCGCTAACTTTTGCATTACAGAGCTCCTGTATACGGAGTCCAGTTGTGGCCAATACTGATATCAATCCGTAAAGGATGGGATGAGTTCTGAAGTAATTGACTAAGCTAATTACCTCCACAGAACTCATTTCTTTATTTGGACGATCATATGAACGAACATTGCTGCTTAACATTTTTTGATGAAGCCACACCTTAATGTATTGATTTTCGTACAGGAACTTTAAGAACCCTCTCATTACAACTGTTTTTCGACTTAGGGTAGCTACAGAATATTGTTTACCCCCTTTCCCAAGTGGAGCTTCCTTCAACCACTCTTGGTATTTCCTCATATTTCGTGGTGTTAGATTCTTCAATAGTCGATACTCTTGAACATCTCTAATTTCGACTTCTAGCAATTCTGCTTGTTCCAGCAGCTGCTGATAGAACAAAAGAAGATCCCTCAGATATTCCCGCTTTGTATTTTCTGTTCGATTTTTCTTCTCATTTAAATCCTTTTTTTGGTGCGCGTAATAATAAATCATTTCGATATCGTTAAAAAGTGAAAAGTTTGCTTCACCGTCTTTATCTATAATATCGCTCATTTTTTTATGTAAGGAATCATCTAGAAGGTAAGTAACCAAAGAAGAAATTGTTTGAGCTTTATTTATCAAATCAAGGGTGAAGATTTTATTAGATTGTTCAGTAAGAACTAATTCACGTGGTTCCATATTTTATTTAACCTCCTTTTAAATCTAATAAATTTAATACTAAATTTATTAGAAATAATTAACTTTGCTTAGATTTTATTATAAATAAATTTCTATTTAATGAACTATTAATTTATTTTAATACTTTTATTATAGTACATGATAAGAGAAAAATGAGTTATTTGTCTATATATAATAATCAATAATCGTTTTATATTTATTTATTTATTTAATACACATTTTATAAATAACTAGACAATAGTTATTCGTTTTGATATATTCATTTCAATGAAAGGTTTTCCATCAACCGAGGCTAAGGTTTTAATTGGAGACTTCCCTAACACACTAAAAAATTTTAAGAAGGGCTGATTAGAATGAAAAAAACATTAACATTCCATCTTCCAGCAATTTCGGTTGAAATTAATGGAAGTGAAGGGCAAACTCAGGACGAACTAAGAAAGTTAGGCGAAGAAGCGGTTATTAAACAATTAACAAAATATTTTCCTCGATACCAATGGTCAATGACAGAAGGAACTGTGATTAAGGACGAAGATGTGGTTTGTGGACGTCCCGTAAAATTGAAATCTTCTGGAGAAGTAGGCATTATCTATGAAGTTAAACCAGGAACTAAATATCCTGTAAGGATCCTGATAAATGGTGAGAAAGAAATCCAGTGCACCCAAGCGGCGATTGATAAAGTGTCCAAGAAAGCAAGCATCGACAAATTAATTAAAGGGCGTCAAGAATGGGAGAAATCAACAGGGGAATGGCTTGGTGTTCGAACCGGTTATTTTGTTAACGGGAAAGTGTTATTCCAGTGGTTCTCAATGCGCGAGGTAGGGGCAAAATGAAAGCTTATAAAATCGATCACGAATCGAAGCGAAGCTACTATCATCTTACAGTTTCTAATATTCTGAGACTATTTGACACAAAATTAGAAGCTGAAGATTACGCTTCTATGTTACAAAATCGATTGTTTATAACGTTTTAAGAGGCAGTTTACACCATAGTTCATCATAACTGTGGTGTAAATTGCCTATGGAACTCAAATATATAAAACCCGATAATAAGAACGCCTTGTTAATTCATTGAGGACTTTCGGATGGTAAAGGAAGGACGCTTATGAAAGAAGAATTTGAATTCATTGATAAACAGGTGCGAGAGGGGAAAGTTAATATAAAAATAACAACTTATTACCTTTCTGATATCAAAGCAGGTCTCAGAATAGAAGTACGGAAACTATCCACAAAAAGAAAATCAACCGCAGAGATTGAATTAATTTGGGGAGACGATAACATAATTTTAAAAAAGTCCCTAAAAAAAGTGGTTCTAGAAAATCCAAAAATCAAAGAAGTAAACGCATACATTGACGATTTTATAGAATATAGCAAGAAGAAAGGCTTGCTAAAAAACGGGGATATATAATGCTTAAAAGCAAGTATATTGGCAGTGATAAGTTGTTGTGTTCCTTAAGTAAAGAATATACATATTTTTTATTTCCTAATGGACCAAATCATTATTATGTATCTATATTTAATAACCCCAATGCACATTTTGGATGTTTCGACTGTGACTGGTTTCATATCCTTGAAGAAGAGGACCACGCTTCTGAGCCCCCACGCACGAATATAGATCTTGAACAGGGTAAGATTTATAAAGCTAAATTGTTTTGGAGAAGAGCAGGGTATAGTAATATCCTGCTTTCTCACTATTATCTATTGCCTCAGAATACTAATGCTCATTTCTATGAAGATATTGAACTAACTAAATGTAAGGGATGCTTTTTGCTCCATTGGTTCAAGGAGTTCAAAGAAGTTACTAATATAATAGAAGAAACAAGTTCAAATCATTCTCTTTTTACCTTTTCAATAGCTTCCGAGGAAAGTTCGGAAATTACATTTGAGCAACTCATACTTTTCTAAAGGCAGGTGGGAAATCCTTGAATATCGTATTTACTTGTCAATTTTGTCATTCTATAGTGGACGATGGAGGGTATATTACAGTAAACGGATCTCGTTATTGGATTGGCATCGTATGTGGATGTGATAATAAAGATATTAAAGAGTTAGAAACCTCTATAAGAAATAAAACATCTTTAAAAGTGATTAGGAAATAATCTCCACTTAAACTTATATATAAAATTGTATTATAGTATGATTATCTTAGATAGAACGAATTAGAATTGAAAACCAGCAATGTTGCTGGTCTTTTTATAGACAAATTAAAAAGTAAGGTGAAACTCATGGATAAAGAAAGAGAAATGATAACAACAAATGAAGCTGCAGAGATACTTAAGCTTAAGCCATCAACTATTCATAAATATGTAAAGCAAGGGGAATTAAAGCCGGTTTATGAAGACAACTGGCACATTGATAACACTAAATTATTCTACAAAGAAGATATTGAGGAATTAAAAAAGAAAAAGGGAAAGCCGGGAATTACTACTGGAGAAGCTAGCAAATTACTTGGCCTTCATACAGCAACAATTTTTCAATACATTCAACAAGGATTACTTGCTGCCGAGAAAAAGTTATATAAGGGAAGAGAATTTTATTTCATTGACCCAGAAGAACTTGAGCGATTTAAATCTTTTTATGAGGAACAGAAAAGGAATGAAGGGAAAGATTTTTACGACAAAAATAAAAACTATGCCTGGTTCCAGGAGTTTCTTTCTCCGGAAGGTAAAGACAGTAATTTTCTATTACTAAACGAAGAGTTGCAGCCCTTTCTTCAAACCCAAAATGGAGAGCAAATCCCGTATGAGGAAATTGAAAAAGCAGGCTATAAACCAGTGAAAAAAATTCCTGATATAGGATATAAAACACAGAAAGGCTTTGCTAAATTCCATTTTACAGAATCCCAGGAATTCTATAGAACAATGGGTCTCTTTTACTCTAAACTAGGGCCAAAAAACATAAAGATTTTTTTAGATAAAGAAAACAAGATCACCGTTGAAGTAAAACCCATTTTAATTAAAGATGATATACCAGGTTACATTTTTTCTTTACTTGAAGAATCTATAATTGAGGGAGATATTTCGAAGAGATTAGAAGGAGTGTTTATTGACAGTGACTTGGAAGTCCTCGCAATCGCTATCCCTTCTAAACTAAAGAGAAAAATTAAGGAAGATGCTGCTAAGTCAAAAAATACAATCGAGGAACTAGTAATTTCAATTTTAGAAGATAAGTATGGAAGACTCTAATAGTAAGGATAAATTGGGAAGAAGGAATATATATTTTAATGCTGTTCCTTTAGAATTTTTTAAAGGAGGTTACAAATGTTAGAGTGTAAGTCAGTTCTGCGGTTTAGATGCTTCAATAGAAAGTGATTATTTCCAACTGCTTTGCAGAAGTGAGATTTGAGCAATTCGCGAAATAATATGTTAAAATAAGGAAAAACGGAATGTTGTTTAATTTTCAATGAGGTGGTGTTTTTTATGAGTCAACAAGTATTGTTCGAGAAAGATGAAATGATTATAAAATTTACGGGTTTAACTATGTTAGCCGGTTTAAAAAAAGAACTTCGACTTCCATATAAAGATATAAAGGGTGTAGAAACGAGTGGTTTCAAACTACACTGGTTAGCACTTAGAATCGGAGGTACTTCTCTACCGAATGGTTACAAGGCAGGAAGATTCGTATACAAAGCAGAAAGATATTTCCTTCATTATTCAAATCCTAATAATGTG
The DNA here is from genome assembly GCF_000294775.2 of Cytobacillus oceanisediminis 2691. GTDB lineage: Bacteria > Bacillota > Bacilli > Bacillales > Cytobacillaceae > Cytobacillus > Cytobacillus pseudoceanisediminis. Next base: position 360,860 of record NZ_CP015507.1, read on the forward strand.
GTTCAATTACTTTTGGAAGGACATGATTTTGATAAAGTTGTTATCGAAGTGGGTAAGCCTAAAGAAATAAAAAATGCCATCCTTAAGAGACTTGAGAAATAATTCAGAAAAGACATTGGTATACTTTATCAATGTCTCACATGCCCAATTCTCCGGTAGTATAATATACCCAGAGTATAAAGAAAATGGAAATTATGAGACAAAACCTAATCTAAAACCAAGTAATAAAAATGAAAAAACTGAATCCGCAACTAGAAGGAAGGTGACAGTAACTTCCGTAACTGACGGTGATAGCATTCGTTATTTCGATCCTCTACTAAATAAAGAGGTAACCGGAAGATTTTTGGGAATAAACGCTCCTGAAGCAACGAAAACTTTTGAAAAGTTTGGTCCTGAAGGCACAGCTTTTTTAACCACTCTAATAATGGGTAAAGAAATTGAGATTGAAAGTGATCCCAATGCTGATATTACGGATAAATATGGGAGGTACTTAATTCACGCTTTTATTAGTGGAAAAAGCATACAACAAATTCTTATCTTAGAGGGATTAGTAAGAGTCGCTTATTTATATGGTGAATACAACTATTCCGATCTATATTTTGCAGCGGAAAAAAAAGCAAAAGAATCCGGCCACAATATTTGGAGTATTCCCGGGTATGTATATAAAAAAATGGTTTTGACATGGATGTTGTAACAGAAGATTTGAAGGAAAGCATTGTAGAAAAAGCAGGAGAATTCATGAATATATTTAAATAGGGGTAGCGTCAGGAAAATGCGGATTTACAACGATAAGCCTATTTTCCTGACGAATTCTCTATTTTTAACAACGTTAAGAAAGTTTCAATGGTCTTAAAGAATCTAACGAAACTTTTTTATCGGAATTAAAATGGTATTCTCCTAATAAATTAATATGTTCCCAACCTAGAGGTGACATATGGTGCAATAATTCTTCATTTAAACTATCTGACCGTTTTTGATATTCAACTGCTTTTGTTAGATGTAAAGTATTCCAGATACTGATGGCATTGATGATTATGTTTAAGGCACTGGCTCTTTGCAATTGATGCTGTATGGTTCGTTCCCTAAGCTCTCCTTGCTTTCCGAAGAAAATAGCTCGTGCCAGTCCATTCATAGATTCTCCTTTATTCAATCCTCTTTGTATTTTTCTTCTTAAAGATTCATCTGAAATATAATTAAGAATAAAGATAGTTTTTTCTATTCGTCCCATCTCACGTAAGGCTGTAGCTAGGCTGTTTTGTCTTGAATAAGAACCTAATTTCCCCATAATAAGGGATGCTGAAACTGTTCCTTCTCGTATAGAATGAGCTAATCGCAAAACATCCTCATAATTTTCTTTAATGACCTTTGTATTTATTTGTCCACGTAAAATGGCTTCTAATTTTGGATATTCACTTGCTTTATCTATTGTAAATAATTTCGAATCTGATAAATCTCTTATTCTTGGAGCAAAATTAAATCCTAATAAATGAGTCAGTCCAAATATTTGGTCTGTATAACCGGCTTTAATTGAACTAGTATTAGAAGTAGTTATTAACGTATCTTATGTTATCAACTACTTCTTTTTCATTTCTTTATAGATTCATTATGTATACTATGAATTTTATGGATACATAGTATCTAACGAAATGATTTTAGACCATGGGGGGATAATTTTGAAAGTACAAGAAGTTCTCATTCATGAGAAGAAAAGATTTCTGTTAATTGACAATGGGGGGTATCCAGTTACTTCAGTTGCAAAGTATATAAAGTATTTAGATAACATTGGAAAAGCTGAAAGCACACTAAAGTCATACTGTTATCATCTAAAGCTTTACTTTCAATTCCTAGAGGAGTGTGGATTAGAATATCAAGAAGTAAACCTTGATATTTTGGCTCAATTCATCGGTTGGCTGAGAATTCCTGATCAATCAACAAAAGTCACTTATTTTGAAGAAACCTTGGCGAAACGATCAGAAAAAACGGTTAATACCATCATAACGTGTGTAATAGGGTTCTATGACTATTTGTCTCGTAGCGAGGATTATGGGGGAAATGTAAATGATCAATTAAAAAAGCAAGTCCCCGGTCGTTTTAAGCCTTTTAAACCTTTCCTTCATCACATTACAAAAGGGAATTCTTATGATAAAAACATTTTAAAGATTAAGGAACCAAAGCGTTTAATCAAAACATTGAGTAAAAATCAAATCCAAGTGATCCATGATGCGTGCAGTAATATACGAGATGAATTATTATTCCGTATTTTATATGAAGGGGGATTACGGATTGGAGAGGCCCTTTCTCTGTGGGTAGAGGATTTTGATATAGGTAAAAATGCTATTACGGTTAGGAAATCCAAAACATCCGATGGAGAAAAACGAAAAGTTTATGTATCTATTGAGACTATGAATCTCTTTCAAGATTATCTAATAGACTTTCATTCTTACGAAATTGATAGCAATTATGTTTTTATCTCCTTAACTGGACCTAATCGTGGTAAACCAATGACTGATGGTTCTGTTCGTTCCTTAATTAAAAGGATGAAGAAAAAAACAGAAATAGATTTTACCCCTCATATGCTCCGGCATACATATGCCACAGAGTTACATGCAGCAGGAGTAGATATTGCCATCATACAGAGGTTATTAGGGCATGCACACGTTCAAACAACCATACAGACTTATATCCATTCATCCGATGAAACCATACGTGAAAGCTGGAAACAAGCTCAATCAAATAAAAAAATGGGAAGAAGAGATAAATAATGATACATGGCACATTCAAAGTAAAACCCCTTCCCCACCATCTGGAACAGATAAATGAACCATTACTTGGATATTGGGCAAATGATGTGTGGAATGTACAAGAATGCCCCTTCTTGGATAAACATTATGATTGGAATAGAAAATTGATTTTTGATAAGGTACACAATCTTAGATTAAAAAATGAACTAAAATATTATTTTTATAAGGGGTTACAGGAGACAAGGATTTCGATTATCTATGCTTTTATGCATTATTCTCCATGTCTTAAAGTTTTTACAGAATTCATCTCTCGATATTATGCTAATTTAGATTCTATTATTGATATTCCGAAAGAAAAGTTTCTAATAGAATATCGAACATTTCTTGTAGAGAAAGGAAAATCAGTTGAGATTGTACACCGGAAAAAGTCATCACCATGGATGTCACCAACAGTTCAACCATCATTGTATATTAGACTATTTCTTCAAGTTTATGATTTTTATTATCACTTTTATGATGAACGAGAAGAAACAGATAAAGATTGTTGGGATGTACGAAAATTGAAGATTAATTATAACAATACAATCAGTAGGTATTCAATAGACTTTTCGAAGGTTCCGCAACCTTATAGACAATTATTTAAAAAATATATAAAGACTCGCCTAGTTGTGCAGCAATCCATCAGCTTTTCTACAGCAATATGTTATTTAAATAGACTTTCGTTTTTCTTCACCTTTTTGAAGGATAAACATCCTGAATGGAAAGAATTAAACGACCTATCTAGAATGGATATTGAAGAGTATATTGAATACTTACGACATTCCACTATTAAAAAGGGAAAATATTTAATTAATCCAGATCACAATTATGTAAATCGTTTTTTAATAGATCTTAAAACGTTTATCTCATATATACAGAAATTCGAATGGGAAGAAGCCCCGACAAAGTCAGTTATTTCACTATTGTCAATTGAGGATATCCCTAAAAAGAAAAGAGCAAAAGCTGATGAAATTAAATATATTCCGGATGAAGTATGGGAACAGTTAGTTTTCCATATTAACGAACTTTCCTCAGAACATATACCTATAATTCTTCTAATGGAAGCTACAGGTTTTCGTATTAGTGACGTTTTATCACTTAAAATTGACTGCTTAGTAAATCAAGAAGATGGCTGGTGGATTATCGGAGATCAAAGGAAAGTAAGTTATAAAAATCATAAAGTTCCTATTTCAGAAGAAATTGCTAATGTTGTCTTAGCGCAGCAAGAACTTACAAAAAAGAGATACTCTTTGGACACGAACCCTAAGAAATATTTGTTTCCAGTACTAAAAGGGAAAAGGATGGGTAATCCCATATCGCAGGATTCCATTAAGCTGAACCTTAATAAACTAGCAAACAGATGTAATATTAAGGACAAGGATGGAGAAATTTATTGGTTTAAAAATCATGCATTTCGACACCGTTACGGTGTTAATTTGATTAATAACGGAATGAATATCCTTCATGTTCAAAAACTGATGGCACATGCCAGTCCTGAAATGACATTAGTCTATGCCCAAATTCATGACCAGACACTCCGTGATGAATGGGAAAAGGCTCGAGATAATGGCGCAGTAAGACTAGATACTCATGGAGAAGTTATTGTCGCTGATTTAGCTCAACAGGCTGAAGAAAATGGAGTTGAACTGGAGTGGATACGTCACAATATGGACTCTATTCGTTTAGATCATGGGTTTTGTGTAAAAAGCCCAAAACTTCATTGTGATTTTCTTGAACAGACCTTGGAACCACCGTGTATTAAAAACAATTGCCGAAGTTTTCACGTTGACAAGACTTTTCTCGACTATTATCAAGAACAGATATTTAAAATGGAAGCTGATATTGAAGTATACAAAAAATCCGGAAGGTTACGTTCCATTGAGTTAATTGAACCCAAATTAAAAAGATATAAAGAATTAGCAAGTGGTTTACTACATACTGGTGGTATCTTTGGTTTAGAAAAACCTAGACGTGAGTATGTTGGAGATGAACGTGAGAAGGTGATGCAAAATGTCTAATGAAAACCCAAATACCGAAGGTATTATAAAACACGCAAAGTTGAAAACGGAAAAGACCATTCAAAAAGTTGAAGAAGCGATCAAAAGGATGATAAAAAAACAACTGAAAATCAATTTTAACTCTGTATCTGCAGAATCAGGGGTTTCAAAGGCATTTCTATACAGAAATACAGAACTCCGAGATCGAATCGAAACACTTCGTAAACAACAAGAAGGTCTCCCCTCAATAAAACAAGTTAAAAGGAATATGAGTGACACATCAAAAGATGTAATTATCGCTTCCTTACGAAAGCGAGTCAAGCATTTAGAAAAGGAAAATAAAGAAATTAAAGAACAACTAAAAATTCAATTTGGGAAGATTTATGAGGGAATTTAAGTTCCAAAAATTTTCCCTTCCCAGTTTGATATTTTTGTGTAAAATGCCATTAAAAGATAAGTTGTATTCCGCAATCACGCCAAATTGCCGAATAAGGATTATTGAAAAATGGCAGTTTTTTTAAGATAGTAAGATCGATTAGTAAATAATACTTTTCTTGACCCTGTACTATGGTACAGGGTTTATACTATATATGAGGTGAGATAGATGCAATATCGTATTGGGGAACTGGCTGAGAGGTGTGGTGTTAACAAGGAGACCATTCGGTATTATGAGCGTTTAGGTTTAATTCCAGAACCTAATCGTACCAAAAAAGGATACCGAATGTTTTCCCTACAAACGGTTGATCGATTGAATTTCATAAAACGGATGCAGGAATTGGGATTTACCTTAAATGAAATTGATAAATTGCTAGGGGTTGTCGATCACAACGAAGCAAAGTGCCGTGACATATATGATTTCACTGTTCTTAAATTAGAGGACATCGAGCGTAAAATTGAAGATCTTAAAAAAATTGAACAAATGTTGATAGACCTTAAAGAAAGATGTCCTGAAAACAAAAATATTTATGAATGTCCTATTATCGAAACTTTAATGGATTAAGAAAAGAAAGCAAAAGAATTTTTATAGAAATAATAAATTGTAAAGGTGGAAGAATGATGGAAGATTGTTGTAGTAACGTTAATGAAATAAAAATTGATAGTAATGGTAATTGTCCATCATGTAAAAATAAAGCTAAAAATGTAAAATTGATTACACTAAAATCATTACTTAAACCATCTGCATTAGAAACATTAAACGCTAAAGAAAATCACTATTTTTGTTCAACTGAAGACTGTGATGTAGTCTATTTTGATACGAATAATAAAAAGTACCTTGTATCTGACATAAAGGTAGCCGTTCATCAAAAAGATGGCTCAGTAACTACACCAATTTGTTATTGTTTTGATTGGACAAAAAAAAAAATTAAACAATATTCTGAAGAAGGAATTCCCCCTAATCCAGTAGAACATATTCGTGAAAATATAAAAGAAAATCGGTGTGGGTGCGAGATAAATAATCCTCAAGGTAGTTGTTGTTTAGGAAATGTTACAAAGTTCATTAATCAATTTTCGTAGGAGGATTTTATGGATTATTGTGAAAATATGAGGGAAATGATTGGAAATTCGCCTTTGATAATAGTACGACCAAGTGTAGCTATCATGAATAATCAAGGAGAAATTTTACTGAATAGATACAAAGGTGGAACATGGAGTGTTCCCGGTGGAATATTGCAGTTAAATGAGTCAGTTGAGGAATGTATTAAAAGAAATGTACAAGATGATTTAGGGCTAACGATAAATTCATTACAATTATTTGGTGTTTATTCTGGTCTGGATCTCTATACGAAGCTAGAGGGTGGTGAAGATGAGTACCACATCGTCGCAATAGGATATTTATGTACGGACTATGAAGGTGAAGTAACGCCTGATGCAAATCAAGCAATTGAAGCTGAATTTTTTAAATTAGAACAGTTACCTGAAGAAACAGACCCTTTTATTAAGAATAAGTTGGTTGAATTAAAAGGAAAACTTGAAAAAATATAATGTAAAGGTTAATTCTTATGTTGTTCCGACATATCTCTTTTCTCTTAGGATAAAATGTTATTGCTACCCCTAATTGTGCAAAAGTGTGTATTAGTAAAATAACTTAGGGGCCTTTCGCAATACCTTCTCAATTTTCTGATATTAAGCAATCAGGCGCGATTATTGAATAGATGGCTAACGACTTTGAATCGTTAGTCATTTTTAAATCATTCTTTAAATACATGTCTATAATGAAAGAACACACTTAAATTCTAACTTTTTTATAAAAGGTATTGATAACCGGCCGTGTCTGTATAATGCTCTTCTATGTTTAGATCCGTCTCATGGTGCAACAAACCATCTAAAACATGAATCGCATCCCTTGAATTAGTATGAATAATCTTGGTGTAGTAAGAAGAGAATTGATCACTAGTAAAACGATAGATGGTTGCTCCTTTTCCGGTTCCATAATGTGGATTTGCATCTGCATGTAGTGATGAAACACCTAGCTGCATTCTCATACCATCCGATGAGGATGTTGTACCGTCGCCCCAATAGGAAGACAATTGTAATTTATGATGAAAATTTACTAATATGGCTTGTGCTTTATTCATGGCATCTTCATACATGCGCCATTGAGATACATTGGCTAGTTGCTTATATGTAAGTCCGGGTGTTGCTTCAGCCATCTTACTCAAACCAATATTCATTCCCATTCCTAAAAGGGCTGCCATAATAATAATCGTTTCTTCTTTATCCGGTTTTCGATTATTGGAAGCATGAGTGAATTGTTCATGAAATCCTGTTATATAAGCAACATCCATGAGTAAATCGGTTAATTTTATTCTTGGTAGCATCTGATACAGGCTCGCACTAAATTTTTTTGCTTCTTCCGGAACATCTTTTTCCAAGCGTGCAATTGATATCTTTCCTTTTTCAAGAGAAACTCCGTCCAACTTAACGGAATTGGCAGCTAACCACTTTAACCTTTCATTAAGACTTTTGGTTCTCTCCGTCATATAATCTTCGAATGATAAACTAACTGATAATCTCGTATTCTCCTTCGCTTCATTCCATGTATCTTCTGAAAATAAATATTCCTCAAAATCTCTATATTGCCTGCTACCAACAATGGAAACATCTCCTGCCCGAACATGCTCCCGAAGTTCCGTTAAAACAGCCATTTCATAGTAATGACGATTAATTGTTGTACCATCATCCTCGTATAAATGCCTTTTCCAACGTTTTGAAATAAAATCCACTGGTGAGTCATCAGGTACTTTTCGCTTTCCAGATTCATTCATTCCTCGGATAATCTCTACAGTGTAAATGTCAACCCAAAAGTTGACCATGTCGCTCATGTAAAAGTTGACCACCCTCTTGTTACTTCGAATATGTTTCTTTGAGACGATAACTCTCTCCGTTCATTGGGATAATGTGGGCCTTGTGAGTCACTCGATCTAACAAGGCGGCGGTCATCTGTTCATCGTGAAAAACTTCTACCCATCGGCTAAACTCCCGATTGCTAGTGATAATCATGCTTCCTCTTTCATAACGAGTAGAAAAAAATTGAAACAGTAATTCGGCTGCTCTCTGGTGGTAGGGGATATAGCCAAGTTCATCAATAATCGTGACATCTGCAGCCAACCATTGTTTCTCCAACTGGAGGAGCCTTTTTTCGTCTTGGGCTTCCATCAGTTCATTCGATAGGCGGGCGGCCGTATAATATTTGACAGTATAGCCTTGATTAATCGCCTCTTCCCCTAACGCAATTGATAAATGCGACTTTCCTGTACCTGAGTTCCCAATAAAAATGACATTCCTTTTCTGCTGAATGTACTCTCCTTGAAAGATGTCCAGAATGCGTCTTTTTGGTACGTGGGGAGCCTCCTCAAATTGAAAAGAGAGGAGGTCCTTATGTACAGGGAATTGCGCCTTTTTTCTGGCTAACTCTTTCTTTTTGATTTCTCGCTCAGCTATTTCAATCGATAATAATTGAAAGAGAAATTCTTCATAGGTAATTTGTTGCTCATTTGCTTCGCGCAAATAAGCGTCAACTTGTTCACGTATAGTCGGCAAGCGCAGCCTTTTTAGATATTCATCCATTTGATAATGGTGTGTATTCAGTGAATATACCTCCCTTTCTGTAATAGTTGGTCATACGGGCTAAATGTAGGAGCCTTGACGGTGACGGACTGCTCCATTTCATATTTTATTGGGGCTGGCTTTGTTGCTTCCGGCTGAGTCATGAGGTAAAGATAATGCCTTACACTATCAGCTGTATATAGCTGCTCTTTTACACAACTTGCCACTGCCCTTTCTACTGTTTCCATCGTAAACTCCCGATGGAGTTTTAATAGTTGAATAAACTCTTTTCCATGCCCATACTTTGAAAGACTTCTCTTATAAAATTCTTGATAACTTGGTGGAAGATTAGCTCTTCGAACTGGGCGCGCATGCTGGATGGCCCTTGGTTTTCTCTCCAGTTCATCCAAGTAATGATCCACTTCAAAAATTTCTTGAAGCTTTTCGTATGAACGCTCATGTTTGGCTACACAGTTTCCGTCAATGTTTATTTCAATGTGATTTACATAAGCATTTATTTGTGCATCTTTCCGACCGGCATACCTAGTAGGTACCGAGTAGGCGTTTGTTTCAAAATTAACAAGCGAAAGACTGTTGACAGAGGCTCTTACCTTCCTTGCGCAAGGATGAGTACCAATAATCGGCAGAAGCTGTTGCTTCTCTAGTAAAAATCGTTCACCCACCTGTTCTTTCGTTTTTGGAACATAGGTTTCTTCATAGGCATCACATTGTTCTAAAAGATAGTGATTAAGTACCTGTAAGTCACTTACCTGTGGAACGGGAACTAAAAATTGAGCTCGTGCTGTTTGAACTAGTTTCTCTACTTGTCCTTTTTCATTTCCTTTTGCGGGTGCACAAAATTGGGCATCAAAAAGATAGTATGATCGAAACTGGATAAAGGCCTCCTGTTCTTCACGCTTGGTCCCTTCTAACACCTTCTTTACCGCTGTTTTCATATTGTCATAGACAATCGTTTTCGGGACACCACCGAAATAATCAAAGGCATCTGCGTGACCTTGAAATAACGCCTCCTGCCGTTGATGCTGAAACACTTTTACAAAAATCTTACGGCTATACAAAAGTCTCATACAAAAAAGCATTACCTTCGTTTCAATCCCATTTAAAAGCACAATGATTTCCCCCCAATCAAATTGGGCAAATTCACCGGGATCGAATTCCAACGGTATAGAGGAATTAGGAGTTTCTTTGAGCTGCTTATATTGGCGTACAAAACGGCGTACAGTGGATTCTCCACCTTTAAAGCCATATTCTTTCACCAAGCGTCTGTGGATTTGAGCAGCACTGTGACGCTGTTTTAGGGGGGCTGTTTCATCGTCCGTTAACCATCGGATAATAATTGGTTTAACGGGGTCGATGACCGGGTTGGTAACCGGCTTTGATCGTTGATAGGTTGGAATTTTATTCTGTTGTAAAGCTTTTCGAATGGTTTGTCTTGATAATGTAAGATCTTTCGCTAATTGTCGTATAGAACGACCTTCTTTAAAGTGCAATTTTCTGATAAGCTCTATATTAGCCATCTTTAACATCCTTTTTTTCCTCCCGAATCATGAAGTTCTCGACAAACTCTATGATAAGGGATTGGGTGTTAAGGGTGGTCAACTTTTTGGTTAGCGAATTGCGCTAAAGTGGTCAACTTTTATTTTAGCGTTTACATGAATTACTTTTTCTTATCTAAGTAACAAAGCAGATTAGATAATCAAAGAAATTATTATTTTAAAGCTCTCTATATGATAGAATGAGAAACAAATGTAAAATTTAGGGTATTAAATGAGGTGAGTTGATGGGAAATGAACAAAAAAATGGTAAAGGTATACTCCTAACAATTGGGTGGTTATCTGTCATCTTATTAACTTTTAACTTAATGCCGCCTATGCTATTGTTTTTCCCTATATGCATAGGAGTTGTAATAAGGCGAGATTACCAGAGGAGTAAGCAAGGGTCAGCAATGATTTATTTAGGAATTATAGGCGGAATCATTGGTTGGCTTTTAGGATGGTACGTCAGTAATAACTTAATGTAGGTATAGCACTCACGTCACTAAATTATCCAAATTGGAGTGTAATAATTTGAATGATGTAAAACCTTCAATAATAAAAATACTGCGAGCAAAATATGCAGCATTAATTATTGCATTGGCTTGTTTATATAGTGTAGTTGTAAGTTGGGAAGAGAATTGGTTTTTTACTGTTTTTTTGGGATTAGGAGTTTTAGTATGTGGTTTGATGAGTTATTTCGATATAAAAAGACATTGAAGGAAAGTCATTAAGGAGCATTCTTTTAATGTAAAGGGCACAAGCGGGGGTAGTTAGCACAAGAGGGAATTGAAAATGGTGACAATTTGCTTAAAAAAAGCATTAGATATCCGTTAATATTTTTTGTAGTATCAATTGTTTGTCAGTTTATTGTTAATAAAGAGGTTAAGTGGGTTGATAATATAGGGATATCTTTTATGATGTTCTTATTTATTCTTTTATATAATTGGTCAAGTAAACCTTATAAATGGAAGAAAGACAGAAGTAAATGAATACTATTATATCAATTTTTACTAACACTGGAAGTGATCGTGAAAGGATAAACGCTTTTATTCTCGAATTCCTTATTAAGCTAAAGGGTAGTTTAGCTTAATAAGGAATAATAAGCATTAAGAAACAAATAAAAATATTATGAGGTATCGGTAGTGACTAATACTGAAAAAATACAAAAACTCTTAAAAAGTACAAGTGATATTTATTGTGATGATTGCCTGTCTGAGGTTTTAAATATTCAACCAAGGCAGCAGGTTAATCAGATTTGTAATAAATTTAAGAAACAAGGCGAAATCAAAAGAGAAGTTAAGCAATGTAGTTATTGTTCTAAGGATAAATTGGTCAACTTTATATAGTTTTGGTTATCACTTTCTTATTGAACAAATGGGGCAGTAGAGTTTAAAAAGGGGGATTATTAAGTTTGGCTAAATTGGCAATAATTGCGTTACTTACTTTTGCTCTTATTGCAGTAGTTAAGCTTTGTTTGAGAAAGACACTTAATATCGAGAAAGAGAAAAAGGAATTTTTTTCTTATAACCACATAAACAAAATACATCGAAAAATTGATTGGAGTTTAAGAATTTCTTCTATTATTACCAATTTAATTTTCCTTTATTTAGTGCTTTTCCAAAGCTTTTCTATTGAACTTTGGGTATTTGCATTAGTCATTTTTGTTGTATTAGATTATGGGATAAGGGCATTTTTTGAGTGGAAGTATTCACAGAACCCCAAACAATCTATTCTGACTATTAGTGAAATGTTTTTATTGGTAATTTTCATAGTAATAGTCTTTCAATTAGATTTACTTGGTATATTAGCATAAAAATTCTAGTTTTTTTATATTCTAAACGGGTGCAAGAGTTGAAGATCTAATGAGATCGGCAGCTCTTTTTTTATTCGACTAACGGGGCAGCTATGAAAATCTAAGAAATCAGGAGTAATCGGGTGTGTACGTTTCTTTTATTGAGGGAGGTTAGTTAAAGAAGCAGTTTCAAAAGTACAGGCATCCCTTTTATTATTATAAAACACAATACAAACAGTTAATGTCAAACTGATCTGTTCATAAACTAAGAGTCCAAAAGTAAACAGGTATGCTTCCATAGGCAGAAATTTTGTTACCTAAATAATCAGAATAAAAAAAGCTATGGAGGAGGTACAAGGTGAGTATAAAAAATGATATTTTAAAAGATATTATGAAGGTCAGGTAGGATGCACTTGTATTTTAATAACAATAAAAAAGCCTTCTTTCTATATAAGAGAAAAGAAGGCTCTTAATTACAGTATACCTTCATTATAACTTTCCAGGCTGTGATTGGCAGCTCTAAAAACGCAATTTAAAAAGGTCCCCAATTCATCCATACGCCGATTACAAGGACAATTGATCCCAGGATGATCCAAATCATAAGTAATGGAAAAATGAACCGAATCCATTTTATCCACGATACACCTGCAATTGCTAAATTTGCCATCAATATCCCAGATGTAGGTGTTATTACATTAGTAAAGCCATCTCCCATTTTGTATGCTTGTACTGCAACTTGTCTGGGAATTTCCATAATATCTGCCAATGGTGTCATAATTGGCATAACTATAACGGCCTGGCCACTTCCGGAAGAAACTAAGATATTAAATAATAAGTTGGCAATAAACATTACCAACGCACCCATAACACTAGTAAAAGGTGTCATCAGATTTGCCATACCCTGAACAATTGTATCTAAAATCTTCCCATCTTCTAACACCACTACAATGGAACGAGCCATTCCAATAATCATTGCTCCATACACTAATCCCTTAGCACCCTTAAAGAATTCTACAATAAGTTTGTTTGGTGATATCTTTGAAATGATCGCAGTTCCCACTGCAATTATTAGAAATATTGCAGCCATCTCATTTAAAGACCAATTGTATTGAAAAACCCCAAATACATAGATTCCGATTCCGATTACAAGCCAGAACAACACAAGTTTATGTACACCAGTGAGAACAACTTGTTTATTTAACTGATTTTTCTCTTCGATTTTCGGAAAAGGGGTATTCCCCAATACACTTTTAGCAGGATCATTTTTTATCTTATTTGCATAATAAGCAATGTAGGCAATGGTTGTAATTAGTATTGTGATATAAATGACAATTCGGTACCCGATACCAGAAAACAAAGGCAGCTGGGCAATTTGCTGTGCAGTACCTGTTGTTAGCGGGTCAAGGAAAGCGGTATTAAATCCTGCGTATGCTCCAAGATATATAATTGATACACCCACCATAGCATCCAACTTCATTGAACGTGCCAGAATGATACCTATAGGTATAAATGCTATTACCGCATTAACGATAATCCCTAGTGCTCCAAAAATTGAAAAGAGAATACACACAACTGTTATCAAAAGTAATTCTTTATTTTTAGTTTTTTCTATCGTTTTTAAAATCATTGCATCAATTGCACCAGTTGATTCGATAACTGCAAACGATCCTCCAATGATTAATACTAGGAAAATCAAAGGAGCGGAACTAATCATCCCTTCTTGAATGGCAAGAAATATGTCTAGAAGACTTGCAGGTGAGGAAGCTATCTGTTGATAGCTATCTGGTACTACCATTGTTATACCTTCTATTTCTTCTCTAGAGAACTCACCAGCTGGTATAAGATAAGTCAAAACCGCCATAAGGGCTAAAATACCAAATAAAATAACATAGGCATCAGGTATACCCCATTTTAACCCTTTCTTTTCTTTTGCTTTCTCCATTGTAAACACCTCCGTTTGAATTTTCTTAATATTCATTGACTTTTATTATAATAAAGCATAAACTTTATTTTAACAACAATAAATTAAATACTTTATTTTGGAGTTGAAACATGTCTTATATTGAAAAAACAAACAAACACTATAATTCCTTAACTAAAGGATTAAAAAAAGTAGCTGAATCATTACTCTCCAATCCAGTTTTATTTGCCACTCACCCAGCTAAAAAAGTAGCTTCTTTAATTGATGTAAGCGAGACAATGGTTATCCGCTTTTGTAAAGCTATAGGCTACATTGGCTTTGCAGAATTACAAAAAGATGTCCAATACAGATTGTTAACGATTCAGCCGCCAGGTAAAGAGGTTTCTCCCGATACATCTGATTCGTTTGAAAATGTAATGAGTATTGATGAAAGCATTATCCATCAGGTTGCAAAAAATATTGAATGGGATATTGCTAGAAATATTGTTGATCAGATTGTTGGTTCTCGTTCAGTAAAAATAGTGGGGTATTACCAATCTTTTGCTTATGCACATTGGTTTTCATACGTTCTAAATAGTCTTTTGGATAACACCACTTTATATCGCCCTGAAACTGATGTTGGTATCACTAAAGATGGTAATGAACATACGGTCTTAATTTTTTCCTATTATCGATATGCTTTGGAATCAATTAGATTAGCAAAAGAGGCAAAATCAAATGGGAATAATATTATCGTCATTACGGATTCACAGATCTCACCAATTGTGGAATATGGAGATCTTGTTTTAACTATAAACACATCACAAAAGTCCCTATTGGAAAAAGGGCCTGTAACCTTTTCTGTTTTAAACGCACTTCTGCTCCATATAGCCCAAAAGGTAGGAAAGCTCGATTTTGTGAATCCCACTAATCGATACTATATTCAATGAAAGGTGATAACAATGGTAGCTTATCTAAAAGAGAAGATCGATGAAACATTTGATTATTTACACTCACACCCAGAACTAAGCTGGAAAGAAACTAATACGACAGAATATATTAAAAAGCGTTTGGAACAGGCAGGATGTTCAGTCAAAACGTTTGAGGATTGTACAGGAGTAATAGGGGATTATGGAGATTTCTCAGGAGATGTGCCAATTGTTGCAATTCGTGCAGACATGGATGCACTCTGGCAAGTGGTCAACGGTGAATTACAGGCTAATCATTCATGCGGACATGATGCCCATATGACTATGGTTTTGGGCGTTCTCTGGAAAATACAAGAGCTAGAGGGTCTTAAAGACAAGGTCGGTGTAAGGTTTATTTTCCAGCCTGCAGAAGAAGTTGGTGCAGGAGCACTAAAACTAGTAGATAAAGGAATCGTTGATAATGTCGACTTTCTATATGGGATTCATCTAAGACCAGTCCAAGAAACACCAGATGGCTATGTTACTCCCGCTATTATGCATGGTGCCACAGGTTCTATGGAATTTGAAATCAGAGGAGATGATGCACATGGTGCTCGTCCTCACTTAACTCATAATGCAATTGAAATTGGAAACTCTATTCTAAATTCCTTTAATACAATTCACCTAGATCCAAATGTGGCTCACACAATAAAAGCTACTCGATTCATTTCAGGAGGAAAAAATACGAATATCATACCTGGCAGTGCTTCTTTGGCTATTGATTTACGCTCGCAGACAAATGAAATTATGGAAAAATTAAGACAGAGAGTGCTCGAAATTTTACAATCCTCCAGTGAACTTTTTAATACAGATATCGTTTTGACGAATGATTATGGAATTGCGGCAGCTGAAGTCAGCAATGAGGCATTAGAAATGGCTGAGCAAGCAATTGTTAATTGTTTAGGTAAAGAAAAGTTGGCGGCCCCCCTGATTACACCTGGTGGAGATGATTTTCATTTTTATACGATTAAAAAGCCACATTTAAAAGCAACTATGGTTGGGCTAGGATGCGACCTAAAACCTGGCCTACACCATCCGAATATGACTTTTAATAGAGATTCCTTACTCAATGGAATAAATATTTTATCTGAAATTATCATTCTACATAGTAAAAAGGGGTGTTGATATGAAAGGAATTTATATAAAAGAGGTGGTACTGCATCATACTAGGGTATCTTTGAAAGCCCCTTTTACTACAAGTTTTGGCACTATCCAAACTAAGGATGTTTGTATCGTTGAAGCAATTGACGAATCTGGTATCTCAGGCTGGGGAGAAACGGTTACCAGCAATGAACCATATTATAATGAGGAAACAACTTATACCGCAGTTTATATGTTAAAAGATTTCCTTATTCCTAAAGTTATTCAAAAAAAAATCTCCCATCCTAAAGAAGTCCATAAAATGCTCTCTTTTGTACGCAGAAACCAAATAGCAAAAGCTGCCCTTGAAACGGCCATGTGGGATGTTTTTGCTAAAAAAAATGGAAGTTCATTATCAGAGGTTCTTGGAGGAGAAAAGAAAAAGATAGCTGTTGGAAAAAGCATTGGTATTCAAGAAACACCTGACCAATTAGTTGAAAAGGTAGGGATGTATGTTAAGGAAGGATTTAAAAAAATAAAAGTAAAAATTGCCCCAGGAGCTGACATTGAATATATTGATGCTGTTCGCAAGAAATATCCCGATGTCCCCCTTATGGCTGATGCTAATTCCGCTTATACCTTAGAGCATATTGAACACCTCAAAAAGTTGGACAAATATAACCTCATGATGATTGAACAGCCTTTGGCCCATGATGATATTATTGATCATGCTATTTTGCAGAAAAACATCTCTACACCAATCTGCCTTGATGAAAGTATTCATAGTTTTGAAGATGCACGAAAGGCAATTGAACTTGGCAGCTGCAAGATCATAAATATTAAAATCGGCCGTGTTGGAGGGCTCCAAGAATCTATTAGAATCCATGATTTATGTGAAGAGCATAATATCCCTGTATGGTGCGGAGGAATGCTAGAAACTGGAATAGCAAGAGCACATAATATTCATATGACAGCACTATCTAATTTCACAATGCCTGGTGATACAGCCCCTTCTTCTCATTATTGGGAAGATGATATAGTAAAGCCCGAAATCACAATGGAAAATGGATACATCCAGGTTCCAGAAGGATTGGGAATAGGTTATGAGATTGATCGAGGGAAATTGAAGAGAATATTGACTCATTCTGAAAGAATCTATTCAACTGAATCTACTCATCCAACCCTAGGATAGTTTAAACAAAGATATTTTTTAGAGGAGCAATTCTTATATAGCCAGGTGTTACAAGGGTATAACATCCTTCATAAAATTAGAAGAATTGATTAAACCAACCTTTATTAATACAATAAGGTGCCTATGTTCAATATCAGCTGCCTAATCAGGTGGCTTTTTCTTTTTTAACAAACGGGGCAGTTTAGTGACATAAAAAATATAGAAACCATCTGTGTAATCCACCGTATAACTTAATAGAAAGTTAAGATTGACTTTGATTGATTAGTTAACATCCTTATAGAAGTAAAAGGAGAGATAATAATGTTGGGAACTATAGTTGGTATTTTAATCGTTTTGGCATTAATAGCTGTATCTTTATCGATTGGTGTTTGGGGGATAATGGGAGTAATTAAACTTATTAAAAAAAATAATTAAGCTATGCAGGTTAATGCAGCTAAACTAACCTTATCTTCAGGCTCAGCTAACAAAGCCAGGCAGCTTAACAAATTAGGTGGCGTATATTCCGAATAGGGTTGACGCTTTTTTTAGTATTCTTTATTGAACAAACGGGCAGCGTTATTGAACAGCGAAATGGGCTTAAAATATTTCTACAGCAAAAGTTGTAGGGGATTTCAGTCTATACCTGGAGGTAATAAATTGGTAGGAATGTAAAATTGAATGTAAGGAGGTTATATAAATGATTAAAGGGATTTATGAAGCTCATTTACCTGTCAAAGATTTAGATAGATCTATTGAATTTTATCGTGAGTTACAGTTAAAGCTAGCTTGGCGTAGTTCGAAAACCGCATTTTTCTGAATAGTTGAAGGGGAAAGTTGGCTAGGGTTATGGGAAGGGAAAGAGTTTAAAACCCCGTCCCACCCATCATTAAGGCATTTAGCCTTTACTATCTCTTATGAGGATATGAAAAGTTCCTTAGAATGGTTAAAAAGTAAAGGGATTTCAGCTGTTCCATTTGGAAGTAGAACATCTGTAGAACCTTTTGTTAGACCTTATCAGGGAAATGCTTCTGTGTATTTTGAAGACCCTGATGGAAATAGTTTAGAATTGATGTGTTACGTTGAAGTACCTGAACATTTAAGAGAGAATGAAAAGGTATCTTTAGAAGAATGGGAAGAACTCCACATAAAGAAATAGCAGAAATTATTTCTTGCATCTTCTAATAAAGGTGATTATGATAGCTGCCATCCCAGATGGCTTTTTTTATTGAATTAAAGGGGCGGTGCCTTGAAGAAGGTGAAAGAAAAAAAGTAGCGAATTAATTAAGTATTCTATTAATGTGAGGTCAGGATATGTTACCACCAAAACATATTGTTTCAGCAGCAACTATCGTACTTAATGAGCAAAAAGAGGTTTTATTAATTAAAGGTCCTCGCAGAGGATGGGAAATGCCTGGGGGACAGGTTGAAGAAGGAGAATCATTAAAGGACGCTGCAATCAGGGAAACAAAAGAAGAAACTGGTATAGATATTGAAGTTTTAAAATTTTGTGGAGTATATCAAAATGTAAGTGATTCTATATGTAACACATTGTTTTTGGGAAAACCAATCGGAGGAGAACTGAGAACATCTCCAGAGAGCTTAGAGGTAGGTTTCTTTCCAGTTAAAAAAGCCTTGGAAATGGTCACTTGGAAAAATTTCAGGCAAAGAATTGAGTTTTGTTTAAACGAAAAACTTCATCCTTTTTATATCGAATTTTGATTTAAGATACATTGAGCTAAATAAACGGGTGCATTAATTGATATACGGCTGCCAAATTGGGTGGCCTTTTTATTATACAAAAGGGGCAGTTTTATTTAATAGCTCCATATCTGAAACCCTTCCTTGACTATCCTTGATAGGAGGGGTTTTTACGTTTATTAAATATATATTCTAAAAATATTGAATACTTTGTTCGATAACTATAGAATATTAGGTGTACGGACGAATTAATAAGTGAAAACGAGGTGTTATATTTGGAGGTTCTTAATCTTACTAGCAGGAAAAGAGAAACTTATAGAATTCAGCTTGATTACTCAGTGTTGTGGGAATGTGCTTTGGGGATAGCAGCAATAACAAATACACCACTTATTAAGACATTAGAAAAACCGCTAGATTATTGGAACGAAATAAAAGGTTCTTTATCAACGGAATTACTGGAACATTTAGAATATGTAGAGAGGAATAATACGTGGAAAGCAATACTTCAATTACTACACAAGGAGAAGTTTTCTAATATTTCGCAGTTCACTTCTTACATAAAGGTTATTCCTAATAATGAATTGAAATTTATTTGTTTACCCTTTATAGGAATGGAATTTCAGGAAATTAGAAAGAAAGCGGCCGTAGGTGATGAGGCAGGAATCAATGAAATGAAAATGTTAACAAGCGATAATCCCTTTTTTCCTCAATATATTGAATTCATAAGTCATTCAAATGTTGATGATCTAAAAAAACACCTAATTGGCGTGATGACAGGATGGTATGACATTGTTATACAAAAAGATATAGAGAATCTTAATGCAATTTTACGAACTGATTATGAGACAAAAAAAGAAATGCTTAAGAAAATGACTCCTGAAGAACTAGTTGAATGGTCAACTGGAGGAGTAACTTATTTACCGGAACCAAGTGTAAATAATGTTCTTTTAATCCCACAATATATTTATCGACCTTGGAATATAGAAGCAGATATAGAGGGGACAAAAGTATTTTATTATCCAATAGCTAATGAAAGTATCTCTCCATATGATAGATACACTCCAAACAACTTTCTTGTACTTAAACATAAGGCATTGGGCGATGAGGTGCGATTGCGTATTGTCAAATTATTGTACGAAGAAGACAAAACTTTACAAGAAATTACGAACCAATTAAACCTTGGTAAATCTACGATTCACCACCACCTTAAGATACTTAGGGCAGCTAAACTAGTCGAAATAAGCGATTTAAAGTATTCACTTAAAAAGAAATCTGTTGAATCTTTAGCTAAAGAATTAATCCTTTATTTGAATAAGTGACCAAAATATAAAGGGGTGATGGTGTGAGCAGTGGTATTTGGAAGAATCGCTCATTTGTTTTTGTTTGGCTTGGTAATGGTGTCTCTGAATTAGGAGGTGCTTTTGGTACTTTTTGTAATTCGATCCTTATATATCAGTTAACGAATTCAACAATGGCATTAGGAAGTATGTGGTTGCTATATTTCTTACCGTCTCTCATTTTACAATTATTCATTGGTCCGTTTGTTGATCGATGGAGTAGAAAGTGGATTATGATATTTTCTCAATGGGCTAGAGGACTAATATTCCTAATTCCACTTGTTGCCTTATTAATGGGAAACCTCGAAACGTGGCATATATATGCAGTTCAAATAATAGTAGGTTTAATTACTCCTATTTATACACCAGCTAATCAAGCAATTACACCAACTATAGTATGTAAAGAGCAATTAAGTACTGCAAATGCTTATATTGATGGAACGGTCAGATTAGTGACATTCCTTGCTCCAATATTAGGTGGCTTCGTTGTAGAGTACATAGGTGTTATTCCGACATTAATTTTTGTTAGTGTCGTACTTATTACAAGTGGAACATTATTGTTATTAATAAAAGAGACGAAAGTAACAACCGATGTACGGAAGATTTGGATAGAACAATTTATAGAAGGTATATCCTATTTCTTCAAACACCCTATTATTGTTTGGTTGGGAGTTTTCTTGGCATTTGTACAGTTTGGGGTAGGGGTAACAATGGTAATCACTCTACCATATATAACTGAGGAATTATCGGGGAGTTACTCCGAATATGGATATTTTATGGCAGGCTTTCCTTTAGGTTACGTAGTAGGTTCAATATTGGTTGGGAAAGTGACTTATAAAAGTCGTAGGGTGGTAATGTTAGGAGCATTAGTTGTAGGTGGTCTAACATTTATCTCTTTAAGTATTAATCATAGTATCATTTTGGCTATTCTCACTGAGATTATCGCTGGGGCTGCTATGGCATTTTTTAGTGTGCAAAATATAACAATAATTCAACAAACTGTCCCAAATAACTTAATGGGGAAGGTTTCATCAGTACGACTCTTCATTATTAGAGGAGCTATGCCATTAGGTGTATTTGTTGGTAGTTTTTTTGCTGAAATCTGGGGGATTCGTACATTATACTTAATGATTGGTTCAATCATTTGTGCGACGGCTTTATTAGGTATATTTCTACCATACTTTAAGTTTATTGATTCAAATATAGATGAAAATATGGCTTCCTAATTTCGAATGGTAAAATGTAGCTGCATTAAATGCAGCCCTTTTTAGAGTTGACTAAAAGTGCAGTACTCCTGTAATAGGCTGCAACAATTCCCTCTAGAGAGCTGTTAAATGGTTAATGTCAAACCGTTCCCATTCATAAACTAGGGTAAAGAGGTAAAAAGTTTTGCTTCCATCGGCAGCTTTTTGTAATCCTAAATAATCAGAAATTCTATGAAGGTGCAAGGAGAGGTAGAAAAATGGATATTTCAAAAGATGTAAGAACATCGGGTGCCTATGTTTTGTATAAAGGGTTATTTATATTTCAGGTAGGTCCAACAAAAGATGGAGATAAACTTGGGGTGGTTAGATTAGGAGGACACAGAAAAGGTAATGAAACAGCATTAGCCACGGCAAAGCGGGAAGCTTTCGAAGAGGCTAAGTTAAACATCATTCCTTTAAATCCTAAGAAAACATTTTATCTTAAAGAATGGAATGACGAGCCAGCTAGAGTAAAAGTAAATGAACCAATTTCTCCAATACTAATTAAAGGGAGTGAAGAAGCCTCCTATACGGTGATGTATCTTTCATATGCATTAACAAAACCTATTCCTTCTTCAGAGACAAAGGGGTTATTGTTGCTAACTCCAGCAAATATAGATCTTATTTGTAATGATGCCATAACATTAAACGACTATCATAAACTAGATGGAATTTCTCTCCTTCAAACAGACATCGATCACAATTTAGTATTAGAGCCATTTCCTCAATTAATCTTCCTATCAAACTTATTAAAGAAAGAAACAGACCTAATGAATTCCTATATTAAAAATTCTCATTAAATAATGGTTGCTGCCGGTTAACACAGAGTTCTACTGATGCTCATCTTCTTATTCGACTATAGGGGCAGGTTAGTCAATAAAGGTTTCTAACCATTTGTAAATATGCGGTAAAATAAAAGTGATTGAGGAAGTATTTGGAAGGAGGTAATTCTTTGTTTTTATATCATATGGTAATTCACAATAATAACGGGGAAAATATTAGTCCCCAAAGGGTTTTAAAGGAAGGGTTAAATCATAAAACAGCAACAGGATGGTATTCAAGAGGTGCTAATTTCTTTCCACAACTAACAGAGCGTTTCAGACCCGTAAATCTTCCCAAATGGATTGATTTTAAAGTTGCTTTTGGTGCAGATTTGGAACCATTTGAAATACCTTACTTTCGTTTTCCTGTTTCTAGTGATAAAATTCTAGTTTTTAACTTCGATATTTCAAGTGATTTATTTGCTCATATTGAAGCTATCCCTGGCGGAGGGAAAGAGTACCTTGTTGAAGGATTACCTTCAAAGGAGGAATTAATGAAAGAGTATTGGGAAAGTATGACTAATCTGGCAGATTATCTGAAGTACAAGCCTTTTAATAATCCTGAAGTTTATATTTTTGAACCTGTCCCACCAAATTTGATCGTGTATATACGTTAAATTCTTTTAAGGAACGGAAAATAGGAAGTACCTTCCTGAGAAAGTTTTTTACTTTGATGTTCACTAAATCCCTTTTATTTTACCGCTATTTATTAGGCGGTTTTTTTGAGTTTATGAAGCAAGAAGTAAACTTTGTGAAAAAATGCACTTAAACTATAGGGTACTTTATTAAGAGGGGTTGGAATTTTATAACAGTGAAAACTCGCCAATTTTAGGGCGAGTTTTTTTTTATGTCGTTTGAAATGTCAAAAGGACTGTCATTTCGGTGCTTTTTTTAAAATAGCACCTCAAATCGGAATCCTTTAATAATTTTACAACAGCGTTTTTGACTGTGATTTTCACTGTGAAATTTTTTCATTGTGCTATCGGGGCTGGTTAGTGGAGCAAGACTTTGCAGGAGAATAAGGGGTTTTAATTGAATATTATTAAAACCTGGAGGTGCTGTGGTGCAGAGTTTTGTATATCATATGGTTCCAAGAGAGATAAAGGGAGACAGATTAATTCCTCTGAATTCATTAAAGGAAGCTCATCCTAATTTGTATAACGAGTATTCAAAGAAGTATTTCGACCAACCGGAGAGAACAGAATTACTGACTAGACAGATTCCAAAACTTAATTGTTTATGGAATGATGTTCTTCATTTTTTACCTCTACATCCCTATTACGTCTATGAAGCATTAACCAGTTTAGGTATAAAAACTAAAGAGAATCAGCTCTTTTTCAAAATCCCCATTGAGAAACTCAAAAATAATAAGAATGCTTATTACTTTTATACAAAAGAAAAATACAGAGGTCCAGCTGAAGATATAGAAGAGGACGAAATTAAGCTATTGGATATTGAGGATTATAAAGAAATTAAAGGAATACCAAGAGAAACATTTGAATATTACAAAATTCAAAATGAAAGAGGTAACAGGTATGGTTTGTTCCCTTTCATTCCTCATTTATTTAGTAATGGTGAAGTTGAGATAAGAAATGTAGGACTAATAACTTGGAACCGACTTGAATAAGTTTGGAGCTGCCATTAAAGGCAGCTTTTCTTATTGAACTGAGGGGCAGTTTAATTCAATAAGTATATTTAAAGAGTGGCTTAACTTAGAAGGAGTTGAGCTCTTTTTTGTTGAATTCAGATGTAATAAAATTGAACTTTTTTTATTAATGCCGTAAGGATGTGTGATATGTCTAGCTATAGAGTTAGAGAAGCATACGATAAACTTGCAAGTGATTATGAACACAATGTTGACACTAAGAATGCATTTAACATATTTTATGAAAGACCGGCAATGTTAAACATTCTCCCATCAAATATGAAAAACCTCAAGGTACTTGATGCAGGATGTGCAGCAGGCTGGTATACAGATAAGTTATTAAAGCTTGGTGCAGAAGTCACTGCAACTGATATCAGTTCTGAAATGGTAGCAGCTACTAAAAGGCGTGTTGGTAACAAAGCGTCGGTTCTTAATCTAGATCTTGAAAAAGAACTGCCTTTTCAAAATGATTATTTCGATCTCATAATTAGTTCACTAGTAGTGCATTATATTCAAGATTGGAATAGGTTATTTAGTGAATTTCAAAGGGTTCTGAAACCAGGAGGGATACTACAATTTTCAACCCATCACCCATTTATGGATATTAAATTTTCTAAAGATAAGGAGTACTTTTGTACCGAGCTTATTATTGATCAATGGGAAAGACAAGGTAAGTTGATAGATGTCCCATTTTACCGTCGGCCTTTGAATGAAATATTGAACAAGATTCTTCAGTATTTTTCTATCGAAAACATAATCGAACCTCAACCAACAATAGAATTTAAATCATTAGATCTGGTTAGGTATGAAAGACTTATGAAAAATCCCCATTTTTTAATTATTAAAGCAAAACGATAAAGCTATAGAAGGAATTTACTTAAAGTAAAAGGTGGTTACTTTTAGCTCCAGCTGCCATACCCGGTGGCTTTTTTTATTGAACTAAAGGAGCAGGTTAGTTAAAGAAGAAATGTTTGAGTATTTCCCTAAGTGTTGAAATAATGACATTAATCAAAGGGAGTGTGAATTATGGAAAATTCATTAATTATGAAGACAGATACATCCTTTGCTTTGAACTTTTTGATATACCTACAAAATATTTTTCTCAATCAAAATCGAAATCAAGTGGATTTAAAATTCCCTTATTTATCAACAAAAATGATGTTTAAAGAAGACTTTGAATTAAAATATAAAGAACTGTGGAATGAGATTTCACAAAGAATTTCTGATGATAATAAAATTGATGTAAAAATATTTAATGAAGAAAAGGATTTATTTTATCAAAGGTTATTTGTAATTGATGCAGATACTTTAATGGATTTTAATGAGACTTATAAAACATTCGAAGTGTGGTGGAACAGCTTTGCAGGTCGTTTTTCAATAGAAAGATCTATTGATGAAATGGGGCAAAAGCTATATTGGGATTTGGCAAACTTGCTAGTTCAAAAGAGAATAAAACCACAAAAGGAATTGAACATTAGTTTAATTTATGATGAATGTTTACTAGCCGATGCTCAAGTCTCTTCATATTTTGCTGTTCTGCCGACAAGAGATTTTTTTGCTAAATACAAAGAGTTAGTTTCAAAATTAGAGGTATGTATTTATTAGGCTAACAAGGAGTTAATGGATCGCTGGAGCGATCTTTTTTCTTGTTTAACAAACGGGGCAGGTGTGCGGCCGAGCGTAGGTCGTATCATATAGCGGGTGGGATTCCCGCCGAGTAAGAACTAGCCATTCGCTCGTAGCGAGTCTTGGAGGGCTAAAGGTAACTTTAGTCTTTAAGCGTAGACAGTTAGGTGGCGGGCCGAAAGCCATATGGTTGAAGGGATTGAGCTCCATAAACGTTTGTAAATCGAGAGGGCTGATGCCTTACCTGCGTGCAGAAAGCTACATTTTATCCTTTGTCAAAGGCAAGAAGGGTAAGACCTCTCTGGAGTCAGAGACCTTGGCACGTTACACATTGATATGATACGG